>JAZOCR010000064.1:0-19572 GCA_045596605.1 Eubacteriales bacterium | reverse complement strand
AGGAATTTGAGGTAATACCCAAAACGCAGGAAGAAGCGGAAGCCAAAACGGAAGAAGCAGGAGAAGGCGAAGCAGAGAACACGGAAGCAGAAACTGAAGAAGCAGGAGAAAGCGAAGTAGAGAACACGGAAGCCGGAACAGGAGATGAAGAGGAAAACGCCGAGGCGGGCACGGAAATCGCAGACGGCAATACTTCCGGGGATAACCCTTTCGATGAAAACACACAGGACAGCACTGACGGCACGGTCACGGAGCAAAATGCCGACGAAGTCGGGTGAGGGAGAAAGCGCTGCACTGAAGCTTTGATATAATCTGATACGCACGCAGGCAAAGCCACATTTCCCTCTCCGACACGCCTTTCGGCGTGCCACCTCCCCACAGAGGGAGGCAATAATGGCTCTCCCTCTGGGAGAGCTGTCAGCGAAGCTGACTGAGAGGGCATAGAGCTGTCGCTGTGAGCTGACTGGGGGAGAGTGCGCTGCACTGAAATTTTGATATAATTTAATACGCACACAGACTCCATCCGTCTTTGCCTTCGGCAAAGCCACATTCCCCTCTCCGACACGCCTTTCGGCGTGCCACCTCCCCCACAGAGGGAGGCAATAATGGCTCTCCCTCTGGGAGAGCTGTCAGCGAAGCTGACTGAGAGGGCATAGAGCTGTCGCTGTGAGCTGACTGGGGGAGAGTGCGCTGCACGAACTTGTGGTATATAATAATGTAGGTTTTAACATTTTTCGGCATAAAAGCCCAAAGAAGTACAAATTTTTTAAAAAATATATGCAAAAGTACTTGACAAACTATGAAAAACCTGCTATAATAGTCAACACAAAGGGAGTAGTTCCGGTGACACCACCGGCGCACAATCGACATTACGGCAACAAAGCCCGGTTCGTGCAAAAATCCTAATAAGATTTTTAACAAGACTTTTACGGCAGCGGTGTCGTAAAGGTCTTTTTGTTATAATCTGACGTAGGTCGGAGCTATACTCGAGTCTTCCTTTTTGTGTGCTCATACGCACAGAAATGTAACTGCACATATAAATGCTCTGCTCATCGGCAGCTTCGGTGGGCAAATAAAGTTAAGGAGTGATAACCATGAGGTCATCAAGCGAAACAAGGAGAGCGGCAAGAACTGCGCTGTCCGGCAATTGGGGAAATGCGGTGCTTGTAACGCTGATAACCATTGCAATATCCTTTGGGATAAGCTATCTTTTAGGCTTTATAGTCGGATTTATCGAGATTATCGGCATTAGCACCGGTGCAACGGCATTTGCCGTGATGGCAGCGCCGGGAGCAGCCTTTGCAGGCGTATCTGCAATAGTAATTTTAGTTATTGCAATGATAGCGATGTTCCTTGTTACGTTTCTTATAACAAGTAATCTCCAGGTTGGTAATGCGCTATTCTCACTGAATCTTGTCACAGGACAGCGAAGTGATATTTCAAACCTTTTCGAGCCCTTTAAGCGTGGCTTTACGAAGCCTTTTAAGGCAATGCTTCTTGTCGAGCTGAAGGTGCTTCTCTGGCTGTTTGCAGGATACATTCCGGGTGTTGTTCTTATTACGCTTTCTGCGCTTATGTTTGGAAGCACCGATGAGGCAAGCATAATACTCGGAACGGTAATGCTGACGGTGGGTATTTTACTTGCAATATTCGGCATAGTGCTTGCGGTTGTTGCTTCCTTCAGATACGTTCTGACGTACATTGTTATCGCAGAAAACCCATCACTTCGGGCAAGAGATGCGGTTCGACGCTCAACGGAGCTTATGCGTGGACATAAGGTTGATTACTTCGTACTTAACATAAGCTTTATCGGCTGGGCAATTCTCGCATCCTTTACCTGCGGAATAGGCACGCTGTTCCTTGCGCCCTACATGAACGCCGCACTTGCCGTGTTCTACTGCGACCTTACCGCAAAACCGGTGGTTGGTGATATGGCTTATTTTGACGCAATGCACAGGAGCGGTGGATATAATCCCAATAACGGATATAATCCTAACGGCTATAACCCAAATGGTTATAATCCCAACGGCTATAATCCCAATAACGGATACACCCCCGACAACGATGCTCAGGGAAACCTTCCCGAAGCAGAACAAAATACAGAAAACGGGGATAATCCGACGCAAAATAATTAAAAATAAATAAAAAATATTTATAAACAAAGGAGAAAATATTATGATACCTTACATCATTGCAGCAGCAGTAATAATTGTAATCCTCTTTATTGCAGGCTACCTGAAAGCACCGCCGGATATGGCGTACATTATCACAGGTCTTGGCAAAAAGCGTATTCTTATCGGTCGTGCAGGCTGGAGAGTTCCCTTCCTCGAAAGAGTTGACAAGCTTTCACTCCGTGTTATGCAGGTTGACGTAAAGACCACAGAAGCAGTACCTACCAACGAATTTATCAACGTAATGGTTGACGGTGTTGCCAACATCAAGATTTCCTCTGACCCTGAATGTCTTAAGCGTGCGGCAGAATCCCTTCTCGGTATGCGTCAGCCGGAGCTTATTCACCTTGTTACACAGGTGCTTGAAGGTAATATGCGTGAAATCGTAGGTTCTGTTGGTCTTAAGGAAATGGTTCAGGACAGACAGGGCGTTGCGAAGAAGATTACGGAAAACGTAGTTCCGGATATGCAGAAGCTTGGTATTGAGGTTGTAAACTTCAACATCCAGAACTTCAAGGATGGTGCAGGTACCATTGAAAATATGGGTATCGACAACATCGAGCAGATAAGAAAGAACGCTCAGATTGCAAAGGCTAATGCACAGAGAGATATTGCAATTGCAACCTCCAACGCACAGCAGGAAGCAAACGCCGTTAAGGTTCAGGCGGATAGACTCATAGCAGAACAGAACACAGAGCTTGAAATTCAGAAGGCAAATCTTCGTGCTCAGGCTGATACAAAGAAGGCTGAAGCGGATGCTGCATACTCAATCCAGCAGGAAAATCAGCGTAAGACCATAGAAATCACCAAGGCTGAAGCGGACATCGCAAGACTTCAGAAGGCAACCGAGCTTGCAGAGCAGGAAATCGCCATCAAGGAAAGACAGCTTGACGCTGAAATCAGAAAGCAGGCTGACGCCCTTAAGTATAAGGCAGAAAAGGAAGCGGAAGCGGACCTTATCAGAAGACAGCGTGACGCCGACGCTCAGGCATACGAGGCAGTACGTGAGGCTGAAGCAAAGAAGGCTGAGGCTGAAGCTCTCAGATTTGCTATGGAGCAGGAGGCTGAAGGTATCAGAGCCAAGGGCCTTGCAGAGGCTGAGGCTATTGAAAAGAAAGCTGAAGCTCAGAAGAAGATGGGTGAAGCATCTGTTCTTGAAATGTATCTCGGTGCACTTCCTGAGGTTGTTAAGAACGCCGCTGCTCCTCTTGCACAGACAGACAAGATTGTTATGTACGGCGACGGCAACTCCACAAAGCTTGTGCGTGACGTTATGACAAGTACAAATCAGGTTATTGACGGTATCAAGGAGTCCACAGGTCTTGACGTTACCTCTATAATCAACGGCTTCGTTGGCGGCAAGGCCGCAGCAGCAACGGTTGCTGATGCAGATAAGGAATAAGCATTAACGATAGCTTAAGAAATAAATATCCACCCGATATCGGGTGGATATTTGTCGTTATAGGCCCCCTTGCCTAAAGGGGGCTGTCTGCGAAGCAGACTGGGGGATTCTTACCCTTGCCTAAAGGGGGCTGTCTGCGAAGCAGACTGGGGGATTCTTACCCTTGCCTAAAGGGGGCTGTAAGAGGGTGAAACATTCAATTCCCTCTCCGACACGCCTTTCAGCGTGCCACCTCCCCCACAGGGGAGGCAATAATGGCTCTCCCTCTGGGAGAGCTGTCAGCGCAAGCTGACTGAGAGGGTCAACTTACGCTGTCGAGAGCTGTCGGCGTAAGCAGATTGGAGGAGAATGCACAAGTCACAGGCTTACTCCGTCTTTACATTCGTGCCGTTCCGGAAGCTTCTGGGACTTGTCCCATATGCCTGCTTGAATACTTTTGAAAAATAGTTGTAGTCGTATATGCCGCACCGCTTTGCTATTTCACTTACCGGAAGCTTTGTCTCCAAAAGAAGCCTGCTTGCCTTTTTAAGCCTGCAGGATTTTATATATTCAGCGGGTGTGGAGCTGAAGCATTCCTTAAAGACCGAGTTAATTTCGTTTCTTGAAAGAACGAATTTTGAGCAAAGGGACTGTACCGACAAGCCCTCGTCAATATGCTCGTTTATGTAGTCGTCAAGAAGAACGTCAATAGTGTTCTCGCCTACGTCTACAAGGCTTCGCAGGTATTCGTAGCCGGTGCATACCTCGAGAATTTTCATAGCGGATATTATCTTATCCATGTCGATGGTGGGAAGCATGTCGTATTTTTCAGACAGCTCACCCCGAAGGGCGGCGGGCACCTTGTTCTCAACCATCTCAAAGCTCGTGTGCTTATTTGCCTTTATCTGACCGATTACGATATAGCCTATTATTTTATCGCCGCAAAGCACCGGCGATACACATTCAAGAAGTCCTGCATGGCAGGTATAAAAATACTGGCCCCGTGTTTTGCGACACATTGCAAAGGCACGCTTGTCACATTCACGGCATTTTTCGTCAAGCTCCCGTTCCCTTCGCAAAAGCTCGCAAAAGCCCGACAGCTTTGTCGGATAAAAGCACAGCTCGTTCTCCCTTTTGTCGTATATACATATTTTCATATTGGTCAGATTATAGAAGCTTTCAAGCAGCTCCTGCATCTTTTCTGTGTTGTATGTCCTCATATTCGTATTCTCCGGTACAAAATTACCATGTTTATAGATAAATTATACTATATGAAAGAAAAAATCAAGTAAAATATTTATAATAGGAGGTGTAATATGAATTATTTGAGTATTGACGTCGGCACCACTCGCTGTAAATGTCAGCTTTTCTCAAAAGAAGGTGAAATTCTTGAGTATCTTTCTCAGGATTACGACTTTAAGCGTTGCGGTAAGGATAACTACATAAACGTCGACGTGTTATGGACAAACATCAGGGCGATGATCCAAGAGGTATCGCAAAGACACGAAATATCATCAATGTGCATTTCCTCGCTGGGAGAATCCTTCGTGCTTCTGGACAAGGACGATAGCATTCTCTTTTACCCTATGCTTTACACAGACCCCAGAGGTGAAGAAGAAGCAAAGGAAGCCGGCATCCAATTGGGGGAAGAAGCTATATATGATATTACCGGGGTAATCCCGCACAGTATGTACTCGCTGTATAAGCTCCTATGGATAAAAAAGAATGACCCGGAAGCCTTTGCAAAGGCGAATAAGGTTCTGCTTATATGCGACTACATCGGCTATCTTCTCACAGGCGAGCGCAATATTGACTACGGTCTTGCGGCACGCACGGGAGCCTTTGACGTAACTAAAATGGAATTTTCCGACAAGGTTTTATCTTTGCTTGGAATTGACAAGGCTCTGTTCTCGACTCCCAAGCCCACGGGTGCGGTGGTTGGAAAAATCAAGGAAAGCCTTTGCAGTGAGCTTGGCATAAAGGGCGAGCCGGTGCTTGTTCTCGGCTCTCACGACCAGGTATGTACCTCTCTTGGTGCAGGTGCGATTTCTGCGGGCGACGCCGTTGACGGTATGGGTACGGTAGAATGCATTACCACGATTTTCGACAAAAAGCCCCATGACGTAAAAATGGGAAGACAGGGATATCCCTGCGTACCCTTTGCAGTACCGGGACTTTACTGCACTTATATTCTCAATTACTCCTGCTGCTCCACTATAAACTGGATGCGCAAGGAGATAATGCACGACTACTGTGCAGATGAGAAAAACTATTTCGCTTATATCGAAAAGGATATAAAGAGCAGTCCCTCGGGAATACTTGCGCTTCCTTATTTCGGCGGTGCGAGCACACCCTATCAGGACCTTGGCGCAAAGGGCGCAATTATCGGACTTACCACCCAGACCTCTGACGCAGAGGTGTTCAAGGCACTTATGGAGGGTACGGCGATGGAAATGCGTCTTAACGCAGAGGTTGTTTCCGAGTACGGAATAAACATAAAGAACGCAGTTGCAACCGGTGGCGGTGCAAATTCCGATATATGGCTGACCCTTAAGGCGGACATCCAGAATATTCCGATAAAGGTTCTTCGTTCCTCGGAGGGCGGTCTTTGCGGATGTGCCATTCTTCAGGCGGTAGCGCTTGGCGGTGCCGACAGCTTTGAGGCAGCAAAGGAAATTTTCGTGCGCTACACCAAACAGTACGTTCCCAATGCCGACGTTCACGCTTCTTACGGTGAAATGTACGGTAAATATAAAAAATTATATAAAACAGTAAAGGAGTTGTTCTAATTATGAAATTTGCATTATTTTTCGGCAATCGAGGCTTTATGCCCGCAGAGCTTATTTCCGGCGCAAGAGCTGATATGATTAAAGCTGTAACCGACGCAGGTCACGAATATCTCGTTATGGACGAAAACGCAACCCGCTACGGTGCAGTTGAAACCCGTGACGAAGGCAGACTCTACCACGACTGGCTTGAGAGCCACAAGGGCGAATACGACGGCGTTATTCTCTGTATGCCTATCTTTATTGACGAAAACGGCGCAGTTGCTACTCTTCAGGACGCAGGCGTTCCGATTCTTATGCAGGCATATCCGGATGAAATCGGCAAGATGGACTTCCAGCACAGAAGAGACGCATACTGCGGAAAGTTCGGTGTTACCGACACCTTCTATCAGTACCAGATTCCCTTCACGGTTATGAAGCCCCACGTTGTTCATCCCCTTTCCGATGCATTCAGAAAGAACCTTGACGACTTCGCAGCTATCTGCCGTGTTGTTAAGGGCATGAGAAGATTCAACCTTGGCTGTATCGGTGCAAGAACAACTGCCTTCAAGACAGTTCGTTTTGACGAGGTTACACTTCAGAGATACGGTATTAACGTTGAGTCCTTTGACCTTTCCGAGCTTATCTTCAAGGTTCAGAACAAGGCTGACGACGATGCAGCAGTAATTGCAAAGATTGAAAGCCTTAAGAACTACACAGACTTCAGCCGTGTTCCCGCAAAGAACATGAATACTCTTGCAAAGATTTCCGTTGTTATCGACGAATACATAGACGAATATCACCTTGACGCAATCACACTTCGTTGCTGGAACGAAATGGAAACAATCCTCAGAGTTTGTCCCTGCGTTCTTATCTCCGAGCTCAACGACAGAGGCATTGTTTGCTCCTGCGAAATCGACCTTACAAGTGCTATTACAATGCGTGCTATGGCTCTCGCATCCGGAAAGCCCACAGCCTGCCTTGACTGGAACAACAACTACGGCGACGATGAAAACAAGGTTATTCTCTTCCACTGTGGCTCTACTGCTCAGACATTCATGTCCGCAATAGGAACAGTTACAGAACACAAGATGTTTGCGAAAGGCGACCCCGGAAGCGGTTGGGGTACAAACGAAGGCAGAATCGGCAAGTTCGATATGACATACTCCAACGGCTTTACCGAAAACGGAAAGCTTAAGGTTTACGTAAGTGAAGCGAAGTTCACAGGCGAGCCTCTTGAAGATGCTTTCTTCGGCTGCGGCGGTGTTGCTGAAATTCCGGACCTTCAGAACAAGCTCATAAAGCTTGCAAAGGGTGGCTTCAAGCACCACACTACAGTTGGTATTGGACATATGAAGTACGTTATCGAGGAAGCACTCGGAAACTATCTTGGATACGACATTGTTGATATAGAGGGGTAATTAAAAATGTTAGCAGGACTTAAAGAAGTACTTGCCGAGGGCAAGAAAAGAAATATAGCAATTGCAAACTTCAACACACCTAACCTTGAAACTCTTATTGCGGTTATTCAGGCGGCAGAGGAGCTTGACGTTCCGGTTATTATCGCTCACGCACAGCTCCACGAAAGAATAGCTCCCCTTGATTACGTAGGACCTATGATGGTAGAGCTTGCAAAGCGCAGCAAGGTAAAGGTTTGCGTTCACCTTGACCACGGTGAAGATTTTGAATACTGTAAGCGTGCCATTGACATCGGCTTTACGTCTATCATGATTGACTTCTCAGAGCTCCCTTATGATGAAAACACAAAGGGAACAAGAGAGGTTACAGATTACGCTCACGCACACGGCGTTGACGTTGAAGGTGAGCTTGGTGCACTTCCCGAAAGAGAAGGCAGTGAAGCGGTTGACGCACGCAAGCGTGAAAAGCCGGACCCAGACGATCCCAGAGAGCTTTACACAAAGCCCGAGCTCGTTGGCGACTTTCTTGAAAGAACCAACGTTGACGCTCTTGCAATCGCATTCGGCGCAGTTCACGGCCTTTACAAGAAAGAGCCTAATCTTGATATGGATCTTATTACCGAAATTACAAAGGTAACAGACGTTCCCCTCGTTATGCACGGTGGAAGCGGTGTTTCCGCTGACGACTACCGTGAGGTTATCCGTAGAGGTATCGTAAAAATCAACTACTATTCCTACATGGCTTACGCAGGCTATGCAAAGGCAAAGGAAATAGTAAACACAGTTGATGCTGACTACTATCACAACATCGGTTACGGTGCACGCCAGGTAATGAAGGAAGATGCAATCAGAATACTCAAGGTATTCAGTAACCTTTAATTTACGGGAGAACTGTTATGAACGGAAAAATTTCAAATCTTGCACAGCTTGCAAGTATCCGTCGTTACACTATGACCGAGGGAAGAGCAAAAGGTACTGACGTTATTGACTGCGATAACGGTAAGATAAGATTTCTTCTCAACGTAAGCTGTGCTCTTGACGTAATGCAGCTTTACCACGAGGGACAGAATATGTCTTTCCTTTCAAAAAATGCGTTCACCTCAAAAGACCTTGACTTTCTCCGTCGCTTCGAGGGCGGTATGGTTTACACCTGCGGCCTTGACAGTGCCGGTGGCAGAGAGGGCTTTGAGCTTCACGGAAGCTTTCACAAGATACCCGCCGAGGTTGTTCGTGCAGAGTGTACCTGCGACGGCATCGTTGTAGAGGCGCTTGTTCGTGATACGGGACTTTTCGGAAAGAATCTTGTTCTTAGAAGAAGGATTACGTCTGCGCTCGGTTCGGAAGAGGTAAAGCTCGAGGATACTCTTATAAACGAGGGATTTGCAAAGGAAAACTACTGCCTGCTTTATCACATAAACGTAGGCTATCCCATGCTTGACGCAGGCGCAAAGGTTATTGCCGATATAAAGGGCGTAACACCGAGAAGCGAATGGGCAGCTAAGAATCAGGACTCTATGCTTGAAATGACGGAATGTGTTGACGGCGCAGAGGAAACCTGCTACTTCCTGCAGCTCGCAAAACCGGAAATTTCTCTTGTAAATGAAAAAATAAACAAGAAATTCACGGTTTTCTACTCCGGTGATACTCTTACAAACTTCCTTGAATGGAAGAGCATGGCAAGCGGCGACTATGCGCTGGGACTTGAGCCCTGCACCACAGACCTTGACGATTATTTCAAGTACAAGGTTATCGGCGCAAAGGAGAAAATTGTTTTCTCTGTTTCTATTAAGGTAGAAAGAATTTAATTAACTTCCAAAGGTGTAACCGGCTTTCGGTTGCACCTTTGTGCTTTGCGAAGGTCCGACACAGACAACTTCGTTGTCAGGTCGGGGTATGTTACTTTTTCTCTACAGTGAGAAAAAGTAACCAAAAAGCTCCGCTAAGAGGTAAACCTCTTAGAACTCCTCTTGTCCCGCTTCAAGTCGTGTATAATCTCAAACTTTAGCACACGAAAAAACATTCGTTACTTTGGGGTTTAACCATACTATCAAGAATTTACTGCAAATTTAAAACCGTAGAAAGATTACATAGTTGCTCATACGGTCAATGTAAGTATGTGCAACCATGTAATAAATACGAAGCTTTAAAACTGAACTCTATACTTTATAGTATGGTTTAACTCCAAATTTACGAGAGCTTCTTGCGACAATAAAAGATGCACGCCCACCAAAGTTGTTACGTGCCAAAAGGAGTTTTCAGAGGACTTGTCCTCTGAACAGCTTCTTTTTGAATACTTTTTCTTTCTGTAAAGAAAAAGTATTATTCTCATAAAGGTTCTTGTCGTAGAAAGAATTTTCTTCAGAAAATTCTTCAAACATAAGAAAAATTCTTCAGAATTTTTCGTTGTCGTCGGGCTCCTGCTTTAATCCAAAGAGGAAATTTTCTTTGCAAATATTATCATTTAATAATCCCTTTTTTACTGAGATTTTTTAAAAAAATCCCAAAATCCTCTTGAAATTAACGCTCTTTTGTGCTAAAATATGCTCGATATTAGTTTATGTGCGCAATTATTTAAAAGGTGAATTATTTGCGCTTGCTGCTATCAAAAAATAAAACCCCGCACAGCCGGAGTTTAAAAAAAGAAAGGAACCTCAAAATGAAAAAATTTTTAGCGTCGTTGTTTGCAATTATTATTTGCATCACTCTCACGACAAGCGCTCTGGCGGAGTATAAAAGCGTATTTCTCTTTAATAACTACGGCGGAAACTTCTGGTTTGACAGCCTTGAGGACAGAGGAATGAAAACAGTTGACGCAAGTGAAATGGGCTATTCTCATATGCACGTTATGGGAATTAAGACCGGCTCTGCCTGCGGCATCGGCGGTAGCGTGGACTACGGCGGAATGGGACTTAACTTCTACAAGGCGAACCTTGTGGGAAATAAGGCTTCGGGTGCAGTTCGTGTTGATATTATGATTCCCAACTTTGAAGCGGGACTTACCGCAGACGAGCTTATGACTCAGGCGGCAGTTTATCCCGGAAACACCCTTTTCTTTGTTGCTAAAAACGAAAGCTGCGGTAGCGAATGTCTGCACGCTCTTTACCTTGACGGCGCAAGCGTAAAAAGACCGCAGGCAGAGGAAAGTACCCAGAAAATCACTATAGGTGATAAGGTGGTAGAGCTTAAGGCGTACGCAATCAAGGACGACCGTGGCGGACTTACCAATTACGTTCGTATACGTGATATTGCACTTCTTCTTAACGGCACCAAGGCTCAGTTCGAGGTAAGCTGGGACGGAGCGGTAAATCTCGTAAGAGGAAAGGCTTATACTCCCAACGGCGATGAAATGAAGGTACCCTTCTCGGGAAAACAGAATTACACAATATCTGCAAATCCTACCAAAATAGACGGCTATGAAAAAGATAAATGGTCTCTTTCCGCAATTGTGCTTACAGACTCAAAGGGCGGCGGATACACCTATTACAAGCTGAGAGACCTTGGTGTGCAGCTTGGCTTTAACGTAGGCTGGAGCGAGGAAAGAGGCGTTTACATAGAGCCGGATAAGGAATATTCCTGGGAAGACTGAAACGGAGCTTGAAAATAGCAAAAGCGGTCGGTGAAAAAGCCGACTGCTTTTTTGTTTGCCTTGCGGCAAAATCAACCCATTTCCTCTTTTAAAAAAATTCATTATATATCATAAAAATATATTAAAATAGAAAAAATCTTCTGATATCCTTTAATAATGTCTTTTTTGCGGAGATTTTTTTTGAAAAAATTGCAAAATCCTCTTGAAATTTACGCTCTTTTATGCTAAAATAAATCCAAATTTTTTAATACATGGAGGCAATTATGTTTAAATCACAATATCTTGCAGATGTTTACGCATCTGTTGAAAAGAGAAACCCCGGCGAGCCGGAATTCCATCAGGCTGTACGTGAGGTTCTTGAATCCCTTGAGCCCGTAATCGAACAGCGCCCCGAGCTCAAAGATAAGGGCATCATCGAAAGCATCGTTGAGCCTGAAAGAATTATTAAGTTCAGAGTACCGTGGGTTGACGACAGCGGCAAGGTTCAGGTTAACCGTGGCTTCAGAGTTCAGTTTAACAGCGCAATCGGTCCCTACAAGGGCGGTCTTCGTTTCCACCCCTCTGTTTACGAAGGAATTATCAAGTTCCTCGGCTTTGAGCAGACCTTCAAGAACTCTCTTACAGGTCTTCCCATCGGCGGCGGTAAGGGCGGCTCCGACTTTGACCCCAGAGGCAAGAGCGACGGAGAAATTATGCGCTTCTGCCAGAGCTTTATGACAGAGCTCTACCGTCACATCGGCTCACACGTTGACGTTCCCGCAGGTGACATTGGTGTTGGCGCAAGAGAAATCGGCTACCTCTTCGGTCAGTACAAGAGAATCTGCAACAACTTTGAAAACGCAGTTCTCACAGGTAAGGGTCTTTCCTACGGCGGTTCTCTTATTCGTCCTGAAGCAACAGGCTACGGTGCAGTTTACTTTGCACAGGAAGTTCTCAGAGGCTTCGGCGAAGAAGTAAAGGGCAAGACGTTCGCAGTTTCCGGCTTCGGTAACGTTGCATGGGGTGCAGTTCTTAAGATTAACCACCTTGGCGGTAAGGTTCTCACAATTTCCGGTCCTGACGGATACGTTTACGACGAAAACGGCATCACCGAGGAAAAGGCAGCTTATATGCTTGAAATGAGAGCATCCGGCAGAGATAAGGTTCAGGACTACGCTGAAAAGTTCGGTGCAAAGTTCTTTGCTGGCGAGAAGCCCTGGGGCGTTAAGGTTGACGTTGTTATGCCCTGCGCTACACAGAACGAAGTTCGTCTTGAAGACGCAGAAAAGATCGTTGCAAACGGTGTTAAGTACTACATAGAGGTTGCAAATATGCCCACAACAGAGGACGCAGTAGCATACCTTAAGAAGAATGGCGTGCTTATCGCTCCTTCAAAGGCAGTAAACGCAGGCGGTGTTGCAGTTTCCGCTCTCGAAATGAGCCAGAACAGCATGAGACTCTCCTGGTCCAGAGAAGAAGTTGACGAAAAGCTTCACGGCATTATGGTTACAATTTACAACAACTGTAAGAACGCTGCAAAGCAGTACGGCACAGACGAAAACGACCTTATCGCAGGCGCAAATATCGCCGGATTCCTTAAGGTTGCAGAGGCTATGCTCGCACAGGGTATTGTTTAATACATAAAGATAAATTTAAAGCCACCCGTTTGGGTGGCTTTTGTGTTGTATATTGTAGGGATTGGCGTCCCCCGACGGTCCGGGAGAAAGATAGTTACGGGCGGCTGTCTTTTGTTTTATATAATGATTGCAAAGACGCTTTAGCGCAGATGTCGTGCCATACATCCCATATAAACTACATTGCGAAATTCCTTATGCAAACATAATAAAAAACTGATAAATTATTTCAACAAGAACTGTAATTATCATAATTAATGAAAAGCAGCATAGTATATATGTTAATATTCTTATCCACTTTATCTTGACAAATTTTATAACCCACACAAGACTATAAAATATAAAGTATCCCATACAACCAACAAAAAGGCTCCAAATAAGTAATGCGGATATTTTGTCGTTTAAGGTATCAACACGCATATAAAATTTTTTGGTTTCTATTATCCAAGGCTGTATCGGTATCTTTGGGACAAGTGACATTATTACACTGACAATAACGGTAATCAGATTAAGTATATGTAAAATCAAACCACCGATAGTTAGTTTGTCAAGGTCTTTTTTACGCCTTTTTGTCCTTTCGTGAAATGAATGGCTGTCCATTAATACTGTTCTTAATATGGGATTTCTAATTTTGATATATTTGCATTTATCATGTCGACTATCATATCCGGAACACATACGGATAAATATATAATTGAAAATAATCAATAAATATACCATTGCCATAGAAATCCCACCTTTCCTGTTTATTATAACATAATTGCAGATGTCAGTCAAGTATAGACAGGCGTTCTACGGCCGAAAGATGTTCACGGACGGCTATCTTTTCATTTTTATACAATAATACACGGAGCTGCCAATTAGTAGCTCCGTATTCTTTTTATATATTGATGTCAAGATTTTCAAAAAAATCATCGTATGAGCAGTTGTAGATTTTCTTTAATTCAATAATTACACTTGCCCTTATATTAAGCTCGCCTGCTTCATATTTTGCATAAGTACTGCGACCAATATCACAACCACGACGCTGAAGCTCAGCACAAAGCTTTTCTTGTGATATATCGTGATTGAGCCTGAGCTTTCTTAAATTATCACCCATATTACGGTCTCGTCTTATTTTCTGCTCCATAGATTACACCTCGCAATTAATAATTGACCAGTATTGGTTGCAATTACTTATATTGTATGATATAATCAAGGAAAATATTGTCCGTGATATTGGTCAAAATTATGGGGGATAATTATTATGAATCAAAAAGAATTAAGACTACACAGATGTTGTTTTACAGGGCATCGTCCTGACAAAATGGAACTCGGGGAAAAAGAAATTAAGCCGCTACTTGAAAAAGCAATAGACGATGCTATTGCAAACGGGTATGTAACATTTATAACAGGAATGGCGATGGGAAGTGATATATGGGCGGCGGAGATTGTGTTGGAAAGGAAGAAAGTAAATAAGGAGTTGCACCTAATATGTGCTTTGCCACACCCTGATTTTGAGAGCAGGCGTAATATGACAGAAAGGATGAGGTTTAACAAGATAATCAAAAATGCTGACATAGTAAAAGAAATCAATGACCATTACTTCACGGGATGCTATCAGATGAGAAACGAATGGATGGTTGGCAGGTCAAATCTTGTGATAGCTGTGTTCAGCGGTCAAAAGAGTGGAACGAAGAATACAGTGGATTACGCAAAGAGAAAAGGCGTTCGTGTTATAAATGTCCTTGATAGCATTTAAGAGGACTTTAAGTACCGCCAAAGCAAAAACAAAAGGAAATATTGCTACGCAATATGAAATAATCCTTACGGATTATGCATTTTTCTCTACGCTCGAAGTCCTCCCAGGACAAAATAAAGGCTCTCCCTATGGGAGAGCTGTCAGCGAAGCTGACTGAGAGGGAAAACTTGAATTACATAATTTAATGAAATCGTTCGCTGTGCTCACGATGAAATCCTCACTTCGTTCGGATGAAATCTTCAGCCTGCGGCTTCAGATGAAATTAAATCCGCATATATTTATCCTGCCGCAAGGCAGATTTCATCACGAAGTGATTTCATCCACCGCAGGTGGATTTCTTCCGCAGAATGCGGATTTAACTGAAAAAAGCACTTGCAGTAGCAAGTGCTTTTTTCTGGTGCGGATGATGGGACTTGAACCCATACGAAGCGAATCACACGCCCCTCAAACGTGCGCGTCTGCCAGTTCCGCCACATCCGCATATTGAATTCCGCCTCACACGGAACATTGCTATTATACTACAACAATTCCGTTTTGTCAAGTGGTTTTTGCTAAAATTTTTTCTTTCGTTGTTTTTTCCAATTACTAAATGTCACTTCCGTGCTTTTTTGTTACACTTTACAATGGCTTTCGCTCACGCTTTTATAAAAATAGTATCAGAACTTGCCATAACGATACAACATTCTTTAACAAAGGATATAAATTTCTTTGTTTTATTGACAATTAGTGCAAAATGTGCTATTATGAGAAAAATGCAAAAAGGAGAAAAATAATGGTTTACACAAAAAACTTGACAGAAAAATATAACGTAGACGTTTTCGTTGCAGGCGGTGGTGCGGCAGGCATTGCGGCGGCGGTAGCAGCGGCGAGAATGGGAAAATCCGTTTATCTCGCAGAAGCCCAGGGCTGCTTCGGTGGCGTGGGTACATCAGGGCTTGTTCCCGCCTTTGCGCCCTTTTTCGATGGGGTAAATATGCTCTGTGCAGGTATAGGTCTTGAAATCAAAAAGAATATTTCAAAGGACTATGCCCTTACTACCTACTGGACTACCATACACCCGGAGGAATTAAAGCTGGAATACGACAGAATTATGACGGAAAGCGGCGTAAAATTCAGCTTCTTCACAACTCTTTGCGACGTTGTGACAAGCGGCGACAGAATTGACTACGTTGTTCTTCACGCAAAGAGCGGTACTTTTGCGGTAAAGGCAAAAATATATATCGACTGCACCGGTGACGGTGACCTTTGCGCCTTCGGTGGCGGAAAGTTCGAGCAGGGCGACGAAAACGGAAACGTAATGCCCTCAACACTTTGCTCTTTCTGGGCTAACATCAACAGAGAAGAAGCCAAAGACACAAAGCAGGACAAGTACATCGAGCAGGCTTTCAATGACGG
The DNA here is from genome assembly GCA_045596605.1 of Eubacteriales bacterium. Classification (GTDB taxonomy): domain Bacteria; phylum Bacillota; class Clostridia; order Oscillospirales; family CAG-382; genus SIG622. The sequence continues at coordinate 3,502 of JAZOCR010000064.1, read as the reverse complement.
AGTTCTTCCCGTTGACGACAGACATCTTCCGGGTATGTTTCTCCATAAGAAAAACGGTCTCGGCGGCGGTAACATCGGTCATCTTTTCAACATCAACCCCACAGATGAGGTTTCCATAACCGAAAAAATGCTGTATGGCAGAAAGATACTCATCGACTATGAAAAGTACTATAAAACATACCTCAAGGGCTATGAAAATATGACTCTCTGCTCAACCGGCGCAATTCCCGGTATCCGTGAATCAAGAAGAATCACCTGCGATTATACTCTTTGTGGAAACGACTTTATAAAGAGAGCAACCTTTGAAGATGAAATCGGACGCTACTGCTATCCGGTTGACATTCACGTTATGAACACGTCGAAGGACGAATACGAGCGCTTCCAGAAGGAATACGAAAAGGACCTCAAGTACAAGAAGGGCGAATCCTACGGTATACCTTACCGCAGCCTTATCCCCGTGTCCTTCTCCAACGCCCTTGTTGCCGGCAGATGCATGGGCACCGACAGACAGATGCAGGCATCAATCAGAGTTATGCCCGGCTGCTTTATTACAGGTCAGGCGGCAGGCACTGCGGCGGCACTTGCGGCGGACTCTGGTGATACAAGAAGCGTAAAATATGCAGACCTGAAAGCAGGACTTCTCCGTCACGGCGCATATTTTGCAAGATAAATTTAATTACTTTAAGACCGTTTCACTGTCCGGTGAGGCGGTCTTTTGTTATATAAAGAAAAATGTGCGATAGTCGTATAGTTCAAAAAGGCTATACTGATAAACGGATATTTGACTTAATAGTAAAATGGAAACTTTTGTGCTAAGGCTCCCTCCGAGAGGGAGCTGTCAGCGAAGCTGACTGAGGGAGAGTGCGCTACACAAAAGTTTTGATATAATCTGATACATACGCAGACTCCTTCCGGCTTTGCCTTCGGCAAATCCACCTTCCTCTCGGAGGAAGGCAAAATAATAACCCCATTTATCGGTATCAGGTGACAATTGAGTGGTCGGAAGATCAACCGCAAAACGCACTTGTGCGCAAGCTATACCCGAAAGTGAAACACTTTTCGCTTTTGTGGGGGTATATTCAAAAAAATATTGACACTTATCCCAAAGTATGCTAACATATAAGAAGCAAAACGTTGAAAGGAATACTGCAATGAAAATGACAAAGCTATTTAGTATTTTACTTTTTATTTCAATAATTCTTAATTTCCCGGCGTGCGAAAATAAAGACGGCAAAATAGAAATGCCGACTCCGCCGGAGAATGAGGCGGTAGACATGCAGACACCTACTCCCGACGTAGTTCCGGAGCCGGAGCCCGAACCGGTAGTGGAAAGAGTAAGCTTTATGGGCTGTGGTGATAATATTATATATTACGGAAACGTTCGTGACGCAAAGAGCCTTGCGCTCGAGGGCGGAAGAGCTCACAACTTTAAGCCGATGTTTGAAAAGGTTGCACATATGATAGAAGAAGCGGATATTGCCTTTATAAATCAGGAAACCGTAATGGCGGGCGAGGGCTACGCTATCAGCTACTACCCCTATTTCAACAGCCCCCGTGACCTCGGCTACGACCTTACAGAGCTTGGCTATGACGTTATAAACATCGCCAACAACCATATGCTTGACAAGGGTGCAGACGGACTTTCAAAGACTATTGAATTCTGGAAAGGTATGGACTGCCTTATGATAGGCGGCTACGAGAACGAAGAAGATTACAACACCGTCAGAACCCTTGAGAAAAACGGCATAACTATCGGTTTTCTTTCCTATGCGGAGCATACCAACGGACTTGTAAAGCCGCAGAATTCTCCCCTTGCAATACCGTATATTAACGATGAAACCATAATAAGTCAGATTAATGCTGCAAAAGAGGCTGCGGAATTTGTTATAGTTTCGGTGCACTGGGGCGACGAGGGCGCATTTACGCCTAATGCAGAGCAGAAAAGAGTGGCACAGCTAATGGCTGACTGCGGTGCAGACGTAATTATAGGTCATCACCCCCACGTTGTTCAGCCGGTAGAGTGGCTGACAGGCAAAGACGGAAACAAAACTCTCTGCGTATATTCCCTCGGAAACTTTGCCGCAGAGCAGGCTTACGACTATAATATGGTAAGCGGAATTATAGAATTTGATATAGTATCAGTTGACGACGCAGAGCCTTACCTTGAAAATGTTGTCTTTAATCCCACAGTTTTCCATTTCCCCGGAAACTTCTACGGAAATACAGTGTATCTTATGGAGGATTACACAAAGGAGCTTGCCGGTATTCACGGCGTGCGCACCTATTACGGTCACGCACTCACCTATGAAAGACTTGTAAACTACGCAAAGAATACTATTTCAGAGGAATTTCTGCCGAAAAACTTCCTTATGCCGAAAGCTAACGACAGCGAGGCTCAGGAATGATTACCTTCAGAAAAGCAACTGTATCTGATATAGACGCAATCGCAGATATATACGGTGAAATCCACACGGCGCAGGAAAAGGGCGAGGCTACAGTCGGCTGGATACGTGGAGTTTATCCCACACGAAAAACGGCAGAGGACTCGGTTATGCTCGGGGATATGTTTGTAATGGAGAGCGCTGGAAAAATAATTGCCGCCGCAAGAATAAACAAGGAGCAAGTGGATGTATACGCTGACGTGCAGTGGAAATATGCGGCTGCTCCGGAAAAGGTAATGGTGCTTCACACTCTTGTGGTGACGCCGGTGGAAAAGGGCAAGGGCTACGGCACAAAATTTGTGGACTTCTATGAAAGCTACGCAAAGGAAAACCGATGCAGTGTTCTTCGTATGGATACCAACGAAAAAAATCTTGCTGCAAGAGCACTTTACAAAAAGCTTGGATACAGTGAGGCAGGAATAGTGCCTTGTACTTTTAACGGAATTTCCGGTGTGGGGCTTGTGTGTCTTGAGAAGAAAATTTAGCCCCAATCCGACTATGTTTTCCCATACCAACGCCATATATATGGCTCTCCCTTCGGGAGAGCTGTCAGCGCAAGCTGACTGAGAGGGTATAACTCCCGATGTCGAGAGCTGTCATCGAAGATGACTGAGGGAGAGTGCGTTGCGCTGAAATTCTAATATAATTTGATACACACGCAGACTCCTTCCGTCTTTGCCTTCGGCAAAGCCACCTTCCTCTCGGAGGAAGGCTTGGGTAAGTTGAACATCGTAGTGGGAACACAAAATGTAATTGGAGAAAATTCAAGCTCCGGACGCAGGCGTGCCTATTGACATTTTCGGCAAAAAGAGTTATCATATAAATAATAAAAGCTTATTTAAGATTTTGAAAGGAAGAAAATTATGAACTGCTTATTCTGCAAAATAATCGCAGGGGAAATTCCCTCGACAAAGGTATACGAGGACGACAAAATACTTGCATTCAAGGATATAAATCCTATGGCGCCGGTGCATGTATTGGTAATTCCCAAAATTCATATTGAAAACGTTGACGGTATAACCGAGGAAAACTCCGGCTACGTTGCCCATATATTTGAAAAG
>JAZOCR010000063.1:0-10403 GCA_045596605.1 Eubacteriales bacterium | reverse complement strand
GATGAACTGTGTTTATTCTTTTGTTTAAATCATTATAACATATATTAATTATTTTGTCAATAAGAATAGGAAAAGGACACCTGCGATATAACGCAGATGTCCTAAATTCTATCAGGTGTGATTGAACCAAACACCGGGGTTGGTCACTCTGGGGTCCATTTTAGCGAACGCATCGTGAATCTTACTCATTTCTTCTTCGGTAAGCTTACGTACCTGGTCAACAAGCTCACAGTTATTATCTATCTGTTCTGTTCTCTGACAGCCAAGCACCATCGAGGTAATACCTTGGATAGAGAGCACAAAGGACATAGCAAGAACTGCAGGCGACATTTTGAATTCTTCACAGAACTCAAGGAATTTTCTAAGCGGTGCAACGCAGAAGTCCATTCTGGGATCAAGTGTGTCTGGATTCATAAATACAAGTCCCTGGAGGAAAACGCTGCGGGCAAAAATAGTCATACCTGCGTCAGCAAGCTGCTTAATGCCACCATTATCAATCTGCGCCCAGTCAAAAATGTTGATCGGAATCTGAACTGCATCAAAGCCGGACTTTGCAACTACGCTGTAATCGTGACGTGAGTACACGGAGATACCGCTATGCTTATAAAGACCTTCGGCCTTAAGCTGATCCATAACCTCTTTAACGACCTTTGGGTTCTTTTCGTAATCCTCGTAATCGTGAAGCATAAGCATATCAATAACGTCGACGTCAAGAGTTTCAAGACACTTCTTGGCCTGACTTATCATATCAGCTCTGAGCGCTTCTTCCGTTGAATGATCAAAGGGGCCGATCTTCGTAACAACAAAGGGTCTGTCCTTTTTTTCTTTAGTCTTGAGCCAAGCGCCGATAACCTTCTCGGAATCACCGTAATTGTTAGCCGTATCAAGCGTGTTTACTCCCTGATCAAGCGCTCTATCAAGAAGCTCAAATGCATATTCCTGCGAAGGCTTTGCGGTGTAATCGCCAAGACCGTAGTCCATTCCAAGCTGAACAGTACCAAGAGAGAATACGGAAATATCCATTCCGTTGCTTTTTACAAATTTCATTGTTGTATCTCCTTTCAAATATTACCAGATAGTCCAGCCGCCATCCATAACGAGAGTTGCCCCGGTTACGTAATTCGCGGCATCAGATGCAAGGAATGCAACGGGACCCTTGATGTCGTCTTCATTCGCCCAGCATCCGAGAGGACAGTTAGCAATATAAGTATCAACGAATTTTTTAGCATCGGGATCATCAGAAAGTCCGGGATTAAATCCACCGGGAGCGATACAGTTGACTCTGATCTTATTCTTACCGTATCTGCCTGCCATATATTTTGTCATACCAACCATTGCCCACTTTTCAGTAGTGTAGTTGACGGGCTGGTCGCCCCAGCTTTCAGGATAGAACGGGAAGTGAGGACAGTCAATACCACGCATTGAGCTGATATTGATAATGCTACCGCCCCCCTGCTTAAGCATATACTCAATTACCTTCTGTGAAAGAATAAGCTGACCGTTAAGGTTTGTGCTTGCAGAAGCCTGAAGCATTTCTCTTGTAGCATCTGCAAGCGAAGTCATATTGCTTCTGTCAACAGCGTTGTTAACGAGAACGTCAATCTTGCCGTAGCGTTTGATAACCTCTTCTACGAGCGCTACAATTGAATCATCGCTATCAAGGTCAAGAGAGAGTCCAATTGCACAATAGCCCTGTGCACGAAGCTCACTTGCAAATTCTTCACATTTTTCGCCATTTCTTGAAGCAACAACTACTGTTGCGCCCATTTCACAGAGTCCCTGTGAAATACTTGCGCCGTAAAGTCCTCTGCCACCTGTTACAATGGCAACCTTGCCGTCAAGGCTGAACAGATCTTTTGTGTTTCTCATAATTTTTCTCCTTTATTTTTTGAAGCAGTACTTTGCAGCACCGGTTTCCTCGTCGTAGGACACCATTTCAAAGCTTGCGCCTGCCTTTTCAGCGAGAACGCCCATAACAACCTCGGTTGTATAACGGTACCAGGGAGAAACCTCTCTGCCGGTAGCTTTAAGGTGCTTAACCGCAGGACAATATTTGATATTTACGTTGATACTGCTTTCATCAGATGAAATTTCAAGAGCGTCAAGAGCCTTTTCCTTGGTGTAGGTATCAACGATTCTATCAGCAATCACCGAAAGTCCCCCGTCCTTGAAGGCAGAAATATCTCTGTTGTACACGTTTACAGTGTATCTGGTAAGATATTCTTTAACTGCTTCAAGACCGTAGTTTTCACCAACGTAATGAATACCCATATTCATACTACTGTGAAAATCCGGATGAAAATACTCTCTTTCGGAGGATTTCACCTCAAGTGTTTCAGTGTTTTTATCAACAATAATTCTACCGTCAAAAACATTTGGGTCATATATAAACAGACTGCAAGCTGCTTTGTCTACACCTGCAAAATTATATATATACTTAAGTCCAATTTTTTCTATTGCACTTCTGTAGCTGTCGCAGTGCAGACAATAATCGTGATAAGGAACAATTCCAATTTCATCACGGAGTCTTAGAAGTCTTCCTTTAGACGGACATTTATGCATCTGACACATAAACCATCCAGCCTTTTCATTAAGATAAAGGGTTACGTCGGAGGCTTCTTCGGTAAGAGTGCCTGACCAATAGGTAAAGCAACCGCGTATTCCTTCTTTTTCAATGAAATTTATAAGCGGTATACCCTTTCCGTCCGGCTTGAAGAGATATTTCCAGAAAGCATCAACCTCTGCTCTGCCGTGCTTTTCTTCGAGATATGTAAAAAGCTCGCTGTATGCAGGTATAAATTCGGTACAAGAAATCATATTTTTAACCTCTTAATACTGGAAGTAGTCGTCAGGCTCAATTGTAGCGATATTATTTTCGCTCATAACGATATGAGTAGGCTTGTCACGAAGCTGAAGTACAGATGCAGGAACATCCTGTGAGGGCTTTCCGAAAACGCAAAGTCTTGAGGTGAGTCTCTGCCATGTAACGTGTGTACCTGCAGTTGTAATTGCATGAACGTCGAGAACTTCCTTTGCCTTCATTGCGTCTCTCGGACCCATCATAGCACCCATCGGAGGTACGTTTGCGATGTCACCGGAGCAACCGAATGATCCGTGAAGTGAGTTCTGAGCGATAGTAAGAGGATGAAGATTTGCAACCTTTGCACCCTGTTCGAGATATTCTTCCATTGTGGGCTTGAACCAGTCTTCAACGGGATCGATGAAAGCAAGATGTCCGGGCCATCCGGGACCTGAATATACGATATCAGCCTCGCCGTCAGCCTCAAGCATTTTTGAATAGTCGGGAGTTACCTTGTTGCTGTGATAAATGAAGTTCTCTTCCTTAAAACCAAGGTCAAGAATGTTGGAAACCATAAAACGATAGAAAGCGTTACCAAAGCCTGCCTTATAGGAAAGCGGAGCAACGTTACCGTCCTGGTCTGCCCATTCGTCCATCATATAGAACTTAACGTTGCGGCAGTTTACCTTCATTTTGCGGAGCATATATGCTATCTGACGGTATGCAGGGCAAGGATTTGGCATAATCATAACTACCTTTTTGTCATATCGGTCAGAATCAAGGATTCTTGAAACCATATCTGCAATCATAACAAATCCCGCTTCTTCATTTCTCTGAACGTCGATGAAGATATTGGGGTTTGTCGGGTGCTTGCCGTTCATAGCAATAATATCTTCTTTAGTTATTTTGCGTACACGGTTAATTTCCTCAACATTCTTAAAGGGATAAAAATCCGAAGGCTTAAATGTAAATGTGTCGTTTCCGTAAATCATTATATTTTTCTCCTTATTTTACAAGCTCGACTGTGTCGAGTATTTTATCAATTAAATGACGACCAAAGTTTTCACCAAGCATAGACGTATCGGTTTCATAACCACCGGTTACAAGAGATTCGGGAGTGTAAAGATATCCGGGCAGACAGCCGTTTGAAAGTTCGTTTACAACTACCATTGCAAAGCCTGCAGCGGCTTTAAGATAAAGTCCGTATTCAACGAAGGTTTCGCCGGGGAAACCGATAACGCAAGTTCCACCAAGATTGAAAATCTGAATTTCAGCCGGAGCTTCATCTTCGAGAAGTTCAATTTTTATACCCTTCTTCTTCATAAGAATATAACCGAGCTGGTCTTCAGAACCAAGAAGCTTAAGGTTAGCGTTCTGCCAGAGGTAGTATTCCTCACGAACCTTGGAATCGCCGTACTTTGCGTAGAGCTCCTTGTAAACCTTTTCATCGTGTTCAACCTGTGCACGAAGCTCTTCTTCCGTGCCGAAGTCACGAAGTTCGATTTCAATTTCGGAGTTTGCAGTCTTAATGGGGAGCTCGGTCTTCCACTCTGCCTTTTCAATAACTGAATAAGCAGCCTTACCGAGTATTCTTCCTACACGCTCAGCCTCGTCGTAGCTTTCACCCTGTCTGTAGTAGCGGCTTGACTGGTTGCCTGAACAGCCCTGAGCAAATCCTACAATACAATTCGGTTCACGTTCTTCGATCTCAAGCTTGAGATATGCCGGATAATCGGCAGTACAAACGTTGCTCCACTCATGAATAAATGTCGGATGAAGTGTATAGTTAACCATAGCACCACGAAGAACATTCTTGTCATCCTTTACAGCCATTACGCTTACGAGCGGGTCGTGAGGTCCACCGGGAAGTCTTCTGTTACCGCCAACACCGGATTCTGCACCGCATACTGCAACGCCGGAAGCAAAGGATGCACCAAAAGCACCAGCCTTAGCTTCGCAAACAATGTTTACTATATTTTGAATAAGAGCTTCAACATACTCGTGGGGCTGTTCTTTTCCTGCTTCAAGGCTTTCAATATCAAGTCTTCCTGATGCCCAGGGACCGGAGTGTGTATGTGAACAGCTGATCATTACGTTTTTTCCGGGAACACCGCACTTTTCTTCAATGCGACGTCTTGCTTCGATAACGTGCTTCTTTGAGAAGAAAAGAATGTCCAGCGTTACCATTGCAACCTCTACGCCATCGTTTTCAAGATACATACAAGCGGCGTAAAGCGGGTCGTGGAAACCGGTGTTGTTTCTCGGATAATGGGGATAACCCGCAAGTTCAAGTCCTTGTGGCGGAGTAATATCCGCACGTGCCATTCCTGCTTTTAACATAGATTTATACCTCTCTTTTTATTTATAGAAGATGCCTTCCAAAATTACCTTTTTAACATTAAAACTCTCGTCAATGATAACGAGATTTGCTTTCTTGCCTGCTTCAATAGTACCGATTTCCTTATCCATTCCTATTGCACGGGCAGGATTTCGTGCTGCCATAATAAACGCATCATTAATACTGCAACCGATGTGGGAAATAATGTTTCTGCAAGCACTGTCAAGGGTAAGCTTACTGCCTGAAAGTCCCCCGTTTGCATCAAATTGCAAATCTGTAATATGAGCAAATTCCTCGGGAACGGGCTCATCGCTTACAAAGCTGTCAGAAATAAGAACAACCTTGTCTAAACCTTTCACCCTGAGTACTAAACGGATCATATCTGCCGGAACGTGAATTCCCTGGGAATCGCATATGAGCTCAGCATACATATCGTCATCCATAAAGCAAGCCTCGTCAGGTCCGCAGCTACGGGTTCCGGGACTGCAGTCAGGACGTCCGGTTGCATTCATACAGTGTGTCTGAAGACTTATGCCGTATTTCTTAAGTGCAGAAACCTCAGCGGGAGTAGCTTCACTGTGTCCAACTGCAATTACCGCATCAGGATTTACTGCCTTTACCTTCTGAAGAAAAGGCTCGAGTCCTTCTCTTTCGGGAGCAACTGCCCACACCTTTGCATCTGTACCTGCCGCTTCGACTATTTTTGTATAGTCTTCTGCCTTGATTTCACCCTTCCATTTGTTCTTTTCGGGTGAAGCACCATACTTAGGATTCATATATGGACCTTCCATATAAAATCCTGCGAGTGCTCTGCCTTCAGGCTCAGATTTCATTGCATCCTGAACTTTCAAAATTGCCTGATAAAAATCTTCCTTATTCAAATCGTAATACAATGTCGGAAGAATAGTTGTTTCTCCGTGGAAAAGGAAATGCTTTGCTGCTTCGAGCGGCTCGTTTTCAAAAAGATGTCCATTACCGCCGTGAACGTGAATATCAACAAAGCCGGGGCCAACAAAGAGGCCTTTCGCATCAAATATTTCCGCATCAGCAGGTACAACAACGTCATTTGATTTTCCAAATGATGATATTTTGTTGCCATCAATTAACAGTACTCCGTCATTTATAATACTGTCTTCAAGCACGATGTTTGCATTTTTTATAGCTATCATTTACTGCACTCCTTAGCCCATAGTCTTTTTTCTATTCCCCTGAATTTGTTATATTTTTCATTATATGTATCCTTCAAGGACGAAGGATCATAAACCTTTTTAGCCTTCAGCGAAGGCAGCTTATCACCGGCAGCGATAGCAGCCAGCATAGCAGCACCTGCACCTGCAGCCTCTGGTGTTTCCGGAACAACAATACGCATTCCTGTAGCATCGGCAATAATTTGTGACCAAAGCTTACTATTTGCACCGCCACCAAAAAGAATGAGCGTATGTACGTTACCGTATGCTTCCATAGCCTCGAGCAGAACACGAATCTGGAATGCAATACCTTCCATTACAGCAAGGGCAAAATCTCCTCTTACAGTAGCAAGGTTAACACCGTAAAAAGTACCTGTGCTTTCAGGATAATTGTCCGGTGAGGAGGGACCTGCCATATATGGATGGAATATAAGGGAGCTTCCACGCTCACGTGCTTTTTCCGCTTCAAGGTCAATAACACTGTAGCTATCATCTTTAAAGAACATATCACGTACCCATCTGAGACATGTTCCCGCAGTTCCGATAACACCTTCGGTTACGAAAGCATTTTTCTCAATGTAACCACACCAGCCGACACCGTTGTTAATTTCAGTTTTTGCTTCATTCCAACGTTTAGTAATTGCAGCCGCAGTTCCAAGTGATATAGTCATAACACCGTCACAAAGACCTGCACCAAAGGCAGCACATTTCTGATCCTGAGCACCCACTGCAACAACGCAGTTCCCATCAAGACCGAGTCTTGCTGCCACTTCGGGAAGAACAGTACCGGCGAATTCTCCGCCGAATGAAAGCTCCGGCAGCTTATTCTCATCAATATCGTAGTAATCCAGAATTTCTTTGCTCCAACAAAGATTTTTTATATCATACATCAGGGTTCCTGATGCCATACTGTGATCTGTCACACATTTGCCGCAAAGTCTTGCTATAAGAAAGTCCATTGGCATAAAAAATTTCCATGCCGACGAATAAATTTCCGGTTCATGTTTTTTCAACCAAAGGATCTTGGGCAAGGTATATGCCGCAGAAATTGGCTTTCCGGTAAGAGTAAAGATCTTCTCGTCGCCAAAATCATTACGGATTTGCTCTGTTTCTTCTTCTGCTCTTACATCAAGCCAGCTAAGAGCATTGCAAAGAGGAACGAGATTCTTATCAACGGGCACCACAGTTATTCCCTGAGAGCTGATAGAAATACTTCTAATTTCCTTTCCGGATACTCCAGCTTTTAACATCGCATTCTCTGCAGTGCGCAATGTTAATTCCCACCATAGCTCAGCATCCTGCTCAGTCCACTTTTCTTTCGGAGTTATAAGACCATATTCCTCATAGGCTACAGCCAACTCCTTAAGATTTTCATCAAACAAGAGGCTTCGACAACCGGTCGTTCCCAAATCAATTGATAAATAGATAGCCACTATTTTATCCTCTTTCTAAATATTAAAGTTTAAAAATCATTAATTATTCAAAACGGGTAGCAACAGTCTTATATACACCGTCTTCACATACCCAGTGAACCATGAGAATTGCGCCATCGGGAAGCTTTATTGCACTTGGTTGACCAAACTTCATAAATGCAAAGATTTCTGCCATATATTCGCTCTTTACAACGGGAAGATTGGGCTGCCATACACATTCAAAGCTTTCCTGAATAAATTTACCATCCTTTATTTCCGCTACGCAGAAGTATATACCGGGCTTATCCGTGTCACGTCTTATAGCGTGAACTGTAAGCACCTTATTTCCGCCAAGAGCGAGAATAGATGATGCCTGACCTTTGATACCTGTATCAACAGGAGCACTGAATGTCTTGCCGTTATCGGTAGAAATTGTAACGTGGTTGTTCATTCTCTCTCCGGTCTGTGTATTTTCATTCCAGGAAATAACAACAATTGTACCATCGTCAAGCTGACACATACGCTGTTCGTAGCAGGTTACTGCATCACCGGGGAACTCTGTGCAAACAACATCATCACTCCAGGTTTTTCCTTCATCAAAGCTGCGGAGAACTCTTCCGCAGTTTCTGCCTGCAGAGCTTCCGTCCCATCTGGGAAATCCTGTAATGGGCGTAGCCCAGCTTCCATCAGCAAGAACTGAAAGCGGAGCTGAAGCTTCAACACTGTTATGCCATGAGCAGTCAACTATTTTCTTTTCAGACCATGTTTTACCGTTATCATCGGAAATCGAATAGAAAATATCATCGGAGAGAAGTCCACCGGTTTCGGGGTTTCCAAGAGGATACTCAGGATTAGGTCTCGGGAATTGATAACCAAGAAGCACAACTCTACCGTCAGGTAAAGTACAGGGCTTTCCATTGTCAGTAATCGGCACGTCTTCAGAAGCCTTATCATACGCAAGAGAAGGAGCAGACCATGTCTTGCCGCCATCTTCACTTATTGAAGTATATATAGTACCGTCAACGCTTTCAAATGCTTCACCTATCTGATAAGAAACAAGGATTTTTCCGTCAGGAAGAACGCAGGCTCCGGGGAATGCTGCATTTCTCGCTCTAAGCTGAGGAAGAGGATTTGAGTATATGTAGGTAGAAAAAATCTTTTTCATAACTGCACCTTAGATAAGAACCTTTCCTATTATTTTCTTAACATTACACTTTACATCTGCGATACATCCGGGAGCATGAGCATCCTGAGGGAAAAGCACGAGGAACGAGCCTTCATCAAGTCGAACTGCTGTAGTATCATCGTCAGTATCGGCAAGAAGCGCTTCAATTTCAGCATCATATTCCTTTGTTACATTTTTAAGCTTGCCAGTAGGCTTGACATATACTGTTTCACTTCCGCTAATCATAACCATAACGTCAATATACTTTCTATGAGACTCGGTAAGCGCACCTTCACGGTGATTAGTGTCATAATTTGCAAAATTGAGATAAAGCGCATCGCCATCAATAAATTCCTGACCTGTAGGAAAATTATCTGCGTTATACTTTTTTGCAGCCTCAATTACCTTTACAATTTTTTCGTTTATCGCACTATAAAGACCAATATTTTCAATTTTATCAAGAATCATAAAAATACCTCATTTCAAATAATCGGCAGCGTTAAACTGCCGATTATTCTTGTTATATTAAAGTTCGCCAATTCTTATCATTTCAGCCTTAACGTTATTGAAAGCCTCCTCTGTATAAGGATTGTTGTAATCCTGGTGGAAGTTACCTTCGCAACCGAGAAGGTTCATAGATGCAGTAAATGCAGGCATAAGATCGTTTGCGATGAAGCAGTCACGAAGAGCAACGATATTGTCAAGATACTTTGCAGCTGCTGTATAATCATCGTTAGCCATAGCCTCAAAAAGAAGCTTTGTGTTCTTAGGTGTGCAGGAAAGCATACCGTCAAGACACTTATCTATACCCCACTTGTATGCTATGTCAAACATATCAAGACCTGAGTAAACCATAATAAAGTCCTTGGGAACATCAGGGTTAAGCTTAAGCTTACGGAACATAACTGTATCTGCAGACTTGATACCTGCAAAGTTAGGAACTGTTTCGATAAGCTCAAGAACCATATCGTATGTAATCTTTGCCTGTGTTACAACAGGAAGGTCATAAAGAAGAATGTTCTTGTCAGTAAGAGCTGCAATTCCTCTGAAGAAGTTCATCATCTGGTTTCTGTTAAGAGGAGAATAGAAAGAAGAAAGGAATACATATCCAGCAACATCGAGATCCTTAACAGACTCGAGTCTTTTCTTAACTCTTGCAATAGATGTATCCATTGCTCCAAGAAATACAGGAACACGTCCTGCAGCAGCTTCAACGCAAACTCTTGCAACTTCAGGATATACGTCATCTCGAATATAAGCTTCGATGCCCATACTTCCCATACAGAGAAGTCCTGAAGCACCAGCTTCAATCATCTGGTTAACGTGGTTTCTAAGACCTTCTGCTACAAGGTTACCATCTTTATCAAGAGGTGTGCCGAGAGCAGGTACAAATCCGGGTTTCATTTTGAAAATCCTCCAAAAAATAACAATAATCTATTAAAAGCTTATCTCTTAAGCTGGAGATCGTAGTGAATATCGTAAGCCTTTTCTTCATCTGTAA
>JAZOCR010000062.1:0-8705 GCA_045596605.1 Eubacteriales bacterium | reverse complement strand
CGCTAAAGTTATTACGTGCCAAAAGGGAGTTTTCAGAGGACTTGTCCTCTGAACAGCTTCTTTTTGAATACAGAAAGAATTTTTTTTGTAAAATTCTTTGGACATAAGAAAACCGTAGGTTTTCGTTGTATTTTTCTTTCTGCAAAGAAAAAGTATTACTATCATAAAGTTTCAAGTCTGATGAAAATTCCTTTAGGAAATTTTTATCTCACCCTACTCAATTCTCAAATATCAAGATTCGTCACGTACTTTGCGTTTTCCTGAATGAAGTTACGTCTGGGCTCAACCTTTTCGCCCATAAGGAGTGAGAAGGTAGCGTCGGCCTCGATTGCGTCATCAATGGTAACCTTAGAAAGAGTTCTGTACTCGGGGTCCATTGTGGTATAAGCAAGCTGGTCGGCGTCCATTTCACCAAGACCTTTATAACGCTCTGCTTCTGCGTTACCGCCGAGCTCTGCAAGAAGTGCGTCCTTTTCCTCGTCGGAGAAGGCATACTTTTCCGTCTTACCCTTGAACACTCTGTAAAGCGGCGGTCTTGCGCAGTATATGTGTCCGTTTTCTATAAGAGGACGCATATGTCTGAAGAAGAAGGTAAGAAGCAGTGTCTTAATGTGAGCACCGTCAACGTCCGCATCGGACATAATAATAATCTTGCCGTATCTGAGCTTTTCAATATTAAACTCATCACCCACACCGCAGCCGAGCGCAATAATAATAGGTGTAATCTGAACGCTGGAAAGGATTCTGTCAAGTCTTGACTTTTCAACGTTAAGTATCTTACCACGCATAGGAAGCACCGCCTGGAACTGACTGTTTCGTCCTTCCTTTGCAGTACCGCCCGCCGAGTCTCCTTCGACAAGGAACAACTCTGTCAGAGCCATATTCTTTTCCTGACAGTCAACAAGCTTACCGGGGAGAGTCGTGCCCTCAAGTGCGGATTTTCTGCTTCTTGTAAGGTCTCTTGCCTTTCTTGCCGCTTCTCTTGCTCTCTGCGCAGTTACTGCCTTTTCAATTACAGCCTTACCTGCGTCAGGGTTTTCTTCAAGGTAGTTTGTAAGCTCCTCGTTCATAACCGCCTCAACGAAGGGTCGGATATCTGCATTGCCAAGCTTTGTCTTTGTCTGTCCCTCAAACTGTGCGTCAGGAAGCTTTACACTGATAATAGCGCAAAGACCTTCACGAACGTCATCGCCGGAGAGCTTTTCGTCGTCTTTAAGGAATTTATATTTTTTACCGTAATCGTTGATTATTCTTGTCAGCGCATTCTTGAAGCCGGTTTCGTGGGAACCACCCTCAATGGTGTTGATGTTGTTGGCAAAGGTCACCATTGTGTCATCGTAGGAGTCGTTGTACTGAAGCGCAATTTCTACGGAAATATCGCCCTTTTTACCGGAGAGATAAACGATGTCCGGATGAAGCACCTCTGCGTGCTTTTTGGAGTTGAGATATTCAACAAAGCTCCGTATACCGCCCTCGTAGTGGAATATCATATATCTTGTGGCATCGTCGGTCTTAACCTCAAGACCTGCCGCCGCAGTTTCCTCGGAAATGGTAATTTCCGGCTCACCCTCTTTTTTGGGACGAAGGTCGATAAGCTCAATCATAAGTCCTGCGTTAAGGAACGCCTGCTCACGAAGACGCTTTTCAACAACCGAATACTCAAATTCGGTGGTGTCGAAAATTTCCGGGTCCGGCTTGAAGCGCACGTAAAGACCGTGCTGGTCGCCGCAGTCGCCCACAAGAGTTATGGGTCTTGCAGTCTTTCCTCTTTCAAAGCGTTCGGTGTGCTTCTTTCCGTCGTGGCAGTTTACCACTTCCGTCCATTCGGAAAGGGCGTTAACTACCGACGCACCAACGCCGTGAAGACCGCCGGAGATTTTGTAGCCCTCACCGCCGAACTTACCACCTGCGTGAAGCACCGTAAATACTACCTCAATTGTGGAAATACCCATCTTCGGGTGAATACCCGACGGAATACCACGACCGTTGTCCTGTACGGACACACTGCCGTCCTCGTGGAGAGTAACGGTAATTTTATCACAGATTCCGGCAAGGGCTTCGTCTATGGAGTTGTCCACGATTTCATAAATAAGATGGTGAAGTCCTCTTGAGCTTGTCGAGCCGATATACATACCGGGACGCTTTCTTACAGCTTCAAGTCCTTCAAGAACCTGAATCTGACTGTCGTCGTACTTATTTGCGTCAACGTTTGAGTCGGTTGACTTTACTTCGGTAGTAAAATCCTGTTCGAGATTCTCTGTTCTTTCTTTTTCTGACATTATCTGTACCAATCCTTCCAAGTGCACTTTTTTGCACTTAAATTAAATTGCTTATTTGCCTATATATATGAGCCGTCAAATTGCTGACTGTTTCTGCCCTTTAGTGACGCCGCAGAAATAGTAGTAATGTAGACGTGATTTTCGCCTTTATCTGACGTAAGCACGAATGCCTTGGGTATTCCGTCGC
This sequence comes from Eubacteriales bacterium, assembly GCA_045596605.1. Taxonomy (GTDB): domain Bacteria; phylum Bacillota; class Clostridia; order Oscillospirales; family CAG-382; genus SIG622. Next base: position 6,239 of record JAZOCR010000062.1, on the reverse strand, counting down.
CAACTACCGTTACTTCTTTCTTTTTTTCACACTCACGAAGAAAGCCCATCGCATCGCCCCCAACGTCAAGCTTGTCAAGGTCGAATATCCCGATTATGTCTTTCTTTTTTACTAATACTGAGCCGCCAAGGTTTAGATACATAAATTACTCCTTTTATATGCTTACTCCTTGAATTGCTTCGCAATTTCTGCGGAGTTTATCGGGGGTTCTTTTTTTCTTAAAACCCATCACAAACAGCTTTGATGTCTGTTCGGGGTACGAATGTTACTTTTTCTCTACAGTGAGAAAAAGTAACCAAAAAGCTCCGCTAAGAGGCAAGCCTCTTAGAACTCCTTTTTTGTCACGTAACAACTTTAGAAAGTGTGCTACTTTAATTGTCGCAAGGTTTTTTCGTAAATTTAAAACTAAACCATACTATCAATAAATAACTGAAAATTTATTACCACAGCGAGATTACATAACTGCACATACTATCTTTGCAAGTATGAGCAACATTGTAATAAACTGAAAGATTTAAAACTGAACACAATACTTTATAGTATGGTTTAACTCCGAGGTAACGAATGTTTTTTCGTGTGCTATATTTTAAGTTTGTGAAACTTGTAGCGGAACAAAAGGGAGTTTTCAGAGGACTTGTCCTCTGAACAACTTCTTTTGGTTACTTTTCTTTTTGTAAAGAAAAGTAACATACAAAAAAGCCTCAAATTTGATGAAAATTTCCTTAGGAAATTTTATTCACACCCTACTTATACTCTCCGTTTTCCACATATATCCCATTAAAATCCTTAAAACTACCCAGAATATCGCAGTCACAGCAGGTAATTATAACCTGCCTGTTCTCTGCCTTGGAGAGAATATAGTCACGCCTTGCACTGTCAAGCTCGGAAAAAACGTCGTCAAGAAGAAACACCGGATATTCTCCGCAAAGCTCACGGAAAAGCTCTCCTTGCGCAAGCTTCAGTGCAAGCACAACGCTTCTCTGCTGTCCCCTTGAGCCAAATGCCTTTGCCGTGTGGGAGCTGTCAAGGAGCAGCTTTTCGGAAAAATTATCATCGCTGTCCTTTTCAAAAAGCTCTGCGTCTTTTCCAACGTAAAAATATATATCATCTCTGTGAGGTCCTACAAGCGTTACGCCGTTGCGAAGCTCACTTTCATAGGAACGCTCGTAAAGAGCAAGGTATGCGTCTTTGGTGTAGCTCTCATCTGAGAAGCTTTTCTTTGTCTGGGAAACATACTTCATACCGAAATTTTCTTTTTCTCCGGAAATTTCTCTGTATATCCCCTGCGCATAACGGTAAAGGTTTTCGCAGAAGCCTGCCCTCTGCTTTACTATAACGCTTGAAGCCGAGGCAAGCTGGTCGTTAAGTACGGAAAGGTAGGTTGTGTCAACCCTTCCGGTTTGCTGTGCACTTTTGAGAAGTATATTCTTTTGTGAAAGTATCTTCATATAGTCGTTGAGATAGTGCACAAACCTCGGACTAATCTGACTTATTGATATATCAATGAATCTTCTTCGTTCCTCGGGACTTCCCTTTACAAGCAGTAGGTCATCGGGAGTGAAAACGCAGGCTCTGAAGTGCCCTAAAAATTCCGACATTCTCGGTACGTCTACTCCGCCGTATTTCATTATTTTTTTGTTGCCGGAAAGAAAGGTAAGCGACATATTTCTTGTAAAATCCGGACTTTTACTGCTGCTGTATTCTATAGCAATTCTTGCAGAATCCCTGTCCTTAGAGATAAAGTCCTTTTCCGGACTGCCCCTCAGACTCTTGCCGGAGGCAAACAGATATATCGCCTCAAGTGCGTTGGTTTTACCGGAGGCGTTCTTTCCGTAAAGCACGTTTATTCCATTTTGAAAGTCTATTCTCTGGTCGAGAATGTTCCGGAATTGCCTTGCATAAATGCTTTTTACATACATACGGAAACTCCTATTTAATTCGGAATTCGGAATGCGGAATTCGGAATTGTGGTCAATTTTTTTGCCAAAGGCAAAAAATTCTCATCTGATTTATACAACGAAAACCTACGGTTTTCTTATGTCTGAAAAATTTTTTAGAAAATTCTTCCTAGTATTTAAAGTCAATTTTTCAATATTCTTTAAAATTGCAATAATTCTATTTGTGCCAATATTTAAGAGCATATTGGGCTTAATACTAATTAAAAAATGGAAATTTCACGAAGTGAAATTCTCCTCAATTCCAAATTCCAAACTCCGAATTCCGAATTTTTTAAATTTATCTAAGCTGTACCGGCATCACTACATAGAGAAATCTCTCATCATCCTCATCATCCTTATGCACGGGAGAGAAAATAATGGGGTTAGTCGGTCCGTTGAAGGTCAGCTTAACCTCATCCTCCGCAACTGCACGAAGGGCATCAATAAGAATTCTGTGGTTAAAGCCGATTTTAAGAGTTTCTTCCTCACCTTTTTGGAAGGTACTTTCAATAACGTCGTCAACCTTACCGAACTCCGTTGAACAGCTTACGTTCATCTGACCCTCGGCAAGATTTATGATAAGGAAGTTATTCTTATAGCTTTCAAGAAGAATTGCCGCACGGGAAACCGACTCAAGAAAATCCTTTGTGGAAACTGTAAGCTCAAATCTGTTGTCACTTGACAAAAGACGCTTATAGTTCATAAATTCTCCATCAAGGAGTCTTGAAATGTAATAGATATTATCAAAAGTAAAGATAATATGCTTTCTTGTCATACGAACGCAGATTTCCTCGTCTGTATCCTGAATAACACGGAGAAGGTCATTTTCAGCCTTTCCGGGAATAACAAAGCGTGTCATAGTCTGCTCGCCGGCAAGGTCTGATATCACGTTTTCCTGTCTTACCGCAATTCTGTTTCTGTCAAGAGCAACTATTTTAAGCTTGTCGCCCTCAATTTCAAAAAGAGAACCTGTAAAAATAGGGTTGGACTCATTATTTGAAACAGAGAAAACCGTTCTGTTTATCATATTTCTTATTTTGCTCTTTGTGAGCTTGTAGGTGAAATCCCCCTCAATATTAGGAATGTTAGGAAAGCCGGAGCCGTCCTTACCGAGTATTCTGAAATCCGTGTTCTGACCGGTAATACTTATGGTGGAGTTTTCATCTGTTTCAATGGTAATTTCACCGTCGTCCATAGTGTTTACAATAGCGTAAAGCTTCTGAGCGTCAGCTTCAACCTTACCGTCCTTTTCACCGTCAACGGGAATAGTGGTCTTTATACCCTTTTCAAGGTCATAGGAAAAGATAATAAGCTCATCGCCTCGTACTTCAATAAGAAGTGATTTGTAGTCCGGGTTGTTTACGTTTGATACTCCATAGGTAACCGGAAGCATTGCTTTCTGAAGTTCGTTTTTCTGTACGGTAAATTTCATTTAGGGTTTCACACCTTTCTTGAATTTTTGTTTTTATAAAGAATAAAATACTTAAAGGATATAGTAGTATTAGTAGTAGAGCCGGTGGAAAGTGTGGAAAAGTCTTACAAATCCAATTACCACCTGAAAAACGCCTGTTGAAAAGTTGACTGTTTTCGTTTTAAAAATAGGTTGAAAAAATGTGGAGCTATGTGGAAGATTTTTATTTTTGGGCTTGTGTAAAAGTGGAAAGTGTGTGGGAAAGAGTGTTTAAATATAAAAATGTTCCGAAGAAACTTTTATCAAACTCGAAACTTTATCAGGACAATACTTTTTCTTCTCGCAAAGAAAAAGTATTCAAAAAGATGCGTTCAAAGGACAAGTCCTCTGAAAACTCCCTTTTGGCACGTAACAACTTTAGAGAGTATGCATCTTTTGTTGTCGCAAGAAATTCTCGTAACCTTGGAGTCAAACCATACTATAAAGTATAGAGTTCAGTTTTAAAGCTTCATATTTATTACAAAGTTGCTCATACTTACACTGACAGTATGTGCAGTTATGTAATCTTTGTGTGGCATTAACTTTGCAGTTAATATTTGATAGTATGGTTAAACTCCAAAGTAACGAATATTTTTTCGTGAGCTAAAATTTCAAAGTATGCAAAAGTCGAAGCGGGACAAGAGGGAGTTCTAAGAGGTTTTCCTCTTAGCGACTTCTTTTGATTACTTTTCTTTTCGGAAAGAAAAGTAATATACCTTTCCCCGACCTGACGGCAACGCCGTCTGTGTCGGACTCCCGTAAAGCACCTGTAGTTAATGTCATAGGAAGAATTTGCTTACAAATTCTTCAGCGTAAGAAAAAGTCTTAAGACTTTTTCGTCGCCTTTACGCTTTCAACTTTACAATATCAATAAGCTCCTGAATTTCCTTTGCAACAGCAGGGTCATTTTCTGCTTCCTTTTCAATTTTCTCAACGGAAGCCATAATGGTTGAATGGTCACGGTTAAAGAATTTGCCGATGTCCTTAAAGGACATATCCGTCAGCTTTCGCATAACGTAAATAGCCATATGGCGTGCCCAAACAATTTCTTTCGTGTGTCTTTTTCCGAGTATGCTGTCTATCGGAATACCAAACTTTTCCGAGGCGGAATTAACTATTTTTCTGCCGTCAATTTTTGAAGTAAGAGTAATAATGTCGGAAATGGACTTTTCCGCAAGTTCAAGAGTTATCTTTTCGTTGCACATAAGACAGTAGGCGTTCATTTTCTTTATTACGCCCTCAATCTGACGAACGTTGTCCTTGATGTTTTCACTAAGGTACATAACCACTTCGTTGGGAATGTCAATTTTCATAAGCTCGAACTTCTTCTTGATAATTGCAGTTCTAAGCTCAATGTCCGGCGGGTCGATTTTTACAATAGGACCGCTTTCAAAACGGGACTTAAGCCTTTCTTCAAGCTTTGCGATATCCTTGGGCGGCTTATCCGAGGTCATAATTATTTGCTTTCCCGCCTCATAAAGTGCGTTGTATGTATGGAAAAATTCCTCCTGTGAGGACTCTCTGCCGGCAATAAACTGAATATCGTCCATAAGAAGAACGTCAGCATTACGGTATTTTTCACGGAACTGCAAGGGAGTTCTTTTCTGTATTGCTTCAACAAGCTCGTTTGTGAAATCCTCACCCTTAACGTAAATAATGTTAAAAGCAGGGTTAAGACGCATAATCTCGTTGGTTATAGCGTAAAGAAGATGAGTTTTACCAAGACCCGGCGAGCCGTAAATGAAAAGAGGATTGTACTGCTGGGCAGGATAACGTGCCGCCTGCAGTGCATACTGATATGCAAACTTGTTGGAGCTTCCCACCACGAAATTTTCAAAGGTGTAGGAGGGATAGCAGGCAGGCGTTGACGGTGACATCATAAGAACGCCGTCACTTGTGTCGTTGATGTAGTCGGAAAGAGGTCTTTCCTCCATTCTGCCGCTTGTGGGATTGTATTTCTTTCGGAAATTTATTCCTCTGTGAATTGCCTTTTCCAGTGTTTTAGGGTCCAGAGTCTTAAGCTGCTCGCTTTCTTCTCTTTTAAAGGAATTATAAATTCTTTCAATATCGTCGCTTATATCGTCGTCTGCCTGTGTGGGCTGCTTTATTTCGTCGGCATTTCCTTTTAGCTCGTCGCTTTCCATTACCACAAGCTCTGCAAACTGATTTTCAAAGCTGTCACGCTCCGTGCAAATGAATATCGGCGTACCCTCAAAGCCGAGAACCGCTTCCATTGATTTTTTAAAGCCCGGAATATAGTGTTTTTCTATAAAGTCCTTCTTTATGAAGTTGTCAATTGCAAAATAAACCTTATTGTCAACGGAAATGTATTTAAGCTCAACGTTTCCGAACCACATTTTTATTCCGCCGTCGGGAATATTTATATTGTTTTTAAGCTCTGCGTACATCATTTGCCATAATTCTGCAAGATGCTCGTTCAAAATATTCAGCTCCTTTCACCATTAAATGCGCACAAAAAAGTGCATATGTATACCTACCCTATATTATACCACAAAACATAAAAAATTGCAAGTACTTTTTATTAAATATATTAAAGAAAGAAATTTTTGTTTTTTATATAGATTTTAGGTGGAAAAGGGTGGGTGTTGTTATGGGGGTTTTCTGATGAAATTTTCATCAAATTTGGAGCTTTGTAATATGTTACTTTTCTTTGCAAAAAGAAAAGTAACCAAAAGAAGTTGTTCAGAGGACAAGTCCTCTGAAAACTCCCTTTTGTCACGTAACAACTTTGTTGGGTGTGCATCTTTTGTTGTCGCAAGACACTCTCGTAACCTTGGAGTTAAACCATACTATAAAGCACTACGTTTAGCTTTAAATCTGTATATTGATTA
>JAZOCR010000061.1:0-10231 GCA_045596605.1 Eubacteriales bacterium | reverse complement strand
ATATCCGAGTGTTAGAGCTTTTTTATTCGGTTCAAAAAGCTTAACCTTTGAAGGAGGAACTACCTTTTCAAGAGCAGCCTCGGTGTTTTCAAAGGTGGTAATGTTACACTTTTTAATAATTGCGCCGGTAATAATCATGTTAGCAAGTCCTGAAAGCTCATTTTCAGAAGCCATGGTGCTTGCAGGTATGTAAATAACGTCAACGTCTGTTCTTGCAACCTTTTTTTCAATAAGTGAACTGTCAACGAAAATAACACCACCGGGATTTACTGAATCCTCATATTTTTCGAGAGAAGGTGTATTCATGGCAACGAGAATGTCGGGCTTATCAACAATAGGTGATCCAATATTGTTGTCACTGAGAATAATACTGCAGTTAGCAGTACCGCCACGCATTTCAGGTCCATAAGAAGGAAGCCAGGAAACCTGCTTATCCTCGTTAAGACCGATATTTGCAAGGAACTTTCCTGCAAAGAGGATTCCCTGACCGCCGAAGCCGGCAATGAGTATTTTATTTTCCATTATTTAGTCCTCCTTTGCAGTCTTGTCCTTATATACTCCAAGAGGATAATAAGGAATCATATTTTCTTCAAGCCATACAAGTGCATCTTCAGGAGTCTTACCCCAGTTTGTAGGACAGGTGGAAAGTACTTCAATAAGTGAGAAGCCCTTACCTTCAATCTGATTCTGGAATGCCTTCTTAATAGCAGCCTTTGCCTTTTTAACATTTTTTACATTGTTAACAGCAACTCTTTCAAGATATGTAGCACCGTCAACGTTTGAAAGCATTTCACACACCTTAACAGGATAACCAACAGTGTTTACGTCACGACCATAGGGAGAAGTCTGTGTTACCTGTCCGGGAAGAGTTGTAGGAGCCATCTGACCACCAGTCATACCGTAAATTGCATTATTTACGAAAATTACAGTGATATTTTCATTACGGGCAGCTGCGTGAACGGTTTCAGCAGTACCGATAGCCGCAAGGTCTCCGTCGCCCTGGTATGTAAATACAATATTATTCTTATCAGAACGCTTAATACCTGTTGCAACAGCAGGGGCACGTCCATGAGCTGCCTGAACCATATCACAGTTAAAATAATTGTATGCAAATACAGAGCAACCAACGGGAGCCACGCCAATTGTATTACCAAGTACACCAAGCTCTTCAAGCACTTCACCAACAAGTCTGTGGATTATACCGTGAGTACAACCGGGACAATAGTGAAGCGGTGCATCTGTAAGTCCGTTTGTTTTTTCAAAAACTGTCATCAGTTCTTACCTCCTGTCTTTGCTACTTCTTCAATCTTTGCGAGAACTTCTTCGGGGCTGGGAATCATACCGCCAACTCTTGTGCAGAGATGTACAGGCTTCTTGCATCTTGTAGCAAGCTCGACATCTTCAACCATTTGTCCCATATTAAGTTCAACAGAAATAAATGCATTAACCTTATCTGCTGCTTCAAAAAGAACTTTTTTGGGGAACGGCCAAAGTGTAATAGGTCTTATCATACCAACCTTAATTCCCTTTTCTCTTGCAGCGTCAATTGCATTCTGCGATACTCTTGCAGCAACGCCGAATGCTACGATACAGTACTCAGCATCTTCCATTCTGTATTCTTCATACATTACTTCATTTTCTTCAATCGTCTTATACTTTTCATATCTTGAAATATTCTGTGATTCAAGATGTGAAGGATTAAGAGCAAGAGAGTTTACGATGTTGGGCTTTCTCTTTCCGAGAGTACCGTTTGTAGCCCAGGGCTTTTCATAGTTTGTAACTTCAACTTCTTCAAAGGATACAGGCTCCATCATCTGACCCATTGTACCGTCAGCGAGAATCATTGAAGTCATTCTGTATTTATCAGCAAGGTCAAAGCCCTTGATTGTAAGGCTTACCATTTCGCTAACAGAGTTCGGTGCAAGAACTATCATATGATAGTCACCGTGTCCGCCGCCACGAGTTGCCTGGAAGTAGTCTGACTGAGAGGGCTGAATACCTCCAAGTCCGGGACCGCCACGCTGTACGTTTACGATAAGCGCAGGAAGATCACAGCCCGCAAGGTAAGAAATACCTTCACTCTTAAGAGAAATTCCGGGGCTTGAGGAAGATGTCATAACTCTCTTACCTGTTGCCGCAACACCAATTACCATATTAATTGCAGCAACTTCGCTTTCTGCCTGAAGGAATACTCCGCCGTCAATTTTAGGAAGTCTTTTTGACATATAAGCCGCAACTTCTGTTTGCGGTGTGATAGGATAACCGAAATAGTGTCTGCAGCCTGCCATTATAGCAGCCTCAGCCATAGCTTCGTTACCCTTCATAAGTACTTTTTTACTCATTTTCTTTATCCTTTCGTATGTGTTAATACTAAAAATGATATTGTATATTACTTTTCAACAGTAATTACGCAGTCAGGGCACATAGTTGCACAGAAAGCACAAGCAATACATGCGCTCTGGTCGGTAATGCCGGCTGTACGGTAGCCCTTAGCGTTAAGCTTGTCACCGAGCTTTACGATTTTCTTTGGGCAAGCAGTAACACAAAGACCGCACCCCTTGCAAATATCTTCTCTGAAAGTAACCTTTGCCATTTTATTTACCTCACTTTCCAAAATTTTAGAATGATTGTCTTACGCAGATTTTTATAGGCATAAGATTTTGGATTTTATTTTCAAGACCTACATAAAGGTCTTTTTTAACGGTTGTTTTTTTTATCGGTAGTCCAGAAAGCTTTGAAATTTTTTCAGCATACTCTACACTGTCAATTACAGCTTCAAAAGTAGTTTCATCACCAATATTGGAATTGTTAACAATACCGGTAAAACGAAGTCCTGCCGCAAGTTCTATCTCTCTCATCACCTCGATGGTTTCCTCCGGAGTGCCTGTGAGAAATCTGTACTTGTTGATTACAAACAACATTTCATAATTGTTTTCTCTGATAATTTCAGGCACATAACGGCCAAGTGCAAGCGCACCCCTGTCGTCACCGCCAACGTCAATAACAGCATATGTACTTTTGTCCTGCACTGCTGAATACGCTTCAGCAGGTAGAGCAGGTGTATCAACGTTTGTATTTGCCATAGCAGAAGAAACAAGTCTTATTCCCTTTTCTTCAAGTAAATCAGTTGCATCTTTTGTCCTGAAATACGGATTGACAATGTCAAGGTCTACGATTTCAACCTTTTTGTTGCATTTTGCAATTTCAAGTGCATAATTTACAGCAATATTCGTTTTTCCGCTTCCGTAGTGACCTGCAAAAATCGTTACACGCTTTATATCTTTACAATCCATCCGTGTGTATCCTCGATTTTGCCCCACTGAATTCCTGTAAGAGTATCGTAAAGTGACTGTGTAACCTCACCGATTTCATTGTTATTAACAACATATTCCTTGCCGTTGTAAGCAAGCTTGCCAATTGGAGAAACAACCGCAGCAGTACCACAGCCCCATGCTTCTTCAAGGGTTCCGTTTTCAAGGCTTTCAACAAGCTCATCAATCGAAAGAAGTCTTTCACTTACCTTGTAGCCCTTCGCACGAAGGAGTTCAAGGCAGGACTTTCTTGTAATACCGGGAAGAATTGAACCTGTAAGCGCAGGAGTAACGATTTCGCCAGCAATTTTGAACATTACGTTCATAGCACCAACTTCTTCTATGTACTTTCTTTCAACGCCATCAAGCCAGAGTACCTGAGTATAACCCTTTTCTTCAGCTCTTGCACCTGCTCTGTTAGCCGCAGCATAGTTACCGCCGCACTTTGCATAGCCTGTACCGCCTCTTACAGCTCTTACGTCGTCCTTTTCAATCATAATCTTAACGGGGTTAATGCCTTCCTTGTAATAGCTTCCACTGGGAGAAGCAATAATCATAAAGCGTGAGTTTTCGATGCCGTGAACGCCAAGTGCCTCGTCATTACCGAAAAGGAAAGGTCTGAGGTAGAGGGACTCTCCTTTGCCGTAAGGAACCCAATCCTGCTCGTGCTTAACAAATTCAGTAATTGCCTGAAGCATTTCTTCCTCGGGCATTGTTGGAAGCTGAAGTCTGTCAGCAGAATTGTTCATTCTTCTTACGTTTTCAATAGGTCTGAAAAGCTGAACGCTGCCGTCTTCACATCTGTAAGCCTTAAGTCCTTCAAAAATTTCAGCACCGTAGTGGAAAACTGTTGCAGCAGGATGTAGAGAAATGTTTCCAAAAGGAACTATTCTTGCATCATACCAGCCCTTTGTCGTAGAATAATCCATAATGAACATATGGTCTGTAAAGTGCTTTCCAAAACCAAGGTTTTCAGTAATCTTTTCCTTGGGTGCAGTTGTTTTTTCAATTCTGATTTCCATTATTCTTACCTCTCTTTGTTATAATTTATCTGTGTTATATCATATGGTGTTGTTTGATATACGTAGTAATTGAGCCAGTTTGAATAGATAAGATTTGCGTGTGAACGCCATGTACACATTGGCTCTTTCGTATCGTCGTCTTCCGGGAAATAATTATATGGTATTTCAATCGGAAGTCCTGCATTTTTGTCACGCAGATACTCTTTTTTCAAGGTTCCGGCATCATACTCTGAGTGACCGGTGATAAAGAACTGTCTTCCGCCGTCTGTAGAAACAGCGTAAACACCTGCTATGTCGGAAGCTGCAAGAATACGAAGCTCCGGGACTTTTTCAATGTCTTCTCGATGAATTGTAGTATGTCTTGAGTGAGGAACGAGAAATTCATCATCAAATCCTCTGAAAAGCATTGAAGATTTTCTTTCAACCTTGTGCTTGAATACGCCAAATAGCTTTTTATCAAGCGGATACTTCTTAATACCGTAGTGGTAATACAAAGCCGCCTGTGCCCCCCAGCATATATGGAATGTGCTGTGAACATTAGTCTTTGTCCACTCCATTATCTCGCAAAGCTCACTCCAGTAGTCCACTTCTTCAAAGGGCATTTGCTCAACCGGTGCTCCGGTAATAATCATACCGTCAAACTTTCTGTCCTTTACATCATCAAAATGCTTATAAAACGCTTGAAGATGTCCCTGGGAAGTATTCCTGGAATTATGTGATTTTGTACATATAAGCTCAAGCTCAACCTGAAGCGGTGAGTTGCCAAGAAGCCTTGTAAGCTGTGTTTCGGTATCAATTTTCAACGGCATAAGATTAAGAAGTAATAACTTCAGAGGTCTTATGTCCTGCGTCATTGCCCGCTTTTCAGTCATAACGAAAATATTTTCGTCATTAAGTATTTTAACAGCAGGCAGTTCGTTTGGAATTTTTATCGGCATCAGCTCACCTCTTTTTAGTCAGCAAGTGCCTGAGCGAGGTCTGCTATAATATCCTCTGAGTTTTCAATACCACAAGAAAATCTTATCGTATTAGGAGTAATACCGCAGCTAAGAAGCTCTTCATCTGTCATCTGGCGGTGTGTAGCACTCGCAGGATGAAGAACACAGGTGTGAGCATCAGCAACATGAGTTGCAATAATACCAAGTCTGAGCTTTTTCATAAACCTTTCAGCATCTAAGCGTGTTCCCTTGATTTCAAAGCTTACAACGCCGCAGGAGCCGTTAGGCAGATATTTTTTACCGAGCTCATAATATTTATCACCTTCAAGACCGCAGTAAGTAACGGATTTAACCTTATCGTGTGCTGACAAGAATTTTGCAACAGCAAGAGCATTTTCGCAATGGCGCTTCATTCTCACGTGAAGACTTTCAAGACCAAGATTTAGAATAAATGCGTTCTGAGGTGACTGAATAGAGCCAAGGTCACGCATTAGCTGTGCAGTAGCTTTTGTTATATAAGCACCCTCAAGACCAAACTTTTCTGTATAAGTAATGCCGTGATAGCTGTCGTCGGGAGTACAAAGTCCGGGGAACTTATCCGGATACTTTGTCCAGTCAAACTTGCCGCTATCAACAATACAGCCGCCTACACCGGAGCCGTGTCCGTCCATATACTTTGTGGTTGAATGAACAACAATATCTGCGCCCCACTCGATAGGTCTGCAGTTAACGGGAGTAGCAAAGGTATTGTCGATAATAAGCGGAACTCCGTGCTTATGTGCCATAGTAGCAAATCTTTCGATATCAAGAACAACAAGTGCAGGGTTTGCAATAGTTTCACCGAATACAGCCTTTGTGTTAGGTCTGAACGCTGCTTCAAATTCCTCATCACTGCAATCGGGTGAAATGAACGTAAATTCAATTCCCATACGCTTCATTGTAACTGCAAAGAGATTATATGTACCGCCATAAATGCATGAGGAAGCAATAACGTGATCACCGCAGGAAGCGATATTAAACACGCTGAAAAATGATGCAGCCTGACCGGAAGAAGTAAGCATTGCAGCACTTCCGCCCTCAAGAGCGCAGATTTTAGCAGCTACATTGTCATTTGTTGGGTTTTGAAGTCTGGTATAAAAATAGCCACTCGCTTCAAGGTCAAAAAGCTTTGCCATATCTTCACTTGTATTGTACTTAAAAGTAGTACTCTGAATAATCGGTACTTGTCTGGGCTCGCCGTTACCGGGAGTATATCCACCCTGAACGCAGGTGGTTTCAATTTTGCAGTTTTTCATATAAGTTTTCCTTTCGTATATAAGATAATGCGGCTTCGCTATAGTGCAAAACCGCATTTCGTTTTTATGCTGATTTTTTATTTTGCATACAGTTTTGCACGATTATTGAATTTTTTTGTTTTAATCATAATTATGTTAATTGCAAAAATTATTATTGCAGACATAATTATCACGTTTAGCTCGCACATCATAATGGCGGTAATAATGGAAATAATTGCATAAAGAAAAACAGACACTGCCACAGCAATGCCTGTAATTACAGCAATATTAGAAGAATGCGCACAATTATGCGCAAAAGAAGTTGAAGGTGCATTGCTACGTGCATCTTTAGAAACACAATTGAAATTTGTCGAAACAAATGTAAACATTGCAACTACCTCCAATAAAAACTTATAAGAATTATATCACATATTATAATATTTGTCAAGAAGAAATAGGCCATTTTGACTTAAAAAACAGCAATTTTAGCATTTCAAACATTAAACACCTTAAGCGTAGCACTTAATTTGATATATTTAACAAAAATCTACAACTTACAGCTTTTGTGCAATAATTTTTATTAAATACAAAACAAACAAATGAAGCGGATAATACACATAAAACAGATATTTAAGGTTCATCGCTCCCCTTTTGCCGTTGTAAAACGCAAGAAGCAACACTGCAAACAGCGAATACCACTGAATACCGCCATAAAAAGCGGATATAAGACAAACGCCTACAAATGTCATAAGTAGCTTCAGATACTTTTTATCAAAAGTTGATATCAAAACAGGAAGCATGACACCGAAAAATCCGTAGTCTATTCTGAAGTCTGTACCGGGGAGTAAATTCGGCAATAATTCAGTAAGAAAATACGCAAACGCAACTGTGACAATAAATACAAAAGCACCTGTAAGGTTTCTGTACCTTTTAAGATTATCAAGCGCATAGACCGTGATAATAGAAAGAGAAAAAGTGACGAATATGCACTGATACAGCGAGCCCATTGCGAAAAAATATACAAGCTGACAAAGAAGTGCTATAAGTGCAACAGTGCCGAGATACTTCTTACGGTTTCGTGTATACCTGCATCCCTCGGCAATCATATATGCGAAAATCGGCATAGCGAGCCTGCCGATAATACGAAGAATAATACTATCGGTGAAAATCTGAACGCCAAGATGGTCTATTGTCATCGCAATAAGGGCGATGATTTTCAGTTGGTTGCCGGTTAGAAATATGATATGCTCCATTTTTTCAAACATAAGAAGTTATATTACCCCAAACAAAATGAATCCAACAGTATTTATAGCAAAATTCGCGAACATATGCACAAACCAGGAAGGATATATATTGCCGTTATGCTCATTAAGATAATTAAATATACAGCCACCTATAATCAGTCCGAAAAGAAGTAATAAGAGTGCCCACACGTTAAACATACCTATAAGCATGCCAACATGGTAAACAGCAAACAAAGTTGAGCTTATAAGATATGCGAAAATTCTCGAGGAATGTTTTTTAAGGGTTATAAAACCGTATCCTCTGAAGAAGAATTCTTCAAGAAATGAGTTCATAAGGGATATGTACAAGGATACATAAATGAAATTGTCAGCTGTAATTCCCATTCCCTCAGTAAGACTTGATGTAACACCAGAAAAATCAATAAATCCTCTTGTCAAAAAATATCCGCCGACAATTACCGCATAAACACCAACACCAAGAAGAAGCGCTTTTAGTATACCGCTTTTTCTGAAAACAAACAGCTTTTTAAATTCGGAAAATTCATTCTTGTTAACAAGGAAAAACAATAGTGGCAGCGCAAGAAAGAATACTATTTTAATAGGTATTTTCACAAAATAATTCGGATGAATAAATGCGTCAATAAGACAAACTATTATTGAAAAAACAAAGACAGATAAAACTATCCAAGCTATTTTTATATATTTGCTGTTTTTCATCTTCTTTCCTTTCCTATAAAAAATTATATAATTATGAATTCGTCTATTTAACTGAAAGATTAACTAATTCTTCTTTAGTATACTCTTTATACCTATTTTCTTGATACAGTGAGGTAGTCGTATCAGGAATATTATGCATAAGCTTTTGCAAATCAATTTCTTCCGGTAATTTAAAAAATCCACCATCTGAATTCTCTGATTTATAGGCACAGAATATAAGTTCACCACGCTCAAAATTAATATCAAATGAGTTCATTACGTCTGACGGATCAACATCAAGTAATATCTCTTGATCATCTATCATCTTCTCATAAATGAATTCAAACAAAGCGTTTTTTGAAATTTTTATAATGCGCACACTGTTCTCATCAATTTTCATTCTCTTCATTTTAAATAAAGCAAACATTAAAACACCTCAAAAACTTCACTTATTTGTTGCAGTTAATATAAGCTCAACGATACTTTCATCTGTGATTTCTTTAAGTCAGCAAAGTTCAATACCAACAACACCGTATTTATTCTGTTCTTCAACAGAATAATACTGTTCCATATCAGATGGCTTTGCATTGTCAACATTTTCAGTTGTGTATCCACATTGTAATAAAGGCAAAGATTTATACAATTCTTTAAATGAATCAAACCTATGCAATTTTACAATGGTTGTGTTAAGTGTTTCCTCGTTATCAATATTAGTAAAAACTATCTTATCACCTGTTTTAAATTGTTGACGCTTTTCATCAAACAAACGAAGCTCGATTGTTTTATATCCACTCTTTATCATTTCAAACATAGAAGAATTTAGTTTCATATTATGCACGTTGATTTGCCGACTTAAAAGGACAACTACTTCACAATGCCCCGTCCTTGCAAACATATCTACGCCAACAGCTTTCACAGCACTATATCCAAGCTCTGAAAACTGTTTGAGATCACGGGCAAGTGTTGCAGGGTCGCAGGAAATATACACTATTCTCTCGGCACCAAAGCTCGCTATGCGCTCCACCGCTTCACTTCCACAGCCCTTTCTCGGCGGGTCAAGAATAATTACATCAGGTCTTAGGTTCTTTATTCTTTCAGAGTTAAGTGCCTCCCCTGCATCAAGACAGATGAACTCACCGTCTACACCGTTTATTTTAGCATTATGCTTTGCATCAATTACAGCCTCGGGAGAAATTTCTACTCCATAGAGCTTGCATCCGGGCTTTGCAAGACAAATTCCGATAGTTCCCGTGCCGCAGTACAGGTCAAGAATTGTTTCCCCCTCTTTTACACACGCAAACTCAGAAGCCTTGGTGTATAAAAGCTCCGCTTGTTTTCTGTTAACCTGATAAAAGGATGCAGGCGCAATTCTGAATTTCTTTCCGAGAAGTGTGTCGTGTAGATAGCCGTCACCGTAAATTTTGCGCCACTTTTTGCCGAGAATGGCATTAGTTGCGTCGGAATTTTTATTTATTAGAACAGAAACACAGTTCGGGAACTCTAACAGAAGCTCACTTACAAATTTAAATTCAATTTCATCACTCACAAATGAGTCACACGAAAGAATGAGCGTAAGAACAAAGCTGTTATCTTCTGCGCTTCTTATATAGATGTGTCTGAGTATTCCCTTGCCGTTTTCCTCGCTGTATGCGGAAATTTTGTTTTTCTCGCAGAAACGGACGACAAAATCACGTATTTTTACAAACTCCGGATTTCCGATAAGGCAGAAATCGTGCTCGCATATTC
>JAZOCR010000060.1:0-20877 GCA_045596605.1 Eubacteriales bacterium | reverse complement strand
GCCTCCGACTTCATATTTGTCCACAAGAACCTTAACGTTGGAGCTTACGTTGTATCCGTCACGCATTCGGAGTGACATCTGCTCGGCAAAGGTTTCACCAACCATATGCGCAACGAAATAACAGTCGTATTTTCCTATAACGTCAAGCACAAAATCCGATGCCTCTTTTGACATACATATCATAATGCTTTTGCCGCCGTCTTTGTCGTAAACCACTGCGCCGTTTGAGTAAATTATGTATCTTATGTACGGATTCTCGATAATCTCCGGTATTTCTGAAAGCGCTCTGCCCGTTGCCGGTACAAAATAAACGCCCTTCTTTGATAGCTCTTTTATTGCTGCTTTATTTTCATCACTTATTTGCAAATTATCATCAAGCAGAGTGCCATCAAGGTCACACGCAATAAGCTTATATCCGTTCAAAAAAACACCGTCCGTAAAAATCTTTGCAAAGCACATATGCGTCCTATAGCCTAATTTTGGCATAAAATCACACACTAACGCTATTATAACATATAATTTCAGAAAATACAAGTATAATTTTATTTTCTTTTTGTACTGATTTTTGCGCATCAAATTGCAATTTGGGGCAAAAAATATAAAAAAATATCATTAAATAATAATACGGTGAAAATATGGCGTCTTTAAAGCTTAAATCCTCGTACCCCTATTTTGTAATAGCTGCGGGAACTTTTATTCTTGCCGTAGGGCTTAATATGTTTCTCGTTCCGAACAAAGTTTCCGTAGGCGGCGTAACATCGGTCGGCACAGTGCTTTTATATATTTTTAAAATCCCTCTGTCCGTCACAAACCTCATTGCAAACGCCGTTTTAATGTTAATAGGATATAAATACCTCGGTAAAACTGCCTTTATAAAAAATATTTTCGGAATACTTTCGCTCTCGCTTTTCCTGGAGATTACCGCTTATTTCCCATACTATACGGAAGATTTTCTTCTTGCTTCCGTTTTTGGCGGTGCGATAATGGGCATAGGGCTTGGTATAGTCATAAGATACGGCGGCTCCACCGGCGGCAGTGATTTTGCTTCACTTATCCTTAACCGCTTTTTCCCTCATATTTCAATTGCAAGTCTTATTCTTATAATAGACGGCATTATTATACTTTTTACAGGTGCAGTTTTCAGAAGTATTACAATAACCCTGTACAGCATTATTGCTCTTTATATCTGCTCAAAGGTGACCGACACTATACTGACTATAGGCTTTTCCGCAAAATCGGTTTATATAATTACAAAAGAGCAGACATCAGTGTCAAATCTTATAATGAACGACTTTCACAGAGGCGTAACGGGAATAAAAAGCCTTGGCATGTATACAGGTAACGAAAGCCTTATGCTAATGTGCGTAGTTTCAGCAAAACAGCTACCTCACCTTGTAAAAAAAGTGCGCAAAAAGGACGCCGATGCATTTATAATCATCGGCGAAGCCCACGAGGTTTTCGGCAAGGGATTTAGAAACGAAATTGAATTGTAAAAATCCATTCTAAAAGAAGAGAATTTTTTACATTCAGGTAAAAATTAACATCAATTCCGAATTTTGAATTAAAACAGCCACCGAAGCTAAAAAACTTCGGTGGCAAATCTCTGTTATCAGTTTGTATAGTTATCAAAGTAACCCTGAACGAGTACAACGGGAGTACCCTTATCACCCGAACCGCTTGTAAGGTCACAAAGTGAACCTATAAGGTCAGTAAGCTGTCTGGGGGTAGTACCCTGAGAAGCCATATTACCAACAAGATTTGAGCCCTTCGCCTTGATGCTTGCAGAAATAGCCTCTTTAAGAGCATCACCTGAAAGGTCCTTGAAATCATTGTCCGCAAGATACTTGAGCTTAAGCTCGTTGGGAGTACCTATAAGTCCGTCGGTAAATGCAGGAGATACAACCGGGTCAGCAAGCTCCCAGATTTTGCCCTGCGGGTCCTTGAATGCGCCGTCGCCGTATACCATTACTTCAACGTGCTTTCCGCATCTTTCAAGAACTATCTTCTGAATTTCAAGAACAAGCTCCTTACATTCCTTGGGGAAAAGCTTAATCTTATCCTCGGTAGATTTGTTAGAACCGAGAAGACCGTACTTTTCATTGTATCCGCTACCGTCAACCGGAGCGTTCATAATATCGTCAAGACCGCAAACAACCTTTGCTCCTGCAGCTTTCAGTATTCTCTTTGTGCGTGCTCTTGTATGAATATCGCAGGTAAGAACGCTGTCAGCATATTCAAGAATAGCTCTGGGCTGATTTGCAAAAATAATCTCTGCCTCTGCGCCTTCCTCACGGATAATGTCGCCGTAGTATTCAACGTAGTCAACACCTGTAAATTCGTGCTTGTTTACACCGAAAAGCTCACGGTATTTATCGAGTGTGAGAACATCGGAATAAGGATTTACACCTGCTTCGTCAAGCTTATCAAGGCTTACCAGCTCGTTTCCAACTTCGTCAGACGGATAGCTGAGCATAAGAACAACCTTCTTCGCACCTCTTGCTATACCACGAAGACAGATAGCAAAACGGTTACGTGAAAGTATCGGGAAAATAACGCCGATTGTTTCTCCGCCAAGCTTTGTGCGAACATCGGTAGCAATGTTGTCAACTGATGCATAGTTGCCCTGTGTACGTGCAACAACGGATTCTGTAATACAGATTACATCTCTGTCACGCATTTCAAAGCCTTCGTACTCTGCCGCTTCAAGAACGCTGTCTGCAACCATCTTTGCAAGATTATCGCCCTCTTTAAAAATAGGACAACGGATACCTCTTGAAACAGTACCTACTCTTCTTTCCTTGTTTGCCATAGTTTTAATGACCCCTTTTTTATATAAACTGTTTTTTAACTTAACCAAACGGAAAAATTATATCACTCAAATTAGAAGTTTTCAAGTTTATTTTTTTAATGATGTATTAAGTTGAGAAATATTTTATTATAATGGTGACAGAATCAAACATTCTTCGGCAGACTCGTGGTCATATCCCCCATAAAGGACGCCTCGCCAAATAGCACCAGCGATGTTTTGTGACTTTCAACGTCATAGTCAACCACCGAAACCGAAGCGTTCTTAACCCAATAAATCTCCGCCATTTTCTCATATGGAATTCCGTGCCATTCACAGCTAAGTGTACGTATAGGCGTTGCGTGAAGAGCAAGTAGCACAGTCTTTCCGTCGTTTTCCTGCGCAATTTTCCATACCTCGTCACGAATACGTTCGGTTAGCTCCTGTACACTTTCCCCACCTACGGGACGGGCATTCCAGATATCGTGCTTCCAGACAAGATATTCTTCCTTGTATACCTCTGCTATTTCATCAAAAAGCATATTTTCCCATACGCCCGCATATATCTCACGAAGGTTTTTATCCGGTACTACCTCAAGTCCATCGTGATAGGCAGCAATGCGAAGCCCGGTTTCATAGGCTCTTTTAAGATCACTCGCATAAGCCTTATCAAATTTATAACTCTTAAGATACTCACCGGTTGCATCGGCCTGCTTTTTTCCAAGCTCGGTAAGCCCTCCGTCAAAATGTCCGTAAAATCTTCGCACTTCGTTGCCCGTGCTCTCACCGTGACGGACAAATACTATTCTTGTCATTTATTATCCCTTCTTCAAAAAATCCTAAAATCCTTGTCACTCTGTCAAACGACTGTCCTTGCGTGAAAAAATAACCGATTCGGTAAAATAGAGAAAAGCCAGCGCAGGAAGCAAAAAAACGAGAGCGTATACCGTAAACAGTCCGTTAAGCTGCACGTCAATAAGTCCATGCATAAATGAAAATACTGCCGAAAACGCAAAAAGCTGCAGAAAATTTATCACCAAAACCAAGGTAAAAGCCCTCAGAGTTACTTTGCAAAAAACATTTGTTACGACAATGGTCAGCGCAGCAAATATGCATAACGACAAGCACCTGCATATTATAGACGCAAGCACGTCGCTACCACCAAAGCCCAGCATCCCCTCACCGGTAAAAGCTTTAAGAAGCACTCTCTGTACCGCCTCTGAGACCCAAAGGCAACCAACACCTGCCGCACTCACAGCAAGCTTTCTCACAAATGAATCATCAAAGCACAGCAGTGAATACACGAAGGATATTGTAATACACAAAAGCGATATGTAGTCAAGAAACTGAAAATGCACCGCCAAAGTGCACACCGCTGTATTAAGAACAACATAAATCAGAAAATGCCACATGCGCACACTTTTTGAGCGCAGCGTTCTGTTAACCATTATTCCGCTTACTGCGGCTTCAAGAAATATGAGATATATCGCTTGCAGCACTCTCTTCACCCCACGTAATCATACTTTTAGATAAATCCTATTGTAAGCTGTCTGCATAAGCCGTTGCAAGTGCATCGCATCTTTCGTTTTCACTATGTCCGGCATGACCCTTTACCCACACAAATTCAACCTCATGGATATCGCAAAGTGTAAGAAGTCTGTCCCACAGCTCTGTGTTCAGTGCAGGCTTTCCGTCACTTTTTTTCCAGCCCTTTTCTTTCCATGACCTCGCCCAGCCCTTTGTAATACCGTCAACAAGGTACTTTGAGTCACTTGTAAGTATCACATGGCAAGGCTCTTTAAGCGCTTCAAGGCCGTTTATAGCACCAAGAAGCTCCATTCTGTTATTGGTGGTAAGCTTTTCGCCACCGGACATTTCACGTTTTATATCCTTGTATTTAAGAATTGCGCCCCAACCGCCGACACCGGGATTTCCCCTGCAGGCACCGTCGGTATATAGATATACTTCCTTCAAAACTTTTCCTCGCTAAATCCAAATATTATTCTGACACTTCTTCGTCAGTATTTTCATAGCTTACGTCCGGATAATCCTCCGGATTGCTTGCACCGTCTGCATTTGTACCCTCATCTACCTTTTCATACGGTTTATATTCAACCTCGCCTATAAACAGGCTGTCCCCGGAAAACTTATAGGGCAAAACAATTCCGTACTCCTCACCCTCCTCGGTGTACATATTTATTTTTCCTCCGGAAAGAAGCTTGTAGTATGAAACAGATTCTTCTTCACTTTCAAAATTATTGAGTATTTTTCCATCAGGTGTAAACTGCAAAAAACCAACGTTTGATTCCCAGATGCTTTCGCAAATTCTTGATTGGGCATTTTGCATTGAGCAAGCACAAAGCGAAATAAATATTACAATTGCAACGAAACTGCAAACAATTTTTCTAATCATAGTTTATCCTCCAAGCTTAAAGTCAAAAATATCATCGTAACATAATTATTATAGTATGCGTTATATGAACTTTCAAGGTAAAAGCTGCAAATTTTTCAAAACAAAGAAAAATTTCCTCTGAATTTTTATCTTCAGAGGAAATATTTTAAATTTTATTCTTATTGTTCGATTTCATTCCGGTTATCAGCTTAAAGCTGCCATAGAAAATCCACGCCAAAGCCACAGCCGCACTTGAAGTTCCCGAAAAAATCGCCAGGACAAGTGCCCACAATCCACTCCAGGGGCCTTTGTCAAATCCCATTCCAAAAAACTCAACAAGACAGTAAAGCCAGCTCAGAAAAAGCAAATACAGAGGTAAAAGCTTAAGCGGCATTCTCTTGAAAACATAACAGCACACAAGCTGAAAAACAATATAAAATGCGCAAACAGCAAAAATCCATACCGTCATATCATACCTCCGGCAAAGCACATAAAAGCCTTGTTACCTTTCGGTTTTCCACAAGAGATAATTATCCTTAAATTCAACCGAAAGCTCTCCGGCATCGTGAAGATAGCTGAGAAATCCTCTTACCGTACTTCCAGCAATAGCGTACTGATTAAAGGAAAGCTCAAGAGAGTATTCGTCGCATATTCCTTTAAGCACAGCATCAAAGCACGCTCCGTCACGGCACACCTTTTTAACGGTTTCAAACATCTCTTTCAACTTCTGAAGATTAAACTGTGCAAGAGAAAGAAGCTCCTCTTTATTGTAAATCGGTGCATAATGCGCCGCACAGTATACCTTTGCATCAAGCTCCGAGAGCTTTTCGCAGGACTTTATATATTCCCCCACGTTCTGAATAAAGAAAATGTGATACTTTTCAATAGTATCTCTTCCGCAGAGTATATCTCCGGTAAAGCAAGTGCCGTCATCACATATAATTGCAACCTGCTCAAAGGAATGACCGTCAAAATGCTGAAAGCTCAGCCCTTGCGGAATATTCTCCGGTGTCAGCTCCTCTGCCTGCGACTTTTGTGCAAGCATAAACTTATTGCAAAGCTCCTTAGGCGGCATGCCCCCATAGCAATAGCTGTTATTAAGCGTAGGGTGGTTCACAAGGCACAAATCACGGCCTGCGCACAGTATTTTGCAGCCGGTCCTGCCTTGAATTACCGCATTTCCACCGACGTGATCTGCGTGGGCGTGAGTGTTGATAATATACTTTATATTCCAGCCCTGCTCTGTGCATATACCAAGCACCTTTTTGCCGGCGCCGTCGCTGTTTCCTGAATCAATAAGGCATACGTCTGTATCGTTTAATTTATAAATTCCAACTCTTGTAGGAGAATCCACAAAGTATGTCTTTTCACCGAGTTTTACAAGCTCATACACTTTCCTTTACTTCCTTTCGCAAATAGCTACATATTATTATTAGCAATTATACTTCACCTATCCACTCAAAGCAGTTAAAGGTTTTGGGTTTACCTTGGAAATTCATTTCTCCTACTTTTTTAAAGCCATTCTTTATGTAAAGAGCGTTCATCAGTATATTTTCACTGTAAGTATCTGCATGTATACAGCCGCAGGACAGAGATTTTGCAAGGTCAAAAAATTTATTTGAGATGCCAAAGCCTCTGAAATCCGGATGAATTGCCATACGGTGAATCATAACCGGAGAGTTATTGCATTTCCACGAAACATCATTGTATTCCGGGGGGGCATCGCTGTTTATGCACACTGTACCAGCAACCCTGCCGTCTACCTTATACACGTAAAGACAGCCGTCTGCAAGGTCCTTTTCAAATATATCCCTTGTGGGATAGCTTTCGTCCCACTGACCGTTAAGGTCATTCCTCATACGTTCCACAGTGAGTCTTATAATCTCACATATACTGTCAATATCCGAAGGCTCTGCCTTGACTATATCAGCTTTACCGCCTATACCCTCAAGCATTTTGGTAACGATATAGCTTGCACGCTTTGCCGCAATTTTCTCAAGTGCGTCAAAGGATATGTCTGCATTTTCGTCAGCAAAATCTGAAGCAGTTCTTATAACCGCAAAAGGAATTTTGTTTACAATTGCAGTATGTGCAATAGCCGCACCCTCCATTTCGGTGCAGTATGCTCCGAAATTTTCACGAAGACTTCGTGCCTTCTCGCCGTCATTTACAAAGCAGTCGCCGGACACTATATTTCCGATTATGTACTTGAAATTTTCGCCGCCGCATATAAGCTCCTCGCACGCAGATTTCGCAATCTCAATAAGAGCCTCGTCAGCCGCAAAGCGAGAGGTATATGGGCTGTTTCTGTCAAGTATGTCAAGGGGTGTAAAATCGTGATATATAAGCTCCCTTGCTATAACCGCATCGCAGGTGGAAAGCTCTTTTGTGAGGCAACCTGCAACTCCCGAATTTATTAGGTATTCAACTTTAAAAATATCAATAAGTCTTTGTGCAGAAAGAGCCGCATTTACCTTACCTATCCCACTCTCGCATATAAACACATCGTGTCCAAGCGCATGTGCACTGTATATGCCGTCAACCCTTGTTTTTTTTGCACAGAACGTCTCACAGTAGGTTTCCACCTCACTGCTCATCGCTCCGATAATTCCTATTCTTGCCATATGTCAACTTCCTTCATAACAATTATTGAAAAAATTACATATCAAGGAAGTCCTTAAGACGCTTTGAGCGTGACGGATGACGAAGCTTACGAAGAGCCTTTGCTTCAATCTGTCTGATTCTCTCACGGGTAATCTGGAACACTTCGCCGACCTCTTCAAGAGTTCTTGTATGACCGTCATCAAGCCCAAAACGAAGTCTGAGTACCGCTTCTTCTCTGGGAGTAAGTGTGTGAAGCACCTCTGCAATTTCCTCTTTAAGAAGAGTATAGGAAGCACTGTCCTGTGGTGCGGGAGCGTCGTCGTCGGGGATAAAGTCACCAAGGTGGCTGTCTTCTTCCTCACCGATAGGAGTTTCAAGGCTTACCGGCTCCTGTGCAAGCTTCATAATGTCACGTACTCTTTCGGGAGTCATATTCATTTCCGCCGCAATTTCCTCGGTGGTAGCCTCACGTCCAAGCTCCTGAAGAAGCTGTCTTGAAACACGAAGAACCTTGTTTATGGTTTCTACCATATGAACGGGAATTCTTATTGTTCTTGCCTGGTCTGCGATAGCACGGGTGATTGCCTGTCTTATCCACCAGGTAGCGTAGGTTGAGAACTTATATCCCTTTGTATAATCAAACTTTTCAACGGCTTTCATAAGACCGAGGTTACCCTCCTGAATAAGGTCAAGGAAGAACATACCTCTGCCAACGTATCTCTTTGCGATGCTTACAACAAGACGAAGGTTACTTACAACGAGAATGTTTTTCGCTTCCTCATCGCCCTTTGCCATCTTTTCCGCAAGCTCGATTTCTCTGTCGCCGTCAAGAAGCTCAACCTTACCGATATCCTTGAGGTACATTCTGACGGGGTCATCGACTATTATTCCCTCGGTAGTAAGAGAATCGTTTTCATCGCCGTCCTCATATGCGTCAATATTACCGATAGATGCAAGCTTTGTGGGGTCCTCATCCATGTAGCCCGTAACCTCAATGCCGTTACTTTCAAGGGTTTCGTAGATTCTTTCCATCTGCTCTACGTCGCAGTCTTCCTCGTCAATAACTTCAAAAATTTCATTGCTGGTAAGCTTACCCTTTGCTTTACCTCTTGCAATAAGGTCACGTACATCGTGACGCTTTTCAAAGTTGTCAAGCTTTTTCTTGTGAACCTCAAGCTCCTCTTCGGATTCTTCTGCGTTATCTTCCGACTGATTATCAGTCACTTCTTCAGCTTCTTCTGCCACAGCCTTTGAAGAACTCTTTTTTCTGCCGCAGCTTTTTTTAGCAGTCGTTATTTCTTCCGCTTCCGCTTTTTCGCAAAGTACGTCTACGGCTTCCGCTTCTTTTTCCGGCGAAACACTCGGGGGTGTCATAGCTTCGTCAACTATTAATTCTTTCTTTTTTCTTCCCATTTTTATTGTCCTTATTCTGCGATAATCTCGCAGCCTTTCCCGGATTTTAATCCGTTATTTTATTTCTTATATTTTTATAGATTATTCCTGTAGCTGCGACGCATCCTTCTCTGCGTTTTCGCTTTTTATCCCCTGACGTTTTTTACTTGCATTTATGCGGTCAAGGAATGAATTCTCTCCGTTTTTAGCATCTGTTTTTTCTTTTTCACGGGCAAGAAGCCCTACTGCTTCACTTAGGGTTTCAAGACCGTTTGCCGACACAATTTTTCGTTTTTCTATCATTGACTGTATTCTTCCCATCTGTTCGGTGGTAAAATACTCGTTAAGATATGACAAATCAAATCTGTCGCCATCATAAAGCTCACACAGATGCTCATAGATGCTTCGGTTAAATTCTGTTATAAATCCGTCAGCTGTAAGACTTGCTTTTATTTCAGCCATATGCTCCGGATAAAGCATTATAATTCCGAGTATCCTCTCCTCAAGCTCTACTGCCCTTGGAAATTTTATCGCCTCAGGATTAACCTTGTCGTTGAAATGCCTCATCTGGTCTATACCCGTCTTTGTGACGTTCTGACGGTTACCGAAAGCCTTTTTCTTCATGCACCGCCGTATTTCAGCCTCACAGCTTGCCTTTGATACACCGGTAATCTCACAAAGCCTTGACGTATAAATCTCACGCCGGAGCTCAGAATAGATATCGGCAAGCATTACACAACATTCTCTTACTGCTTTTTCCTTTTCTTCGTAAATATCAAGGTTATATTTTTTAAGAATTTCTGAAAGCTTATAATCCACTTGACCGACAGAGCCGTCAAGAAGTCTTGCAAAAGCAGCACTTCCAAAGGACTTTATGTATTCATCAGGATCTTTCGCACCTACTATATTTATAACCTTTGCGTCAATTCCTACTTCCGATAAAAGACTTATTGCTTTCTGTGTAGCGTTCTTTCCCGCACCGTCGGAATCATAAGCAAGGTACACGGTTTTTGCATACCGTGATACAAATCTTGCGTGCTCCTGGGTTATTGCAGTTCCAAGGGTTGCAACGGCGTTTGTAAAGCCCGCCTGATGCAGTGCAATTACGTCCATATAGCCTTCACACAAAATCAGCTTCCCTGATAAATCCATATTCTGACCGGAAACATTTTCCGATTTTACGCTATCACCGAGAGCCGCACTTTTCGCAAAATTCATAGCAAAAAGCGTTCTGCTCTTTTTAAAGACGGGTGTATCAGAGCTGTTGAGATATTTAGGCTTTGAATCATCCATAACTCTGCCGCCGAAAGCTACTATATTACCGTTAACGTCAATAATCGGAAACATAATCCTGTTTCTGAAAATGTCGTAGTAGTTCCCCTTCTGGCTTTGTGCACAAAGGAAGCCCTCTTTTATTTCTTCGGTAGTAAAGCCCTCTCCCTTCAGAAAATCAAGTAAATCACTAAAGCTGTTTTTTGCAAAGCCAAGCCCGAATCTGCGCATGGTAGCGCCGTCAATCTTTCGTTTTTTGATATAATCACGTGCAGCCTGCGCCTCCGGATCCTTTACAAGATTTTCGTAAAAATGCCGTGCCGCAAGCTTATTCATAAGAATACCACGCTCACGGCTTAAAACTTCCTTTTTAACCGGTATAAAATTATCCTCTGCCGGCATTGAAAGCCCGGCTCTTGAAGCAAGCAGCTCAATGGCACTGCGGTAGTCGAGATTTTCAATTCTCATGGTAAAGGTGATAACATCTCCGCCGGCGCCACATCCAAAGCAGTGAAAATGGTCAGAAAACACCGTGAATGACGGAGAACGCTCCGAGTGAAAGGGACAAAGCCCACTCATATTGCTTCCGCTTCTTTTAAGGTCAACGTATCTGCCTACCGTATCTACTATATTATTTCTCATTTTGAGCTCTTCTATAAAGGATTTCGGGAACGCCATAAACTACCTCCTTCCATAAAAATACCGAAAATATACAAATTTATCGTTTTGCCCAAACCTTTGGTACGAACAAATTCTCGTATACCGCTACGGCGTATCTGTCAGTCATACCTGCAATATAGTCGCATACAACACGCTCTACCGTGTATTCGTTAAGATAACGCTTATACTCTTCGGATATTTTATCCGGATTTTTCACAAAATACAGGTACATTGTTTCAAGCATCGAGCAAGCCTTTGACTCCTCGCTTTTTGCCACAGAATTAAGATATACGTTTTCAAACATAAAATCACGAAGACTATCTGTAGCCTTTGCGGTTTCATCATCCATAACTATTTCAGGCTTGCCTTCTGCAAAGGTCTTTTCCGATGCTTCTATAACGCTTTTTACCATAGTATCTATTCTTGCACCGTGAGTATATCCGAGAACATCACACAGCACAGAGGGTATATCCTCATTTTTAATCACACCGCCACGCACTGCATCGTCAATATCGTGATTTATATAAGCTATTCTGTCGGCAAACTTTATTATTTTCCCCTCAAGAGTATCAGCCTGCTTCTTTCCGGTATGGCAAAGAATAGCATCACGCACTTCGTATGTAAGGTTAAGTCCTGCACCGTCACGCTCCAGAACGTCTACCGTTCTCAGGCTTTGCTCGTTATGTCTGAAGCCGTCTTTGAAAATAGCATCAAGCACTCTCTCCCCTGCATGACCGAAGGGAGTATGACCAAGGTCGTGACCGAGAGACGCCGCTTCGCATAAGTCCTCATTGAGACGCAGCGCCCTTGCTATAGTCTGTGCAATTTGTGTTACCTCAAGCGTATGTGTAAGACGTGTTCTGTAATGGTCACCTTCCGGTGAGAGAAAGCACTGGGTTTTATGCATTAAACGTCTGAAGGATTTTGAATGGATTATTCTGTCCCTGTCACGCCTGAATGGAGTTCTGAAGCTGCATTCATCAATTTCACTCTCTCTGCCACGAGTATTCTCTGAAAAAGTCGCATATTCGCAAAACAACTCTTTTTCTCTTTTGTAAAGCATCTCCGTAGAAAAATCCATAGCACCCTCCGTAGTCGAATAATCCTTGTTGAACGTTTTTTCTGCAAGAAAAAATCAAATTTGCAAACACGTTTATAAAATTATAAACCTTTCCGCAAAAAATCATGTCTATATTCTTATACGCAGATTTTCGTCAAAATACTTTTTAATATTTAATTTTTTTATTTTTTTTTGAAATCATCGGATTTTTTAATTCTAAAAAGATAATTTTGCACTTTAAAAATAAAAAAACTTTGATTCTTCGTGCATAATACTGTATTTTTTCACTTTTTTAGGAAAAATGCACATACTTTTTTTATATTTGACCTTTAATGCAGATTAATTTGCCACTTGACAAAGATACGCTCTTATCATATAATATTTGATGCAAAAAAAATACGCAAATAACTTCCGGGAGAACTGAGCAATGATTATTGACAAAGTAAGACAGCTTTTAGCAGAACAGTTTGGTGTTGAAGAATATGACCTTGGCGATGACACGAACATTATAGACGATTACTGCACAACACCTATGGATAAGATAGATATAGCAATGGCTATTGAAGACAAATTCGGTATTACCGTTTCCGACGAGGAATTCTCTACTCTTTCTACTCTTGAAGAAATCGCAGATTACGTAGAAAGAAATCTTTAAAATACCATTGACAAAAAAGAACTGTTCATTGTATAATTATTATGCCGAGCCGGATTTGACGGCACGGCTGTTTTTCTTTTATATGGGAAATTTAAGATATAGCGAAAAGAGGTGCAGAAAGTAATGCAAAATAACAGAGTGCTGGTGGGACTATCCGGCGGCGTGGACAGTGCTGTTGCGGTAAAGCGTCTTATGGAGCTTGGGCTTGAACCAACAGGGCTTTATCTCGATATGAAAAGCTGTGACACCGAGACCCCCGTTCTTATAGATAATGCTGATAATGAAAATGATGATATAAAAAGTGCGTTTCAGTGTGCAACAAAATACGGAATTAAGCTTTACAAGTACGGTGCGGCAGGGTTATTTGACAGCATAGTCAAAGAGAACTTTGCAAAGGAGTATTCCCTTGGAAGAACACCTAATCCCTGCGTCATATGCAACAGGCTCGTAAAATTTGCACTTCTCGAAAAATGCGCAGACATTCTTGACTGTGAAAAAATCGCAACCGGACACTATGCCAAAGCAGGATACGAGGAAAGATCCGGTAGATATTATATTGAAAAGGGCGCAGACCACAAAAAAGACCAAAGCTATATGCTGTGGAATCTTACGCAAAATCAGATTAAAAGAGTTATATTCCCTCTATATGACAGTATAAAATCAGATAACTTCGACTCTGCAAGATATGACGGACTTATTGCCGCACAGCGAGGTGAAAGTCTTGATATATGCTTTATTGATAAGGATGATAACTACGCAGACTTCATCGAAAGAAGACTTGGCGCATTTCCCAAGGGCGAATTTATCTCTCCCGACGGGAAGGTGTGCGGAAAGCACAAGGGAATTATAAGATACACGGTGGGACAGAGAAAAGGTCTTGGAATAGCCCTTGGAGAGCCGGTTTTCGTAAAACGCATTGACGCAAGCGATAACAGAATTTATCTTGCAAGAAGCGGTGAAGAATATACAGATTCGATAGAGGTCAGTGGTCTGAACTTTGTTTCAATGCCACAGACTACGGATTTTGAGGGTGAGCTTTTCGTTAAAATCCGATATGCAGCACAGCCGGCAAAGGCACAGGTGAAAATTTGCGGTGATAAATGTACCGTTACATTCCACGAGGGCATTCGTGCTGCAACACCGGGTCAGTCTGCGGTATTCTATAATGGTGACAGAGTTGCATTCGGAGGATTTATAGACTGATTTTATAATATTTGTTAAATATTCCACTATTTGTGTGTACTTTTAGTTGATATAGTTATTCTGAGCACTCACTAAATGTACAAGACATTGTAGTTATAGTTATTATGTTATATACATTGTGTGAACCATAGTTCCTACGTCAATCAAGCATATTAACATAGAACCAACTCAATTTTGTTCTAAATCAACAAACAAGCACGTGCGGATTAATACAAAAATATCAAAAAATCAGAAAATTTGCGGTGATGGTCAAAATCCCTTGACAACATCACCGCTTTGCGTTATAATTTTACCAATAGTTTTATCAAAAAACTAAATATGCAGGTCTTTAAAAATACGACCTGCGAGTATATATATCGGAGGTTTTACAATGAGCAGAGTTTATAACTTTTCCGCAGGTCCTTCCATGCTTCCTCTTGAAGTACTGGAGAAGGCAGCAGCAGAAATGACAGATTTCGGCGGCAGTGGTATGTCCGTAATGGAGATGAGCCACAGAACTCCCGTTTACGAGGGAATTATCAAGGAGGCTGAAGCAAATCTTCGCACTCTTATGAACATTCCGGAAAACTACAAGGTTCTCTTCCTTCAGGGCGGTGCTTCAACGCAGTTTGCATCCGTTCCGCTTAATATGCTTTGTGGCACAAAGAAGGCTGACTACGTTGTTTCCGGTCAGTTCTCAAAGAAGGCATATAAGGAAGCTCAGAAGTACGGTGATATTAAGCTTGCCGCTTCAAGCGAGGACAAGAACTTCACTTATATTCCCAAGATTACAAAGGATATGATAAGACAAGACGCTGACTACGTTCACGTTTGCTACAACAATACAATTTTTGGTACAAAGTATCCTGAAGTTCCCGAAACAGGTGACGTAGTACTTGTTGCAGATATGTCCTCCTGCATTCTTTCAGAGCCCGTTGACGTAACAAAGTTTGGTGTTATTTACGCAGGTGCACAGAAGAATATGGGTCCTGCAGGTCTTACCGTAGTTATCGTTCGTGAGGACCTTCTCGGTCATCAGCGTGAGGATACTCCGGTTATGCTTAACTGGAAGGAACAGGCTGACAACGATTCTATGTACAACACTCCCCCCTGCTACTCCATTTACGTTGCAGGTCTTGTGTTCAAGTGGATTCTCGGTCTTGGCGGTCTTGAAAAGATGAAGGAAATAAATGCGAAGAAGGCAGCAATTCTTTACGATTTCCTTGACTCCTCAAAGCTTTTCAAAGCAGTTGCGGAAAAAGAGTACCGTTCTATGATGAATGTTACCTTTGTAACCGGCGACGCTGACCTTGACAAGAAGTTCTGCAAAGAGGCTTCCGAGGCCGGCTTTGTTAACGTTAAGGGACACAGATCCGTTGGCGGTATGAGAGCTTCTATTTACAACGCAATGCCCACAGAAGGCGTAGTTGCACTCGTTGAATTTATGAAGAAGTTCGAGGCTGAAAACGCATAATCAATAAATAAAATACACGGCGTGGATATTCACGTATTCACGCCGATTTTCTTTAATTTTACCGAAAGGAAGTAATTACAATGTACAATATTCAAATGCTTAACAAAATCGCAGCATGCGGTACAGACCTTCTTGACAAGGGCAAATATAACGTCGCTCTTGAAGCGGAAAATCCCGATGCTATAATGGTGCGCTCCGCTTCCATGCACGAAATGGAGTTTGGCAAAAATCTCGTTGCTATCGCAAGAGCTGGCGCAGGTGTAAACAACATTCCGATTGGCAGATGCTCTGAGGAAGGTATCGTTGTATTCAACACTCCCGGTGCGAATGCAAACGCAGTTAAAGAGCTTGCTGTTTGTTCTCTTTTCCTTGCTTCCCGTAAAATCGTTGACGGTATTATGTGGGCACAGAATCTTGCAGGAAACTGCGAGGACGTAGCAAAAGCTGTCGAAAAGGGCAAGAGTGCTTTCGTAGGTCCTGAAATACTCGGCAAGAAGCTTGGTGTTATAGGTCTTGGTGCGATTGGTGCAATGTTTGCAAACGCTGCGCTTGAGCTTGGTATGGAAGTATATGGATGCGACCCCTATCTTACAGTCGAGGCTGCCTGGTCACTTTCAAAGGGAGTAAAGAGGGCTACAAACGAAGAAATTTTTGAAAACTGTGATTACATATCCATTCACGTTCCCTCCACCCCCACAACAAAGGGAATGATAAACGCACAGACTATTGCAACTATGAAAGACGGCGTTCGCATTCTCAATCTTGCAAGAGCTGACCTTGTAAATGCAGCGGACATTAAGGAAGCACTCGCAAGCGGAAAGGTTGCATCCTACGTTGTTGACTTCCCGACAGAAGACGTACTGGGTGTTCCCGGCATAGTTACAATCCCCCACCTTGGCGCTTCCACTCCCGAATCCGAGGACAACTGCGCTGTTATGGCGGCGCTTGAGCTTCGTGACTTCATTGAGCTTGGTAACATCAAAAACAGTGTAAACTACCCCAACGTTTCACTTCCTGCAAGCGAACACATTCGTCTCTGCATACTCAACAAGAATATTCCTGCAATGATTCAGAAGATTTCCGACGTTATTGCAAGTGAGCATATCAACATTGCTAATATGGTAAACGCATCAAAGAAGGACAATGCTTACACCCTTATTGAGCTTGCAGATGACATTTCCGACGAGGCTGTGGCAAAGCTTGCGGCTATCGAGGGCGTTGCGAGAGTTAGGGTTATAAGATAAGCAAAAAAACAATATAAAAATTTACTCCCCGACATTTCTGTCGGGGAGCATTTTTATTGTATCACTTAATTACATCTGTGAGTCAAGAGCGTATTCGTGTCTTGCAATTACGTGGTCCTGATATTCCTTATCAAGTTCGCAGAAGTATGCTGACCAGCCCCAAATTCTAACAATAAGGTTCTTATAGTTTTCCGGGTGCTTCTGTGCATCCTTGAGGACATCTCTGTTTACAGCATTGAGCTGCATCTGATGTCCGCCAAGAGAGATGAACGCTTCAACAAGGCTTGCGGTCTTTTCGATACCATCTTCGGTATTGAAGAGGTCCTGATGGAATTCCATTGTGAGAGGACCACCGTTAACCGTTTTTTCGAGGTGCTGCTTTGTAAAGGACTTGATTACAGACATAGGTCCGTCAACCTTTGAGAACAGATTTGGTGAGTAGTTTGTGCCGAAAGGTTCGCCCTTTCCACGTCCGTCTGGAGTAGCGTCAATTTCTGCAGCGTGCCAGAGATAGAACATTGCAGAACCTGTTCCTGCTCTGTAAATACCGCCTCTCTCGTTTACTCTACCCTCAAGTGTCTGTGCAAAGGCATCGAGAAGCATTACAGAATATTTATCAACCTCGTCATTGTCGTTACCCATTTTAGGCGTGCCGTAACGAAGCATAGTTTTAAGATTTTCATATCCCTTAAAATCAGCTTTTGTTGCAGCAAGCATTTCCTCTGCAGTTACGTCCTTGTCATTAAAGATATGCAGTTCAATAGAAGCCAGCGAATCCGTAGCACACGCAATACCTGTGCCGTGAATACCAAAGTTATTGTACTTCGCACCAAGGGTAATATCTCTGCCGGTATCAAGGCAGTTGTACATAAGTGTAGACATAAAGGGTGACGGGAAGATATAAAGATCATGAAGCGAACTTTCAATCTTATCACATTCAACCTTGATTTCTTCTTTAACATATCCCATAAAAGTATCCATATCAGGACAACCTGCAAGGTGCTTTTCAATAGCTCTTGTTACAACTTTCGGGAAGGATACTGCGTTAATATTGCAAACGTCCATACCTACACCGGGAATAATAAACTCCCAACAAGCCGCTACTGCATATTCACGTGCATCTTCAAGGTCATAACCAAGACTTACAAGTCCGGGAATAATAACATCGTCATTTGAGTACTGCGGGAAACCAAGTCCTGCCTTTGTAAGATAAGTACCCTTAACGTATCTTTCGTGAGGTGTGTTCTTATCGACACGAAGGTTTATCTTGGGGTCGATAACAAGAAGTTCACCGGATGCTTCAAGACAGAGCTCAGAAAGTCTGTTGAAAGCATCGTTGCCGTCCTTGTCGCAACCACCGAGCATCATAGCCTGACCGTTATCGCCCTGCTGAACGCCAGTATACTTATCACTGTCAAGGTTGAATGAAAGGAAGAATTCGCAAAGAAGCTCGTAAAGCTCTTCTTCGGGAACTCCTGCGTCAATGTCAGCCTTGAAGTAAGGATACATAAACTGGTCAAATCTGCCGATTGTGTTGTGATAAGTACCCTCTGCCCAGAGAACGTAGTGAAGAATTCTGAAGAACTGAAGTGCTTCGTTAAAGGTCTTAGCAGGCTGCATAGGAATCCTTGTAAGAATATCCGCAACAACGGTATTACCTACCTTTTCTGCTTCTGCCTTATATCTTGCCATAAGGTCCTCTACTGCTGCATATTCCTTAAGAATTGCATCATAGAGAAGCTTTGCTTCAGCGTCAGCTGTTTCATATCTGTCGGCAATCAACTTACGAACTCCGTTAAAGCCGATCTTAATTACCTTTGCATAATCGGGAGTGATGTTTGAAAGGTAGCCATTTTCGTGAAGGTGATGAGCCTTGGAAAGTGCCTCGTGCTCTTCTTCGGTAAAGATAGAGGGAATGTCAGTAACTGTTCTGAGAAGAACGATTTTTGCGTCCTTTTCAACTACCGGTGTTTCGCTTGCCAGAACAAGCTCAAGGCGCTTTGCCATTCTTTCGGTAGGTGTCTTTTCGCTTCTGTACTGTGCTACAAGAGCAGTATCAAAAGGCTTTCTGTACTTATGGTGCACTTTGTTGTTGGAATTGTCGAGATAGCGTCTTATTCTGTCTGTCATACAAGTTCCATCCTTTCTATAACAATTTTTAAATACTTCTCTGCTTATTGTAAAGATTACTCATTACACCCTAATACTACCATAAGCTTTCACAAAATTCAAGACATTTTTGTATCTTATTTGCTAACGGAATCGCGATTTTGTTCATATTCCTATTTTGTTGATAGGTATTGTCTTGTTTGAAGATTAAATTTTGTAAAACTCTATTGTAAAAATCGCAAAAATGGTGTATAATGGAGCAAATCAATTTTTTTCACACGGAGAAAATATGCCAAACAAAGCCTTTCTTGAAATCACGAATGCCTGCAATCTTACCTGCAGCTTTTGTCACGGAACGAAAAGAAAAATCAGATACGTAACAACGCAAGAATTCCAAAAAGCGGGAACGGAAATTCGCCCCTTTGCAGAATATCTGTATTTTCATCTTATGGGTGAGCCGCTTCTTCATCCGGAGCTTTCCGAGCTTTTTGAAATTTCACACAGGCTCGGCTTTAAGGTTATACTTACCACAAACGGCACCTTGCTACAGAAAAAGCAGGACATTCTTCTATGTTCTCCCTCGCTTTATAAAGTAAGTATTTCGCTTCACTGCTATGAGGCAAATACGCTATATAAAAGTCTTGAGGAATATCTTCTTGAATGCTTTGACTTCTGCAAAAAAGCATCTGCCAAGGGAATCATCTGTGTGCTTCGTCTTTGGAATATCGGCGGCGAGGAAAAGCTGAATGAGAAAATTATTTCTATGATGCACAGCTTTTTCGACTCCGGCACTGATTGTCAGTGGAAAGAAATATACAGCGGATACAAAATCTGTGATAAAATATTTCTCGAGTGGGGCGAGCGCTTTGAATGGCCGAATATCGATGGTGAAGATTATGGCACAAATCACTCTTGTTACGGACTTCGTGACCAGATAGGTGTTCTGTGCGACGGCACGGTTGTTCCCTGCTGTCTTGATGCGGACGGAGTTATAAACCTTGGCAACATTTTCAATGAGAGTTTATCGGATATTCTTTCTTCGGAGCGTGCGGTACAACTTCGCAAGGGGCTACAAAACAGGTGTGTTACGGAAGAGCTTTGTAAGAGGTGCGGATATGCGCATATGAAGAAGTATTAAAAAAACAACCGGGCGGCAATTAACCGTCCGGTATTTCTCATATTGCCGCTGCTTGTCTCATTAAGATAGTCAGCAAGACTGCCGAAGCTCTTTGCGCTCATCTTATTGTTTCCAACAATTCCCTTAAACGCAAGTAAATCCTTTTCAAGCCTCCGCACTCCGCAGGTCATCGTAAATGTCATAAAGCTCTACAAGCTGCTGCGCCGGGCTTGTATCCTTATCGAATACGGAAGGATATTTACTTGCCCATTCCTGCCACTTGATGTCAAGAGGAGTACCGTTATTCGCAATGGTCACTCTTCCTCTGAATTTGCCGACATAATGGTCACCGAATCTGTGCTTCGCATCTCCCTTTTGCTCGACATTTGGAGCAATTCTTGCAGAGCGAATGTCCTTGAGTATCGTATCGTAGTACGCAGGTCTCACGGTCTTAACCTTTGCCTCGCTTCTGATTTCCTCGGCAACCTCATATGCCTTCGCATACATCTCATCCCAAGTCATACTGCCATCCATTGCACCATCCTGAAGGTCTACATACACATCGTTGAGTATCTTTGCAAGCTCGGATGTCTTGTAATTACTGTCACCCTGCTTTATAAGGAATCTTGCCACCGCTTCAAGCTGACTCTTCTGCATTACTCTGCCCCCTGTAAGAGTCTTGTCAAGCTTTACTCTTTCCTTGAAATTCTCAAAGTCTGCCGCAAGCTGCTTGTATCTCTTCTCAAGAGTCTTTTGCTCGCCTACAAGGTCATATGCGCTTGGTGCTGTGGTTTTTTCGGAATAACGAAATTCATCCTCATTCTTATTGAATCTCTGCGAGATCGGAATGACATTGCCATTGTCATCGTAAGTGATGGTGTCAGCAGATTTTGCCTGAGACGATTCTCTGAACATATACACCGTGCTTTCT
>JAZOCR010000059.1:0-4548 GCA_045596605.1 Eubacteriales bacterium | reverse complement strand
ACCTTAACGGTTTCGCCGAAAATGTTCTTAAGACCGTCAGCAGACCAAGCGTCTGTAAGTTCAGCCATTACGCTGGAAGGTGTGATGGGGTAAATAGCAGCAACTTCAGTGAACGCATAGGACACGTGAGCCGCAGCTGTGTTACCGTCCATAGATAATTTTTTTCTGGACATTTTTTATTCCTCCTATTTTTTAAATCCATACATTGTAGATTATATCACAAACAATTGCTTTTGTAAACAGTAAAACAAAAATATTTTTGTTATACTTTTAAACTTTTCTTTAAATTTTAGCGTAAAATAAAGCTACATTCTCCAAAACACGCAGAAAACGGCAAACGAGCCTTCGTCTGCCGTAAAAATATCCGCTATTATTACTTTTTAGGAGTGTCCTTTTTCAAACGGGAAAGTGCGGTTTCATACCCCCCTGCCCCGTACATAATGCACCTGTTGACACGGCTTATGGTAGCAGAGCTTGCACCGGTGCTTTCAGCAATTTCACGAAATACCTTTTTTTCCGTAAGCTGCTTTGCGACCTCAAGTCGCTGAGCCATATCCTGAAGCTCCTTTATGGTACATATATCCTCAAAGAAAGCATACAATTCCTCCGGAGTCTTAAGGGTCAGTATCGCTTTTATAAGATTATCCGTATATTCAGTATTTCTGTTCACAGGTATCCACATCCTTTAATAGAACTTTTTACTATTTTATCACTTTATCATACTAAAGTCAAGAGGTAAATCGTTTTTTATTAAAAATTAAAAAATACGCCTTTGAAAAACTCTCCAAAGGCGTATTTAAATAGCTTATACTTTAATTATTTTGCAAAAAATATGCTGTAAATTCCGTAGCAGAAAAGGAAGAATATAATTACGGGAAGTACGTACTTGCAGTAGCCGTAAAGCCACTTCTTCATCTTGAGACCCTTGCCGGTATTGGCTTCAGAGAGGAAATTATTCCAACCCCAGCCCTTGCCCCATGTACAGTACAGTACGAATACAAGAGAGCCCAGAGGAAGCAGACAGTTAGAAACGATAAAGTCCTCAAGGTCCATAATGTTCTTACCTGCGCCGATTGTATTAACGTGAGAAAGCACGTTAAAGCCGAGAACACAAGGCATAGCGAGAATAATCATACCGATGCAGCAGATAAGGCAAGCTTTCTTTCTTGACCAACCAAACATATCAGAGAAGCATGCAAGAATTGCCTCAAACACTGCAAGAACAGTAGAAATGGCCGCAAAGCTAAGGAATACAAAGAAGAGTGCACCAACAATTCTACCTGCAACCGGACCCATCTGGTTAAATACGTTGGGAAGTGTTACAAATATAAGGTTAGGACCTGAGTCAGGCTGAATTCCGAAGGAGAAGCAAGCAGGGAAAATGATAAGTCCTGCGGTGATGGCAACGAAGGTGTCAAGTACAGCAACGTTAACTGCCTCACCAAAGAGAGCTCTGTCCTTTCCGATATAGCTACCAAAAATAGCCATAGAACCAATACCGATACTGAGAGTAAAGAAGGACTGATTCATAGCGGCAACTATAACGTCAAGAGGCTTTTCCATAAAGGTTTCAACGCTTGGAACAAGGTAGAATTTAAGTCCTTCGACACCTCCGGGCTGAGCTATATTGTATACCGCAAGGAACACCATAATCGCAAGCAGTGCAATCATCATATACTTTGTAACTCTCTCAAGTCCCTTTTGAAGACCAATGGAAAGAATTGCAAAGCAAACAACGGTTACGATAACCATATAGATTGACATTGTTTGCCAGCTGCCTGTCATAGCGCCAAACTCTGCACCGACCTGTTCTGCATTAAGACCTACAAACGTGCCCTTAACCATTTCAACGAAATAGTAAATCATCCATCCGGCAACCGTCGTATAGAACATCATAAGCATAACTATACCCACAACAGAAGCATAGCCGTGAATTCTCCAGGGCTTCTTTTCCGGGGTAACAGCGTGATACATTCTTGCAGGTGACTTCTGCGCTGCACGACCAACTGCAAACTCCATTGTCATAATCGGAATGCCCATTGCAACAAGGAATATAAGATAAATAAGTACGAAGAAAGCTCCACCGTTCTGACCTACGAGCCACGGGAACTTCCATACGTTTCCAAGACCGATGGCACATCCTGCGCTAAGAAGGATAAAGCCAAGTCTTGAGCCGAGTCTTTCTCTTTGCATTTTGATTTCTCCTTTAAAATTATTTTTAACTCTGCGCACAAATCCTGTGAGCAGAAGATAAAATTCTTACGCACTAACGCTAATAGCGCATAGCAGCGCCTTAAAGCGCCCTGAAGGCTTCAAGCCATTTTCTCTTTATATATTCATGTCCCATAGGCGTAGGATGAACTCCGTCGCCCAGCCAATATGACTCACTCGTCTTTTCAGAAAGAGCGTCAAATCCCGCCTGAAGCTCAATAAAGGGCAAAGAGTATTTTTTCGTAATTTTTCTTGCCATTTTGGCACGTTTTTTTACTTCTTCATCAAACAAGTCCCACTTTTCATCGGTTGCCGATGCACGAAGCACAAAGGGCTCCATAATCATAATCTTTATATCCGGCAATGCTTCTCTTATTTCTGAAATAAGCATATCGTATATTCTGAAATACTTGTCTGCATCAACGCCATTTTGAAAAAGAACGTCGTGCCATACGTCGTTTACACCGATAAGCAAGCTCATAACGTCGGGATGGTAGTTTATAATATCTCTCTTTATACGGGCATAAACGTCAACTATTCTGTCACCGCTTACACCCTTGTTTATAAATTCGTATCCCCCGGGATTTTCATATCCGAGAGACGCCTTTACAAGAAGCGGATAGCCGGTGCCTACAACCGAGTCATAGTCCCTTGACCTGCCGGCATCCGTTATGGAATCACCCTGAAACAGTATTTTCATAAAAGTCACCCCTTAAAAGCTGTAAACCCAGCTTATTGCTTTGTCTATCCAGTCGCAAAGCTCCGGACGTTCTTCTCCCGTAACCTTAGTTGCAAGTGAAAGTCCATGTCTGCCCCTCGGATAAATATGAGCCTCACACTGAACCCCGTTTTCCACGAGAGCACTCAAAAAGCGCACTGTATTTACGACCGGTACGGAAGTATCCTCAAAGGTATGCCATATAAAAGTCTTTGGCGTATCCTTCGTTACGTGATTTTCAAGACCAAAAAACTGCTTTACCTCTTCCCTGCCTGCAACAAATCTGTTGTATGTTCCCATATGTGTGTCGTGGTCGCTTATTACGGGATAGCAAAGTATCATACCGTTCGGCTTATTTTCAAGATCGGTAACGCCGGAAAATCTGCGTACAATTTCTTTATCGTAATGTACACCAATGCTTGCCGCAAGATGTCCGCCTGCAGAAAAGCCGCATACGAATACCTTGGTTTTATCTATACCGTTTTCATCAGCAATACTTCTGACATATGCAATTGCCTTTGAAAGCTCACAGCACGCAGCCGGCCATCCGGAAGGCTCAATTGCATAATCAAGCACAAAGCAGTGAAAACCTGCAGAAAGAAACTTCATAGCAATAGGCTCTGCTTCTCTTGCCGATGTAAAGGAATATCCACCGCCGGGGCAAATAACTATTGCCGGACGGACAGTCCATTCAACCTCTGAAGGGGTAAGTATATAAGATGTTAAAGTTGTCTTTCTCGGCGGATGTGCTACGCCCATTGCGTCATAATCCACACCGAATTCCTGTACGTTATAAATCATAAAATTTCTCCCAAAACAATAAGTTCTCTTTTAAATTCAGCAAAACTCCTAAGCCATTTTTTGCTTACAACAAACGATATTCAGAGGAGAAAACAGGAAACAACTTGCTGGCAAATGATGCACATTTCACACAGAATACAACTGTAAGATTTGCTGATAACAATTCAATTGCATTGTAATATCAGCAAACAAACTCAACCAAATATCACGATATGTCTTAATTATAACATATTATTTCTCAAAATACAAGTATTTTTATTTTCTTTTTGTACTGATTTTTGCAGTATCAAACCGCATTTTTCGGCGAAAAATATAAAACAAATAATATTAAATAATAACACGGTGAAAATATGACATCTTTAAAGCTTAAACCGGCATATCCCTATTTTACAATAGCTGTGGGAACCTTTATTCTCTCCGCAGGACTTAATATGTTTCTCGTTCCCAACAAAGTTTCC
This sequence comes from Eubacteriales bacterium, assembly GCA_045596605.1. Lineage (GTDB taxonomy): Bacteria > Bacillota > Clostridia > Oscillospirales > CAG-382 > SIG622. Next base: position 360 of record JAZOCR010000059.1, on the reverse strand, counting down.
GTAGGTGGAGTAACCTCCATAGGTACGGTGCTCTTATATCTTTTTGAAATTCCTCTGTCTGTCACAAACCTTATTGCAAATGCCGTTTTGATGATAATAGGATATAAATACCTCGGCAAAGCCGCTTTTATAAAAAACGTCTTCGGGATACTTTCACTCTCACTTTTTCTGGAAATTACCTCATATTTTCCTTATTATACGGAGGATTTTCTACTCGCCTCCGTCTTTGGCGGTGCTGTAATGGGTGCAGGGCTTGGGATTGTAATAAGACACGGCAGCTCCACCGGCGGCAGTGATTTTGCTTCACTTATCCTTAACCGCTTTTTCCCTCATATTTCAATTGCAAGTCTTATTCTTATA
>JAZOCR010000058.1:0-9257 GCA_045596605.1 Eubacteriales bacterium | reverse complement strand
TTATCGTTGACGTAAAGTTCAACACCTTCGGCTGCGGCTCGGCAATCGCTACAAGCTCTATGGCTACGGAAATGATTAAGGGCAAGCGTGTTGAAGAAGCACTTGAGCTTTCCAACAAAGCAGTTGTTGAAGCTCTTGACGGACTTCCCGCACAGAAAATTCACTGCTCCGTACTCGCTGAAGAAGCAGTAAAGGCGGCTATAAAGGATTATTACGACAAAAACGGTATTTCCTACGATAAGGAAATGTTCTGTGACGGTAACTGCTGTCACTGTCACGCTCACGATGCTGAATAAGCACCTATAATAAAAGACAAAGTTCCTCCGATTTCCCCGGAGGAACTTTTTGTTTACTCTAAAATTCAAATCACTCAATAAAACTTGGTTTTTCAGAGAGCCTTGATACGTGAATAGGAGTGAGTATAGAGTTTATCAATGAATCCTTTTCAAATAAGAAAACATACTCAAAATAAGCTTTATCTATGCAGCTCTCTGCCTCAACGATAAATGTTAACTCACCGCTGCCTGCGCCGGCACTGACATAAACGATGCTGCCATTATAGCAATCCGGAAGATTAAGGTTACATCTGTAATATGAGCCTTCGCTTTGTATATCACTCACGTAATATACAAGTCCTTTATTTAAAACGTAAACTGCGGACTCTTCACCGAGAGGTGCGGCTGAAAATAATGCTGTATCAAGCTCCGGGTAATAATTACCTACCGTGTGGTAATATGAGCTCAAATCGGCAGCCACTAAAGGCTTCTCTAAATCAGGCTCTTCGCAGCTATATATCTCCTCTTCGTACTTTTTAATACAAAAACTTCCAACCCTTCCCGTTGCATTTTTACTGAAATTATCCTTCCATATATTCCATTCCTCTTCTGTAGCAACGTCCTCCCTTGGCATATTAAGTGCTCCAAAGTTTTCGTGGTTTAAATATACGTCCAATACATAATCTCCAAGACGTGCTTCAACGTAAAAAGTGCCTTCCGATAAAATATAAACTACTTTATCCCAGATAATTGGTTGCTCCAACTCATCCACTTTATCTCTGAAACCAAGTCCCATAATCCCACCGGTATATTCGTTATAGACTTTAACTCTGTTTGGCTTTATATCATCGGATAATTCTTCATTCATTATATTGAATTCAAAGCCCACGAGAACACCGGGGAAATTTTCAATGGAATAAACCGGTAATCCGGGACCAAACTCGGAATATTCAAATTCAAACTCACCGTATTTCTCTTTTATTTCTCCTGCCGTCATATCCAAAAGCTCTACAAGCTCCGGATGCTCTTCTTCAATGCGTCTGTCCTGAAAACGCACTTGTGCTTTTTCGTCGTTCTCAACAATTTCTTCGGCGTCCGGTGCTTTGTCATCATTCTTAATAGTTTCTTCGGTATCCGAAACACTGTTATTTATATCTTCATTATTTTTGCTCTCGCCAAAGCAGGCGGATAAAGACATCGACAACACTGCAAAAAACGCAATCACTGCAATAATTCTTTTTGATTTTTTCATATTAATAAGCCTCCTTGCTTGTCAGAAATGCTTTAGTATGTTCTCTAAAAACAATATAACACAAACCCCACTGAATGTCAATGTTTTGATATAAAAAATTTAAAAGCAGACACAAACAATCTTTGTTTGTGTCTGCTATTCGCACATATTATTTATAAAACGCCTGATTTCCAAGTGTTTTATACAGCTGACAGTTCTGATATACCCAGGAAAAATTATCCGAGGTATAGGAGAAGTATTTACAGTCCGGCACAAGCATAACGCCACCAAGCGCCGCCTTGCAGGCAAGAATGGTATTAGTAGTGGGCTTTACCATATGAATAAAGCCGTTATGGGCAGGTGGGAACTGAATACCGAACTTCTTATCAAAAATTACCTCTTTGATAGTATTCGGGAACTGACTGCTTTCACGTCTGTTCATAATTACGTTTGCAACCATTATTTTCGCATCAACGCTCACGCTTCCCGACTCGCAAGTAACAATTCGGGAAAGCCAGTGTATATCCTCTGCGTTGTACCGGGCTTCGGTATACTCTTTGGGAAGCTCGTATCCGGGAAGAGTAATGTCAAGCTCACACATAAGGCTGTCCCACACGGCATCTGCCCCAACAATATTGGCAATAACCTGGGCCTTTACGTACCGTTTTCCGTTTTCCACAATCATTTCTATGTCCCTGGAAGGAGCACCAATACCAAATGCAGATTTCTGTGCTGAAAAACGGTAAAGATTACAACCTCTTACGACAGTTACCGTCTTTGCAAAGCTGTTATATGAGGTTTTAATGCCAAGAGCCTCGCAAAATTCCGCAAAGGGTACATACACGTCACCGTCAGAACCGAAATGCCCCTTTGCGTCTTCGTAAATATACTCACCGTTCACGGTAATATCTATGGGCAATTCATAATCTCCCACCGTAAGTATACTTAACTCTGCAGCGTTGCAGGAAAGAGCCATAGCACTCATAATAATTACTGCCATAAAAACTGATATTGTCTTTTTTAACATCAAAATTCCTCCGAAATTTCCGCCAAAGCTTTGATGAGATTTAAAAAAGCGATCTATGACGGATTATAAAAAAGGTATAAATAAGAATTTTTTACAGCTACAAGCAGAGATTATAACATATAATTTTCGATTTGTCAAATTTCACCCTTGAAAACCGCTTAAAACCGCCATCTGAATGATAAAAAATTGATGTTCCGACAAGTAATTTCGACAGTTAACTGCAGATTTCTTTGTCAAATAAATACGACTTTTGAAATTTTTTCCTTAGAAATCGTCAAAAGCAACAAAATTTACATACAAGCACTAAAAAAACCGTTATTTGATACCTTGACAATAATCGACAGTTTTGGTATAATTGAAGTAGAATACAATACCTATATATTTTTCAGGGAGGATACCAAAATGCCGGATTTGTCAAAAGAAATACCCTTTGGTGAGCTTGCCATAATCGGAACAAAGGGCACAGAGGAAATGTGCAAGAGAATTGCAAGCTATATCGGAGAATGGAGAAAGGAAGAACCCCACTACATAGTTGACTCGGTTTTCTCAAGATTTGGCTCAGGCGAAGGAAAGGTTGTTCTTGCCGAATCTGTAAGAGGCAAGGACGTATTTATCGTTGCCGACTGTTTTAACCACAGCAAGGAAACGGAATACATAATGTACGGCAGAAGTGTTCCCATGAGTCCCGACGACCACTATCAGGACATAAAAAGAATAATTGCGGCAATAAGCGGAAAGGCCGCAAGAATAACTCTTGTTATGCCTATGCTTTACGAAAGCCGCCAGCACAGAAAAACAGCAAGAGAATCCCTTGACTGCGCAGTATTTCTTGCAGACCTCGTTAATATGGGCGTGTCAACAATTATGACCTTTGACGCTCACGACGACAGAGTAAGAAACGCAGTACCGCTTAACGGCTTTGATAATCTTATGCCAACCTATCAGATGATAAAGAAGCTTCTGAATACTGAAGACGGCATCGACAAGTCAAAGCTCGTGGTAGTATCCCCCGATGAAGGTGCGCTCAACAGAGGTATGTACTTCTCCTCGGTTCTTGGTGTTCCGCTTTCAATGTTCTACAAAAGACGTGACTACACAACGGTAGTTGACGGCAGAAACCCGATAGTTGCACACGAATATCTCGGCGATGACGTTACAGGCAAAGACATCGTGGTAGTAGACGATATACTCGCATCCGGTGAATCCTTTATGCACGTTATGGACCTTTTAAAGTCCAAGGGGGCAAGAAGAATTTACGGCTTCTTTACCTTTGGCCTTTTCAACAAGGGCTTTGATAAGTTTGACGAGTATTATAACAACAAAATGTTTGACAGAATATTCGTTACAAACTCCACCTATCTTCCCGATGAACTCAAGGAACGTGAATGGTTTACCGAGGTTAATATTCTTAAATACATTGCGTACTACATTGAGGCTGTAAACATAAATAAATCCATAAGCCTGCTTCTCAGCCCCGCTGCAAAAATTCAGGCACTTATGGAAGCGAAGAACTTCTGATAAACATACTTAATAACCATATTCGAGGCATATGATGAGTATGCCTCATATATTTTGGAGAAGCATATGAAAAAAACAGCTGTTTTACCAATTGTCGTGGCAGCGATTCTCTGGGGAATTATCGGATTTTTCTCTACGACCATGAAAGACGCCGGCATGACGACGTTTCAGAATGTCTCTGCAAGAATGACCTTTGCGGCATTATCGCTTGTTATCGCAAATCTTATAGCAAATCCAAGGCAAGGATTTTGTGTTTCTATAAAGGACTTGCTTTTGCTTTTTGCCTGCGGAACAATTACTCTTACGGTGAATAACGTCTTTTATTTTACTTCTATAGAACGATCAGGTATGTCCGTTGCGGCAGTGCTGATGTATACAGCCCCTATTTTCGTTATAATTATGTCCGCACTTATATTCAAGGAGAAAATCACAAAGAAAAAAATCCTCGCACTTTTCATTACATTCGCAGGCTGTGCTTTGGTGTCACTTACAAGTGAGCAAAACACGGCAGACGCCATAGGAATACTCTGCGGTGTTGCCTCGGGACTTACCTACGCCCTGTATTCTATATTTGCAAACGGTCTTCTTAAAAGATACACCTCACTGACCGTTGTTATGTACACCTATATTTTTGCGGCAATATCATCATATTTCATCGCCGGTCCGGTACAAACCTTCACTGCCCTTATAAAAACCGATATGCTCCTTTATGCAGTGCTTTTTGGCACTCTTTCCTCAGCACTCGCTCACGGACTTTACAGTCTTGGAATGAAGCACACAGAGCCGTCACTCGCCTCAATCGTTGCAACTCTTGAGCTGGTCGTGGCTTCAATCGTCGGCTTTATCGTGTTTCACCAAAGCCTTGCGTGGTATAACTATATCGGCATAGGACTGGTGCTTTTTGCGGTGGTACTGCTTAATATCAAAGCAAAAGATGCACCCACAAAATCAACCCGGAAATAATAAAAAAGCTCTGCTCATGATTTTGAGCAGAGCTTTTTAGTTGAAAATCGTATTTTACCTTTCAAATTCCAATGGATAGGTCGCAAGCTCCACAAGCACTGCGGCACTATAGTGTCCACCGTAGGAGAAAGCCTGCAGGTCTTCAAAGCTGCCGTCTGTTATCTTTTGTGAAAGCTCGGCATTTTCAGCATTTGTTAAAACAGAAAAGCTCTCACCCCTGGGAACAAGATGAACGCCTTCGCCTGATAGCATAAGCGTCACATTTTCACGCATAATAATGCCGCCGTTTTCCTTTGATATATTTATATTGATAATTCCGTTATCTCTGTAATAAATATCGCCGATAGTATAACCGCCACCGGAAATTGCCGTCAAAATTTCATCCGCACCGTCTACCGCACGGAGTTCTTCCTCACGTATGATAAGTCCTGCATACTCACAGAAAAAGTTTCCGTCGAAGTAGAGGTAGTAAGGCTTAAGTGCGCTTTCTGAAAATTCTGAGGAAGCTATACGATAAACAGAATCCTGAGCATCCACCCAGGCATAAAAGTCATTGCTGTCATCTCCGGCCCTCACAAGCTTTGCGCCAAAATCGCCGTAGCTGTAAGCGCCGCTGCCGGAAACGAAAAACACCTTTGAATAAGGAACGTCATCTACATACTCATCAATGCAAAACAAGATTTTGTCAGAAAATCTCCAAAGCTCCGGAGAAAGCGAATAATCCCCACTATCAAGAAGCTTTATCACCTTATCATTTTTAATAAACCAAAGTGAAATACCGTCCATGTGCACTTCTCCCTCGCCAAATGCGTTTTTCGAGGTAAGTGCATACACCTCCTGTACTTGGTCAAGGTCATAATCGGCGGCAAAAAAGTCAACCACATATTCAGAGGTTACACTTTCAAGAAGTGCAGCAGCATCATACTGCTCATTCGTATGCTTTTCATCATCTGCGACATTACTGTTTTCGTAATTTTCCCCGGACTCACCGGTGAAAATATCTATAAAGCTATCTGCATCACACGAGCAAAGCAAAAACAGCAGAGTAAGCGCAAGTAAAATATGAATTATATATTTCTTCAAAGTCTTATCAGTCCTTTCATTTTGGTTAAGTATAAGCTTAAGGCTAAGTATACCCGAAAATCTCAAATCTGTCAAGATACGCACTTACACAGATTTTAGTTTTCCAATAACATAAAAGAGGCAAAACGCCACTGCGTTTACAATAACAATACTTGCTCCTACCGGTGTATCAAGCATAATTGAAATAAGAGTTCCAAGTATAAAGCAGATGCAGGAAATAACTGCCGAGCATATTGTTACCCGTCTGAAAGACGAGAATACCCTCATTGCAGAAAGTGCCGGGAAAATTACAAGTCCGGAAATAAGCAGAGTTCCCATAATTCTCATTCCAATAACAACTGTCAGTGCCGTTAGAAGTGCAATAACCATATTGTAAAATTCCACCTTCACTCCTGAAACCTTTGAAAATCCTTCATCAAAGGTAACGGCAAAAATCTTATTGTAAAAGAGAACACACAAAACTATTATAAGTACAAGAAGCGGAACACATAAATATGAATCAGTCTTTGAAATGGCTACTATGCTTCCGAACATATAGTCACTGACGTTTGTATTAACGCCCCCTGCAAGTGAAACCGCAACTATACCCACTGCAAGTGCCGTGCTTGAAACAATGGCAATTGCGCTGTCGCCGCCAATACTGCTTTTTCTTGTAAGATGCAAAAGCAAAAAGGCTGAAACCATAACCACAGGCACTGAAAAAGCAAGCGGTGCAAGATTCATAACAAGTGCAAGGGACATAGCGCCAAAGGCTATATGAGAAAGTCCGTCACCTATCATAGAAAAGCGCTTGAGTACAAGCGTTACGCCGAGAAGTGATGCGCAGACCGAAACCAGAAGACCTACGATAATTCCTCTGTAGACTATAGCAGGCATATTGGAAATAGTATAAATAAAATCATTCATCTGCTATATCCTCCCCTCCTACACCCTCTGCAAATTTTCTTCCCGCTTCCGTTTCAAGATAGCTTTCACGGCTACCGAAAAACTTTATTTCTTTACCCATATGCAGAATTTTATTTGCATACATACTTGCACTGTCCACAAGGTGGGATACCATAATTACCGTCATTCCTTTTTCACGGCGAAGTCTTTCAAGAGTAAGATACAGATTACTGTTTGCAACCGGGTCAAGCCCATTTGACGGCTCGTCAAGAACTATAAGCCCATTTGTATGGCAAAAGGTTTCCTCGTGACAGGAGCAGTTCTTCTCCCTGCATACACCACAAAAGGTAGCAGAAACAAGTGCTCTTGCAAGAAGCACCTTTTGTCTCTCTCCACCGGAAAGCTCTCTTATAGATTTATCCCAAAGATACAAAATATCAAGATATTTCAGTATTTCCCTTGCTTTTCTTTTATCACGGGACGAATAAAAGGAGAAAAATCCCTTTTTTCCGGTATAGCCTGAGAGAACGACCTCACTCACGAGTGCCGGAAAATCTCCGGATAGCTCGTTTATCTGTGGAAGATATCCGATTTTCTTTGCGGTATCGCCAAGAAATTCTATACTTCCGGAAGATGCAGGCAAAAGCCCGAGTATGCCCTTTATAAGAGTGCTTTTTCCGGAGCCGTTTTCACCGACGATAAGAAGAAAGTCCCCTTTCTCTATGTCAAAGCTCACGTTTCTTACAGCTTCGTTTGCTGTGCCGTATTTTATTGTTAAATCCTTTACTTTGACTATGCTGTTATCCATAAATGCCCTTCTGTTTTATTCAGCTCCCGCACTGTCCGAGTGCAAGCTTTAAATTATCTATATTCTTTTTCATAAGTGAAATATAGGTTTCGCCACTGTCATCTTCACTTTTTGAAATGTTGTGACAGGAATGAAGAACAAGAAGCTTTGCCCCCGTTTCCTCGGCGATGCCTTTTGCGATTTTTCCCTGGCTCATTTCTTCGCAGAAAATATACTGTACACCAAGGCTCTTCATTTCGGAAACAATATCCGCTATAACCTTTATTCCCGGCTCTGACTCCTCACCACAGCCCCTGTACGGCGTGCGATAGTTAAACCCGTACTGACGGAACATATAAAGAAATGCAAATCTGCCACCGAAATAGAGCGTTCTTTTGTCGTAATTTTCGGAAAGCTCAGAAAGAGCGTAGTCAAGCTCTTCAAGCTCTCTCTTTAAGGCATCTGCGTTCTGCGTGTAGTAATCTGCATTGTCACTGTCTGCAAAACAGAAAGCCTCAAGTATAGTGTCTACCATAATTTTCGCATTTTTCGGACTTGTCCATATATGAACGTCAAAATCGTGACTGTGAGAATTCTCCAAGGTATGGTCATGACCGCCCTCGTCACTTATGCTCATAAGTTCTATGCCTTTTGAAAGGTCTACTACATCTACACTGTCACTGTCCACGCTTTTAATAAGCTCGCCCGCCCACGCTTCCATATGCTCACCGGTATAAAGAAATATATCGGCAGTAGAAATTTCAGTTATATCCTTTACAGACGGGTCATAGGTGTGACTTTCACCACCGTTTGGCAAAAGCTTTATAACTTCAGCCCTGTCACCGCCAATGGTACGTGCAAAATCGTACTGCGGAAAAAGTGTGGTTACCACCTTAAGCTTTGGGCTTGTCCTTTCTTCACCGCCTTTGCAGCCGCAAAGGGAGCACAAAAGCAGTGCCACTGTTATACCTGTAAAAATTATATTTTTAAGCTTCATATTTTCTATCCTCTCACACCTCTTTTGGCTCTGCGTCTTTTTCAAGGCAAGAGGTGCATACCCCATAAAACACAGTTTTTGACGGCAAAACCTTAAAACCGTGCTCTTTGCCTATATGCTCGCTGAGTGTTCCGAGAAAATCACAATCTGCACAGAACGTATCACCGCACCTTGTGCATTTCAGATGGAAATGTCCTCTGCAATCCTTTTCCACGTATGTGTATCTTGCACGTTCTTTGTCAGATGTATACTTCTGAACACTTCCTTCAAGGTTAAGCTTTTCAAGGTATCTGTAAACGGTAGTTATCCCCACCTTATTTCCTCCTGCTTTCAAAAGCTCTGCTATTTCCTCGCAGGACAGGTGCTTGTCTGTATTATTTTTAAGCAGCTTTAAAATTATATCCCGCTGACGTGTTTTATAAAAGCCTTTAGTCTGCATATATCCACCCTTTTGAATATGCGAATTTGAAAATGAATTTCATTTTCAAATT
>JAZOCR010000057.1:0-4184 GCA_045596605.1 Eubacteriales bacterium | reverse complement strand
CCTTTTTGGAGTAGCTAATGCCGTCAACATCTATGCCGTAGGTATAGTTGCCGTTTTCATCAACATCACCAACCACACCGCCGATTGTAGGCGTGCTCTTAACAATGATGTTACGAACGCCGCTTTGTGCCTTACCGAGGTCATCTGCAACAACATACCATGTAAGCGGTGTGCCGTTTTCGTCAACCTTTGCAAAGCCAACACCCTCACAGTCCTCGCACCACGTTTTATAATGGTGCTTGTTTCCGTTTTCGGAAGGTCCTCCAATTTTGTTTTGCAGTCTTTCACGAAGGCTCTCGTCGTCCTCTTCATCAGCTCCCAAAACGATAATTTCTCCAACTGTCGCAGATATTAAGCCGTCAACATCTGTATATGGAACAAGCGTATCTCCCGTTCTTACGACATTTCCCGCTGTGCCGGTTATTTCTGCCTCTATATACAAAGGTCCTCCGGCAAGGAGTTCTTCATCGTTCGGATATAGCTCTGCAAGATTATCCTTCAGTGTGAAGAAAACATCATTGCAGAAAAATCTACTTCCGGGAGCAGGGGTTGTTCCAACAAAAACGGCTCTGCATTTCAAACTGATGGGAGCATTACGATAAACGCTATGGTCCGCCGCGCAATCGTCAAGGTCTCTGCCGACTGCACTGTTTATATGGCAACCTTCGATTACAATATCAAGGTCAGCATAAATCTCTGCCAATAACAAACATTTTGCCGCACAGGCATCATAGAAAATACTGCCTTGTTTTGTATCAATACCTTTTGGAGCTTTATCCAAGCATTTTTGTAAGAGTTTTTCGTAGGTTTTATCCTCAAACAACACCGCTTAACACCTCCTGCACTTTCAAATTTCCGTAGATGGTCTGCACGTCAAAATCTACATAGACGCCATCCTCGACAAATTCAAACGTGAATGCCGAAGTATCCACGTCAATTATTCTATCGTCATTTATAATGGCATCCTTGACGATTCTCGGCAGTTCTGCCGCAACGTACGCAGGAGACGCATCCTCTGTTGTGATTGCCTGCTTTATTTCAGAGCCGTATTGGTTGTTATAAATCAAGCACCTAAACCGAGGCGTAATCAACGCTTTGCGTATAAACTGCTGACAAGCTTCTAAACCATCTACAAATCCCTCAATTCTTCCTTTATCCAAATCAAGGGCGTAGGTACGTGTAGGCGGAGTTTCTTTCTTTGTAATCCCTGTAATCGGGATTGAAATGTAAGTATTATTCACAAATTACACCGCCTTATCCAGTACGTAATACAGTTTGCTTTCGCTCACCGCAAGCATATAAACCTTATCTCCGACTTTGAGGGAGTTGTCAATCGTAATTGTCCCCTCTATCGTAAGGCTTGAAATGCCGTGTGAATGCGCACCGGACATTGAAACCGACACAGCTCCGCTGGTGATGCTACAAGGAAACTGCTGCACTGTTAAATGTTTCGGGATGCGAAGCGTATCAGAAAGAACGAGCTTATCATCAGTTTCGGATTTTATCGTAATAGGTGAAACCGATATTACCTCACCTCTGAACAACTCGGCCGATGTCGGCACCATTCCTTGAAACGCCTCTTTAAGACTTGTTGGTCCCATTATATCCCTCCTTAAATATCATTCGCCCAATTAAGAGTAAGCGACATAGTATGCTTTCTGCCCTTGAACGTGTGTGTATCTTGGTCAACGTAAAAGGTCTGCTCAATCCCCAAATCCTTTATAATAACATAGACACCTATGCCGGAGAAAATCTCCGGTATTCCAAGTCCCGAAATAGTAAGGGATTTTTCCGTTTGTCCTTTTTCGCTTATCATACTGTCCACAAGCTCCGTTAATTGTGCTTGGTTTAAATCATCACTCGGAGTGTTAATCTCTTGAAATACCCCGAATTTTGCCTCCAGAGCATCGTTTGTACGCTGTGCCAATACCTTGTCTTTGTTTGATATCAGCTTAACCCTTGTTTTCACCTTTTCAATGGATTTTTTGTACGTGTATGAGGAAAGGTTTACACCATCCTCGATTACCCACTGCAAAATGGTATCTTTGCGGTGGAGTAAGTTCATTTTCCCCTCAAGAGAAATAGGGAAAAATCTTGCTCCGGTAGCTTTGTAAGTTTGACTAAGAGCGTCTTGAATAACGTCAAAATAGGTTGTTTTCGGTTTCGGGAGTTCTCTTATTACATATCCCGTTCCCGCAACTACATTGTATGGAATCTGCAATCTGTTACAACAGTCAACAAACATTTGGTCTGCAGTCTTGTTTTTGTAAGTGAACGTGTCCTTACTATTTGCAAAATGCACTCCCAAATCGTAAGCCTTTATCGGCATTTTCATTTTGTTGCTCTGTTGCTGATTCATAATAAGACCTCTGAAGAGTTCTTTATCATTCCAATAAAATATGCAGCTTTGACCGTCTTCAACGTCAATATCCGAACGCTTTAAGCCTGCTCTGTTGCTATCAAGCAAAGAGACTTCAATAGTTCGGGCGGCAGAGCCTTTTCTGCCGCTCCATTTTACCTGCTCAACCAACCCCGATATATCGAATGTAGAGCCGTCTCGCTTAACGTGAAGTAATTTAATCATAGCATCACCCCGGTATCACAAAAACTTGACCTGTGTAGATAAGGTCAGGGTTTTTAATTTTATCGGTATTCGCATTGTAGATTTCTCTCCAACGCTTGCCGTCCCCCCATACCTTTCGTGCAATCGCCCAGAGGCTATCGCCCGAAACGACAGTATAGGTTGTCGGGGTGCTCCTGTTATCAACTCTCGTTTCTGCTTCTTCGATAACCGCCGTAGTGTTGACGACTTCGATTTGTCTTGGAGCAGTATTGCGAAACTCTTTGAGTTTTATGTCGTAATACACAGTTCCAACATCGCCGCCGACCTCCCACAGCTTGTATTTTTCGACAAGCACATAAAGGTTTACAGGAGTGTTTGTGATTATAAGGTGGCAAGGACCGTCTTTTTCTTTCCACCCGTTAATCCTGTTTGCTACCCAATACGGATCATAGACTACTTCAAAATTCATTCCCGGGAAGTACGTGGAAGGGAGAAAGCATTGCCAACTTATTTCCATAGCCGGCCGGTCCTGTTTAATGAGAATTTCGCCCAAGCCGACAATGTCGACTTTATCCACTTTGCCATCACAAACGACTGTGATTTTTTCGGGATTCACAGGAAAATGTATCTTTTCCGTTTCGTTGTTGAACGTGAGCCATATTTCATTTCTAGTACTCGTAGCTTCCATCTCCTTCCTCAAAAACTTCCTCCTGCAATACAGAAAGTAATGCAGGCTTTAAGTTCGCTATAAGCAATTCAACGACAGCGTCTTTATCAACATTGCCGTTTACTGTAATTTCGCCGCCGCCCTCGATAGCAACCACAATACGCTTATCCTTTGTCGAAACATCTTGGGTCTTCTGACCGGTTAAGCTCTCCGGGACATTCGTATTAAGCGGTGTGGGTCTGATATTTGTGAGCATACGCTCTGTTTCGTCTGCCGGATATACAGTTTCGCCTCCGCTAAACTCAACGATTTCAGGACCATTTTCACCAACCAAATGCCATCCGGGAGTAGCGAAGTCTGTACCACTTGCGTAACCCTTTCCAGTAGTTCCACCGCCGCTAACGCCAATACTGATTGTAGTGTTCGCACTTTCAAGTGCGGCCTTGATTTGAGAAGCTATTGACTGTGCGTTTGCAACAGCCATTGCGCCGTTTGTTAAAACAGATTGTGCGTACGCTTTCATAGTATTGGATGCAGCAGTTGTCGCCTCTGTGCTCATATCAAGCTCTTTCATTGAGGTCTCCATCTTGTTAACGATTTCATCCATTTTATTGTCGAAATCGGTTTTCCAAGCAGCTACCTCGCCAGCCGCAGCCTGTCGAGCAACCTGTATCTGCCCAATTGTTTCAGCCAATTTAGCAATCGATTCAGTGTTGCCGCTGTTTACGGCATTCGCCATACTTTGAGCCAGCCCTGCCGCTTCTTCGGTTCCGGATTGCACAAATTCAATCAAGGTGTTGTAATTTTCTTGGGTTACTCCCAAATCTTCAGCTGACAACCCTTTCAATACAGAAACATTGGATGCGTAAGTTTCCCAATAATTAAGTTGGGAATCAAGGGCACTTTGCATACTTGCAACGGTTGCACTAGCATCAGCTTTTGCTTGGTCGAACA
>JAZOCR010000056.1:0-3028 GCA_045596605.1 Eubacteriales bacterium | reverse complement strand
AGCGGTCAGAGAGAGCTTCTTGAATCCATCGCAGGACTTCAGCATCTTCAGAGCGGAAGCATTACTTATATTGACCCCGTGAGCGGCGAAAAAGAAAATCTCCGTGACAAAACACCTATGCAGATTCGTGATATGGGTGTGCGTCTTTCCTTTGTTCCCGAGGACAGACTGGGTATGGGACTTGTGGGAAATATGGACATAGTTGACAATATGATGCTCCGAAGCTACCGCAAGGGTGCAGGTGCGTTTCTTCACAGAAAAGAGCCGAAAAATCTTGCCCAGGATATAATCACTCAGCTTGAGGTTGTAACGCCAAGTGCGTCAACGCCGGTACGAAGACTTTCCGGAGGTAACGTTCAGAAGGTACTTGTAGGACGTGAAATTGCAAGTGCGCCTACCGTTCTTATGGCGGCGTACCCGGTAAGAGGACTTGATATAAACTCATCTTATACCATATACAATCTTTTAAACCAGCAGAAAAAGCGTGGAGTTGCGGTAATATTCGTAGGTGAGGACCTGGACGTGCTGCTTGAGCTTTGCGACAGAATTATGGTGCTTTGTGCAGGCAGAATAAGCGCAGTTGTAGATGCAAGAAAGGCTACCAAGGAGCAGATTGGTCTTTATATGACAAAGCTTCAGAGCGAGCAAAGCGAAGAAAAGGAGGCGGGCGCAGATGAATAAGAAAATACAGAAGCATCATACGAAAGAGCCTCTTTTTCAGATAGTAAAGCGTGACGCCATTCCTCTTTGGAAGTCGGTGCTTGTAAGGATAATCGCAATTGCCCTTGCCCTTGGCGTGTGTGCGCTGTTTATGTACGTTGTAACAAAATGCGGTCCCGTTGAGCTTGTGTCCCGTATGACTGCGGGAAGCTTCGGCTCAAAGAGAAAGATATGGACTACACTTATGAACGTTGCGATACTTCAGTGTATTTCCCTTGCGGTAACGCCTGCATTCAAAATGAAATTCTGGAACCTTGGCGCTGAAGGTCAGACCCTTATAGGTGCGCTTGTTTCGGTTATACTTATGCTTCGCCTTGGAGGAACGCTTCCTCAGTGGCTTACACTTGTAATTATTGCTCTTGCCGCAATGATAGGCGGATTTATCTGGGGTATCATCCCTGCCTTCTTCAAGGCACAGTTCGGTACTAACGAAACTCTGTTCACCCTTATGATGAACTACGTTGCAATGCAGCTTGTACTGTTCTTTATTCCCTTTATAGACAAGAGCGGCTCTAACGTAATACGTTCAATCGAAAGCCCTTGGGGTTCATTCTGGTTTCCGGAGCTTTTCGGCTCAAGATACGGTCTTGTGGTTTTAATTGCTGTGCTTCTTACGGTATTTATGTTCGTTTACCTTAAATTCAGCAAGCAGGGCTACGAAATTTCCGTTGTAGGTGAAAGCGAAAATACTGCCCGTTACATCGGTATCAACGTAAAGAAGGTTATTCTTCGCACAATGGCAATTTCCGGACTTCTTTGCGGTCTTGCAGGCTTTATCTTTGCAGTGGGCAAGGACGCAACCATAAACACTGCCACCGTTGGCGGTCTTGGCTTTACGGCGGTTATGGTTTCCTGGCTTGCAAAGTTCAACCCTGTAACTATGGTGCTTGCTTCGTTCCTTATTGTATTTTTGCAGAACGGCTCAAGTCAGGTAATTGAGGACTTAAAGCTTGGTAACTCCAGCATCGGTGGTATTCTTACCGGTATCGTGCTGTTCTTTATAATCGGCTGTGAATTTTTCGTTTCCTATAAAATTCAGCGTCACAGCGCAAAGAAGGAGGGTAAATAATGTTTGCTACTATTATTAATAAGGCAATTGTTCAGAGTATACCGCTTCTTTTCGGTGCGACTGGTGAAATTATTACGGAAAAATCCGGAAATCTTAACCTTGGTATTCCCGGAATTATGTACGTTGGCGGCAATATGGGTATTATGGGTGCGTATATTTACGAACGCTCGGTGGAAGTGCCAAACCCCATGCTTTGTATTCTGATACCGCTTATCTGCTCGCTTCTTGGCTCTGCGCTTTGCGCTCTTATATACAGCTTTCTGACCATTACACTTCGTGCAAACCAGAATGTAACAGGTCTTGCGCTGACCACCTTCGGTACTGGCTTCGGTGACTTTTTCGGCGGCTCACTTACCAACATTTTCGGTGACGGCGGAAACATCAACGTACTGACTACGGCAAATTATTTTAAAAAGACGCTTCCCTTCGCAGGAAAGCTTGGCGATGTGGGAGAAATATTTTTGAGCTACGGCTTCCTTGTTTATCTTGCGATAATCATTGCGGTTATAGCGGCACTGTTCCTTGGAAGAACCCGTGCAGGTCTTAGTCTTCGTGCGGTAGGTGAAAACCCTGCAACTGCCGATGCGGCAGGTATAAACGTAACGAAATACAAATACCTTGCGACAATTATCGGCGGTATGGTGGCAGGTCTTGGCGGTCTGTACTTCATTATGGACTACACCGGCGGCTCCTGGACAAACGGCGGCTTTGGCGACAGAGGCTGGCTTGCGGTTGCCCTTGTAATTTTTGCGGTTTGGCGTCCTGTGATGGGTATTATCGGTTCATTTATTTTCGGTGGACTTTACATTGCAACCTCATACATTCCCGGTGTTTCCGGAAACCCGTCTGCTGTTGCGATATTTGATATGCTTCCCTATCTTGTAACGATAATAGTGCTTATTTTCACAAGCATAAGAAGCAAGAAGGAGAATCAGCCACCGCAGAGTCTTGGACTTCCCTACTTCAGAGAAGAAAGATAAGATTATATATAAAAATACGTGAGGGTGTATCGGTTTGATACACCCTCAAGGTTTTTAGGGGAAGTGTATGTTACTTTTTCTTTCCAAAAAGAAAAATACAACGAAAACCTATGGTTTTCTTATGTCCGAAGAATTTTCAAAAGAAAATTCTTCCTGTACCAAAAAGGTACGCTAAGAGGCAAGCCTCTTAGAACTCCTTTTGTCCCGCTACGAGTTTATGCAAATCTAAAACTTCAACTCACGAAAAAACATTCGTTAC
>JAZOCR010000055.1:0-16079 GCA_045596605.1 Eubacteriales bacterium | reverse complement strand
TTTGTTATAGATCCGATTGACGGAACTACAAACTTCGTTAGAGGATATAAAAAGAGCGCTGTTTCCATTGCTTATGTACAGGATGGAGAGGTCGTATATGGATGTTGCTACATTCCTTACTGTGATGAGCTTTTTACGGCTCAAAAGGGCAAAGGTGCATATCTTAACGGCAGAAGAATATCTTGCTCTGACAGAAGCATAAAGCACGCAGTAGTAGCCGTTGGGACAACGCCTTACGAGAAGAACAAAAGCCGGGCAACCTTTGAAATAATGCGTATTATGTTTGAATCTGCAATGGACGTACGTCGCTTTGGCTCTGCTGTTATTGATTTTCTTGACGTGGCATGCGGAAGAACGGATCTTTACTGCGAGCTTGGTCTTTCACCGTGGGATCACGCTGCAGGGGCGTTTATCGCAAGGGAGGCAGGAGCGATGGTTTCCACGATGAACGGCGGTGTGCTTCCTCTTGACAGAAGATGCTCGGTGATAGCGGGAAATGAAAAATGTTATGAATTTTTCAGAAATTCCGAACAAGTTTTGAAATATAAGGACTTATTCTGATAACAATAAAACACACTTATTTGAAAGCGAGAAAATTCCATGAAAACTAAAGTTAATTTATTCCTTGCACTTTCTTTTGCGCTTGGTATAGTATTATCGTCGCTTATGATAATATGTCATTATAATTACGTGGATCCTTCTACACTTCTGGCGTCACACGGTTTACCTGTGAAAATATTTCAGACACTAGCATTTTTCTTAGTTGCACTGATTGTGATTATACCTTTTTTTACATCAAAAAAGGTAATGCTCCCGAAAAAGAGAGAAAATTCAACCTTTATTATTTTCTGCTCGTCACTTCTTGGATTTCTTTTTGCAGGATACGTTGTCAGTTTTGTGTTTATTCCCCTTAGGGAGCGTTTTAATGGCGCTGATTTCCCGGTCGCAAACGTTTCCTCCTTTGGGGATCTCACCAGAATAATATATATTGCAGGTGTAGTGCTTGCGCTGCCGTGCGCAGTATATTTTATTGTGCTTGCTTTGCAAAAAAGCATAACCAGATCTCCTAAGCTTTCTGTTTTGGCGGTAGCACCTATTCTTTGGTTTTCATTAAGACTTATTTATTATTTTATGCAAACCTCCGCAAAGGTAAATATTTTCGGCAGACGCCTTACTATTGTGGCATTTTGCCTATGCGTCGTATTTTTTATGTGCGAGGCAAGGCTGTATATTATGAGATTTGATTCTGCAGTTAATAAAGAAGCACTTAAATATACACGACTGTATTTGTGCTCAGGTTACGGTGCTATCGTAACGCTTTTTGCAACTCAGGTGTCCTCAACATATCTTCAGGCGTTCTGGCTCCTTTCACCGGGGGAAACCTATATTTCCAACGCTATTTTCATAACGCTTATCCTTTACATCACATCAAGAATATATAGCTTTTCTTATGTAGAAAAAAAGGCTGATGTGAGCTTAGGTGAGGCGTAAAACAACAGATTTCTAAAGCAATTGCATATATATTTATATTGAAAATCGACTGAGCACGACGGTAAAGACTGTCGTGCTTGCTTTTTTAATGAATAATATGTAAACGAAAGAGTGTAATTTCAGAAAATTTTTATATTTTTCAAAAAATAAAATAGGGACTTAGCTTGTTTTTTCGGCTGTATAAAAAGAACTTTGACAAATTTATAACTTTAATAAAACTATTATTCGACAATAAATTGATACATATGCTGAAAATATGTTATCAAAATAAGTCAATATTCCGAAAAGCAAGAGTATGGCAAAAAATGGCAAAAATCTGTTGAAAATATTGTGAAAATATGGTAACATATAGGTGCTGAGGAAAAATAACGAGTTTTTACCAAATAAACGGTTTGATTTGGTCACAAACTGTCCGTATATCGAAGATGGCGCCGACTGATATAGTAAAGGAACAGTTTTTGCCGTAAAATCTTTTTTGGATTTCGAAATTTGATATCAGAATGGAAATGACGATGTTATTTCCGGGCTTTTTATAAACATAGTTGTTTAAGATAGGGTAGAAGGCTTGAAAAGGAAAGGAAACGTATTATGAACATTAGATTATATATCGCTGATCAGAACAGTGAATTTAAAAAGAGTATATCTGATTATTTTTTAGGATCTGATATAACCGTAGTGGGAGAGAGCGGAGATGGCAGAGAAGCTCTTGAGGACATTTATTTACTTTCTCCGGATGTTGTTGTGTTAGATTTGTGGCTTCAAAGACTTGATGGCGCAAGCCTCATTAGAGAAGCAAGGAAAAGCATGAAGGAGCCTCCTTGCTTTATTATAGCAACGGGTCTTACCAACGTTACGGTTATTGAGGATGCAGTAGAGGCGGGAGCATCGTATTGTATTATGAAGCCTTGTGAGCTTTCAGCACTTGCCACGAAAATTCATAGAATTGCGCTGAAAAACACTGCGTCGATACCGGGTGAAAAGGATAGCTTTTCTCCGATGGATATAGAATCGCAGGTTACAAGATTAATTCATAAGGTTGGTATTCCCGCTCATATAAAGGGATATCAATACCTTAGAAGTGCCATTATGATGACCTTGGAGGACCAGAACCTTATAAATTCCGTGACAAAGGAGCTTTACCCGACAATAGCCAAGAAATACGGTACGACAAGCTCTCGTGTTGAAAGGGCAATACGCCATGCCATTGAGGTAGCGTGGGACAGAGGAGATTACGACGTGCTTGCAGAAATGTTTGGTTATACTGTTCAGAAGGCTAAGGGGAAGCCCACTAATTCCGAATTCATTGCACTTATTTCAGATAACTTAAGGCTTATAAATAAGGATAAGAAAAATGTTGCCGAGTTAACTGTTGCGAGCACAGCCTTTAATCTTTGATTGTTTATACTCGTGCATTTTTACATAAATGATAAATCCGCCACGACCGATTCTGCGTGGCGGATTTGAATTTGACTAATCCTTATCAAGAAGTGTGACGGCTAAATCTGCGTTGTACTCAGCTTTTTTCCTTAGCTCCATAAGAGAGTCGTTCAGCTCCTTGCGTCTTGTGTCAAGATTACTCATCAAAGTGCTTAGCATATCAGAAAGCTGATCTTTATCCATATGCTCAACGTCTATGCAAAGAGGCTGATTAATCGACTGCATAAAGGCGGTGACCTTGGGGTCGTAGGAGAGAGCAATAACCGGTACACCGAGGGTAGTTGCGTATATAAGAGTATGAAGTCTCATTCCGACGGTAAGGGTGGAGGAGGCGATAAGAGAGAATACCTCGTCAACCTCGGTAGAACGGTTAAGTATATAACCGGGAGCGTTCATTTTTGATATTACTGCTCTTGAAGCCGTTACATCCTCGCTGTACTGCATAGGCACAAGCAACGAAAGAATACCGTATTTTTCATATAGCTCGTCGCAGAAGGCGGCAATAGTTGCAACAAAGTCAGAAGCAGAATTTTTCCACTCTCTTATTGCGATTACTGCATACCTTGAATTTGCAGGCAGCCTTGCACTGTCAAGCAGTTCCACGGGGCTTTTAAGACTTTCAAATTTTAGTGTAAAAGCAGGGTCTGCTGTTATTATAATCTTCGGCTTACTTACACCAATTTCAGAGAGCAGTTTGTCCGACATATCATCACGAAGAGTTATAAGGTCAACCTTATTCAAACATTCGCAAACCTTTCGACGGCTCTTTTTACGGCACAAGGGTCCTATGCCGTTGCCGTAAAGCATAACCTTTACCTTGTTTTTCAGAGCAAGCTTTAGCACCGTCAGATAGTAATACAGTGATCTTGTGCTTGTAATATCCTGGATAAGGCTTCCGCCGCCAAACAAGAACAGGTCTGCGGTCTTAAAAAGTCTGTTTATTTTAAAAAGATTGTAGCGATAAACCGAATCTACTCCGTATAGCTTGCTTGTTGATTTCGGGTGCATTGAAAGAACCGTTATGTGAACGTCGCTACGCTTTTTTCGGATTATGTCAATCATAGCCCAAAGAAGTGCCTCATCGCCACTGTTTGAAAAGCCATGATATCCGCAAATCACAATATTCTTCATTGTTTTGAGAAATCCTTTCAGTTAAAAGAACTGTAAAATATAAGAGTTAGTTCTCTTTTTTGTAATTGTAAACCCATTTCACAAATTTAACAAGTGCAAGGTTTGCAATATAAACGGCAACACAGATTACCGCACCGATAAGAAGTCCGTTTACGACTCTCATGTATATGGTTGCAGCATCGGTAAATACGTGACAGAAGCTGTTTGATATTGATGCCGCAAGAATTGCACCGCCTGCCGCAAGTATTATTTGAAGAAGCTTCAGATCTGTTTTCTTGACATAGTAAACGAGCAGCACAAGGCATGGGTATCCGACGATAAATTCCTTGGTTCTCGGACGTGCCGCAAAGTGCTCTGTGATGAGATTTCTCATTGTAGTTTCAAGGGAGCTTATAGTATTTACGTTTCCGCTTCTTCTGATATAAATAATTCCAACGATGCCAATCAGGACAGCAAGTATAATCCAGTAAACCTTTACCTCATACATAGCCGCCGCTTTTATGTCGCTTATGAGATTTCTGTCATTTTTAATAAACATCCAGTAGTATGCAACTACACTATACAGTATCGGTGCAAACAATGAGAGCTTGATGCCTCTGAAAATATCGTTGTTTATATAGTAATCAATGCCTGAAAGAAGGCTCGCCATAACTATACCGCCAAGGCACATTACAGCTACCACCAAAAGTGGTACGAGCACCGCCATAAGAATGGTTTTCATCCTATTCTTAAAGTGCTTTATAAAGGCAAAGGCAACCGTCATGCCCAAGCAAGGCATTATTACCGCCCATGCGGTAGGATACAGCGAAAGAAGCGACTGCGGCATAGCAAAGGAAGCAATAAGCGCAAGTATTGCAAGAATTACTGCACCGAGTGTGAGCTTCTTGTTGTCGTAGCTTGTAACAATTAAGAACATAAGGTATACAACAAGAACCATAAGTGCCGCAGACAGCGCACGAACTGTCGTAAGATTTATATCATAATTAAAGGTCGGAGCGTCACCGTTTACGGTGTATCCGAGCTCTGTTATCTTATTAATATACGTTTCTGCCGCCTTAAGGGTGTAATTTGTGAGATGGTCAAAGTTAGTATTTGGAAGATATATGGTGGTAAGAGAAATAAAGCGTATATTTCTGTCTATTGTTGAGTTGAGATACTGCTGATATCTGAAAAGATAGTTGGTTGAATCAGCATGGGAATAGTCGTAGGTTTCATAAGCACGAATTACATGCTTGTTATTGTTTTCAAAAATATAATCATAGCCGAAGGGCTTTTCGTTTGAAAGCTGCGTTGCATTCTCGGTGACAACGAGCGTTATATCGTTTTCTTGTATGATTTTTGAAAGATTTTCGTAATGATTTTTTGCATCCGAAGGGTTTTCCGGGGATTTTAAGGACTTTCTTATATTTACATATTTTATATCATGTTTTTTAATAAGCTCTTCAAGCGTAGTAAGATATTCTGTCTTTGCACTATTCTGCATTTTTACACTAAGACAAACATCAAACCCAAGAGCCTTAAGGTTTGCAATAGCCTCCTGGTTATATCCAAGGACAATTTCACTTACAGGAAGAGTGCCGTCGTATATACAGAATACCGTTATTCCGTTGTTTGCTTCAAAGCCTCTGTACTCATCATCACTGAGTCTTTCGGAAAGGCTGCGGCTGATAAACTGCGCAGTTGCCTTATCCTTTGTGATAAGCAGCTGGGAGTCGTAGCTTGTCTTTGGTGCTTTTTCGTCTATAATATCTGCAAGCTCAAGGCTTTCGTCGTCGTATTTGTGGCGAAGAACGTTGTATTTAATATTGGTAACAGCACCTCTTGCAACCATTGCGTTAATGTTTTCCTCGGCAACTGTAGCCTTGGTTACGCCTATTTCGTAATATTCCTTGAGCTTTTCGTTTAGTTCTTCTCCCATATAACGGTTTGCAACGTCGTTGTAGTGAAGTGAAACGACAACATTGTCGTTCCCTCTTTCATTTGTCACTCTCGTAATAAAAGAGGGAATAAGAACAAGCAGAAGTATAATAGCGAGCAGGGAAATTCTTGCTTTAGAGCTGATTTTCATTTTTCTTTTTCCTTTCCGTATTGTTATTCCTTTATTTATACTGTCTTTTTCGGGTTTTTAAGAAGCTGCTTATGAAGTCCGAGGGCAAATGCAACTGCGACATAAACAGCACCGCAAATAACTATTGGAAGAACAAACGCAATTCCCGTAGCATTCACCAGTGAAGGTACTAAAAGCTTCATTATAAAGTACACTGCCAGCGCCGCACAGCCGGCTGCGAGAACCTTTACTATATTTTTAATTACACCTTTTGAAAGGTAGTTTCCGATGATTTTTTTAAGAACGGTAAATGCCATTATTGCGTAAAGCGTCAGAAGCACTGACGTTGAAGCCGATGCAAAAACAGTACCGTATTTTGGTACGAACATATAATCAAGTACAAGCTTTGCCGCAACGACAGCAACAGTTCCGCATATGGTGTATACGTATTTTGATGCAAGATACATTACCTTGTTTATGAGCTCCTGCGCAACGTATCCGAGAATACCGAAACTGTATATTGCAAAGGCGGCGGCGGTAGCAACCGTTGACTCGTGAGTAAATTCTCCACGCTCGTAAACAAGTCCGATAATCTGCTCGCCGAACAGCGAAACCACAAGCAAAAAGGGAACGAATACCGTAAACATAACGGTTATTATATATCCGATAAGCTCACGCACGTATTCTATTTTGCCTTCCTCGTAGTTTTTTGATATTGCAGGGAATACAACCGATGACATTGCCACAACGAATACGCTTGAAATTGTTGTAAACAGATTTGATGCGTAATTAAGCACCGCCGTTTTTCCCGTATCACCGCTTACAAATGCCTTGTCAATAATAAAGCAAAGCTGGAACATAAGGTTTGAAAGAAAAATCCACCAGATAGTGAGGTCTGCATGTGGCTTTCCGGCATTTAGCTTTTCACCGCTACGGTAAATAAATCTATAGCCTTTACTGTAGAAGTGGGGGAGCTGAATTACAATATGCAAAAACCAGCCGACAGTAGTTGCAATACCTATCTGCTCAATGGAAATACCGGGAAGAAACAGTGAAGCAATAATTATGACGTTGTAGGGAAGACTTACAATTGACGGTATGAAGAATACACGGCTGTTCTGAAGTATGCCCGATATTATATAAGCCACACAGACGAATATAAATGACGGAAGCATAATGTAAGTAAGCCGCAGGGCAAGAGCAAAGTCATCGCCGGTGATATTTGGCAGAAGTAGTCTTGTAAGTGGCTTTGCAAGAATATACAGGACAAGGGTTGCAAGAGAAAGATACAGGATAGTTTTTCCGAGAAAAGCGGAAACATAAGCTTTCTTTCGCTCCGGTGAGCTGTTTTCCTCTTTATTAAGGTTCATAATTACCCTTGTTGAAAGGGCGATACCAATTCCTGTAAAAACAAGCGTTACAATGCCAAATATTTGAAAATAAATATCAGCGACCGGACCTGTGCCGTAAAAGTTTGCAAAGAAAATATCTCTTGAGAATCCCACAAGCTTTGCAAGCACTATTCCGAGTACCACGACTATATATGATTTACTGTTCACTTTAGCCTATCCTTTCTGCAATGTTTGGTCTTTGAGGGGTACAATATCTCAATCTGAATTATTATACTACTTATTATGGAAAAATTCAAGTGTATTGTATGTATTTTTTTGAAAAGGAAAAAGACGGGCCTTTATGCTCGTCTTTATAATAAAAATTTAATTCAATCAGCATTAATGTAACCAACATCGCATAAACGATACGTTGCAAGCATATGCGCATTCATATGTACATTCCTATCTTGAATCAACGAATATTTTTTTCTTGGATATACAACACCAAGAACCTGATTAGCCGTAACACCTAAATCAATAATAATTCTTGTGGGTTCCGAAATAGTAAAACTTGCATTTTCGCCATATAGTCCTTGCCATAAAATTGTGCCATCGCTTGATGTAACCTCAGCTTTTCCGGAATAAAAATGACCGAAAAATCCCACTGCAATTTTTTTGGGTATTTTGATTATAACAGTGTCTGTTGTGATAGTTTCGGGAAGCGAACATCCACAATTAGGGCAGCAATTAGCGTTATAGGGAATTTCTTTATAGCATTTTGGGCATTTGGTAAGTGACATTTTTTCCTCCAAAAAATAAAAAGTGCGTACAACCGAAGCTGTACGCACCGAAAAACGCAAACCCCGATTGCTGCTACACAAAACCAAATCGAATCAGGGTATAACCATAACCATTCAGTGGGATTTGCGATTTTACCAATATCCATAAATGGTTATGACTCAAAAAGGGCATAAATATCCCTATAAAGACAAAAATACCTCTGATTCTATTATTCAGTTTTGTGTAGCAAATATATTATACCATAAAATCGGGAAAAGTCAAGAATCTTTTGGGAATATCCAGAATTTTCTTTGCGCAGGAATGCTGTTAGCTACAGGAACTCACTATATACAAACTTAAAAAAAGTGAAATTTTGCTGATTTTTCTCTTGACAAATCACCTTGTATGTGATATAATACAATACGTTGATGACACGGCCCGTTGGTCAAGCGGCTAAGACATCGCCCTCTCACGGCGAAAACATGGGTTCGATTCCCGTACGGGTCACCAAAAAGAAAAGTGGACACACAGTGTCCACTTTTTCTTTTTGTTTGGATATTTAAAGCGAGAATCAAACTCTAAAAATCAAAGAAAGAAATGTGATAAAACGGAATATCTGTATTCAAGAAATATTATAAGTACTATCTGCAGCACCAAAATCATCGGTATACACACCACAAAATTAAAATGCTTAGTCTTGTGGCGAAATGTATACATTCCAAGAAGCATAAAAGGCGATGCACCGAGAATGGAGAGTATAAAAAAGGTTTTCTCTTTAACTCGCCACATGTTTCTTTTTGCACGGTATTTGTCGGCACCGCACAGAATGAAAACCCATATGTTTATTGTAAGTAAATACAGAATTATCAAAGCACCCGTCGGGTGACCTTGCAGATATGTAATAACAGCTTGCATTTTCTCACCTTTTAAATATCAGCCCCTGGCAAAAGTGCCAAAGGCTGATTTTTTTGTTATATTCCGCAGAGAATATCTCCTTTTTCAACCGGGAACGGTGCTTTTACCGAGTAAAGCATTTTCGGATGCGGAGATGACTCAATTTCTCTTCCTTTTTCATCTTGCATATCCTTAAGTACAAATTCTCTCGGAGCCTTGAAAGGGGAGATAAGCCTTACTGTTTCACCCTCACACGTCTTGTTTCTCTGAAGAAGCGTGCATCTGCCGCTTTCGGCATCATAGTCCTCGACGGTTGCAAGGAAAGCCTTTTCACGAATATATCCGCCTTCCTCTGCAATCTGTGCGTTTTCGATTGGAGTATCGAAAAAGTAACCTGTGCCGTAGCGTCTGTGGCTTACACTTTCAAGCGCTTCGAGGGATTGAGGATTGAATTTATATCCGTCGGGATTTTCAAGATAAGCGTTTACCTCGCTCTTGTATGCGTTTGCTGTGACAGCGGTGTAGTATGCGCTCTTGACTCTGCCCTCGATTTTGAAGCTGTCTATACCTGCTTCGATTAGCTCCGGAATATGTTCTATCATACACATATCCTTTGAGCTGAAAAGATAGGTTCCGTGCTCGTCCTGCACTGCTTCAATAACGTCCTCCGGACGCTTTACTTCTGCAATACTTGCACGTATTTCCTTGACGTTATATTCCCAACGGCAGGGCTGTGCACAGTTGCCTCTGTTTGCGTCACGGCAGGTGAAGAAGTTTGAAAGAAGACATCTTCCCGAATATGACACGCACATTGCGCCGTGCACAAATACTTCAAGCTCAAGGTCATCCGGAATTTCAGAGCGAATCTGTTTTATTTCCGAAAGGGAAAGCTCTCTTGCAAGAACTATTCTTTTTGCACCGAGGTTATGCCACATTTTGCAGGCTTCGGCGTTTACCGTGCTTGCTTGGGTTGATACGTGAAGCTCTATGTCCGGTGCATATCTTTTTGCAAGTGAAAATACACCGAGGTCGGATATTATAAGTGCATCAGGCTTTATGCTGTTTAAAAATTCAAGATATTCGGGAAGTCTTTTGGTTTCAGCCGGGTGGGGAAGAATGTTTACCGTAACGTATATCTTCACACCCCGCTCGTGGGCATATTCTATTGCGTCTTTTAGCTCTGTGCGGCTGAAATTGTCCGACGCAGTACGCATGCCGAACTGTTCACCTGCAAGGTAAACGGCATCGGCGCCGTAGAGAATGGCAAATTTCATTTTTTCAAAGTTACCGCTTGGAGCGAGAATTTCAGGGCGTTTCATTGTCAGTTTCCGCTTTCTTTTCTAATCATTGCAATGTTTGCGTTGTGTCCGTCAAGGGTTTTTGCATAGAAGGTTTCACCAACATTATTGGAGATAAAGTAATAGTAAGAAGTATCTTCGGGGTACAGTGCTGCAGTTATTGCGTCAAGTCCAGGGTTTGCAATTGCACTCGGCGGAAGTCCTGCATAAATATAGGTGTTATAAGGAGAATCATATTTCAGGTCTTCGGGGGTTATCTGTGATTTTCTTTCAGGGAATGCGTACTGTATCGTAGCGTCGGATTGTAGATTAGGGTAGTTAGCCTTGTTTTTAAGTCTGTTGTGGAACACCGATGAAACCGTGCCGAAGTCTTCGCTCTTTCTTGCTTCCTTTTCAATAAGTGAAGCGACGTTTATTATTTCGTCTACCGTAAGACCGTGGCTCTGCGCCGCATCATAGAAAGTGGTGTCAAACTTATTATTGAAGTTTACAAGGAACTTGTTTATGACATCTACCGCACTTGCATCAGTATAGAAATCATAGGTATCCGGGAACAGATATCCCTCAAGTCTGTATTTTCTTCCATTCTTAAAGTTTTCCGTATCAAGCTCGTTTATAAACCTGTAATCGTAATCAAAATTCTGAATGACGTCAATGTACTCTTCTCGTGTATTCTGAACGCCGCCCTTTATGAGAATATCGATTATTTCATCAACGGTACTTCCTTCTGGGAAGGTGAGCCTTACAACCTCACGTGTTCCTACACTGTTGGAAAGTGCGAAAATCAGATCGTCGTAGTTCATGCTCGGAGAAAGCTCAAAGGAGCCTGATTTAAAGCCGTCGGTATAATAAGTGCTTTTACCCTTTTTGAAATTGGTGTATAGCTTAAATACGGAAGGATTATTAATTATATCGTTTTTTGAAAGTATCTTTGACACCTCTTTTGTAGATGCGCCTTCCGGAATTTCTACTGTTACGATCTCGGTGTCCTTACTGAAAGCAAACATATCATTTGTTACGCTTATTATTATAGCAGAGCATATAATTGAAGCTACTGCAACAAAGCAAATATAAATAACAAATCGTGCAACGCCGCCCATAAGTCCCTTGTTGTTTTTGCGATGTTTGGAGCTTTTTGTGCCGGTTACTTTTTCCTGCTTGTTGCCTTTTTGAGTGCTTGCTGTTTTTGCTTTGCCCGCATGCTGGGAATTTTTGCTTTTTTCACCGTTCAAAATGTCTTGAAGCTTACTTTGGGGCTTTTGTGCAGAGGATGCACCGGGTGTCTTGGCTTTGCTTGTATTGGTTGCCGGCTTTATCTGCTTTTTTTCATTTGTAGCGGGAGCCTTTTTGACAGCAGGCTGTTTTTCTGTAGCTTTTTTTTGCGGATTGACCGTATCGAACACCCTGGTTCCTTCGGAAGGAGCGCCTTCATTTTTCGGCTTTATCTCCTCAGGCTTTTTTAGGGTGGATTTTTCACTTGTCGGAGCTTTCGGGGAAATGTTGATAGTCATATCCTCGTCTTTTGCATCCTCAAATGAGTCAATATCAAGAAAAATTTCTTCATCGTCGGCTACATCTTTATTCTCAGCTGTACCGGATGACGATTTTTTTGCCTCAAGCTCTTTATTTATACCGCCAAGCAGCTCGTCAAAGCCGTCACGGATATTATCGTTTGAACTCATGCTTGCACCTCCTTAACGTGCTATGTCAACGCAATTACTCTTACTAAAAATATAACTAACGCCACAAGAAATGCGGGAGCAAATATAACTCTTGAAATTATATTTACAGCTTTTTCTTTTTCTGGCACTAATCTTACAACCTCATCCTGCTTCAATGGGTCGTGTGACACAAGCTTATCAGCCTTATATACGCATATCCATTCAAGGGTTTCAAAGAAGATAAACAGCGAAATCAAAAGCAGTGCGCCCAGCGTTATAAGTACGAAAGCGGTGCTGATGCTTTCCTTTGAAATCCTTTGAAGAAAGGCGTCTGAATATATACAGAGAAAATTATTAAGCAGATGAAGAAATATGGGAGCAATAATTGAGCGGGTGATATGGACGGAAACTGCAAGTATTATTCCGGCATAAAGATAGGAAAAGAAATTTGCGGCGTCAAAATGCAAAAACGCAAACAGAACCGAGCTTCCTATGACCGCTCCGAGAGCACCAAGCTTTTTTTCGTATTCTGTGTAAACTATACCTCTGAGAAGTATTTCTTCGGCAATTGCAGGAACAATTACAGACGATAAAAGTATATACAGAAAATCTGAATTTCCCGAAATACTTATTGCGGAAGAATCACTGTTTCCAAAATATACTAAAGTAAGATATTTAATAATCATACTTCCGAAAACGAGAGTAGGAACACAGCTAAGTACAAAACCAATCATTTTCGGAGAAAATATATTGAATTTATATCTTGCAAGTCCGCCGCCTCCAGAGATTGTTCCGATTGCAAGAAAGAATGCACAGGGCAGAAGAAATACGCACATTTGCGCTATCACAACAGTAGCATACGGATTATCGCTGTTAATATAATTTCCCGTAAGAAGATAGTCTGCACCAATGTAAAGAAGCATGACGATACACGTAAGTACAGCCGGAATGTTACACTTTTTCCTGCTGTCAGTGTGTGCAGCGGACTTTGTGTTTCTTTTTTTGTCGTATGACTCTGAAAGCTTGTTATTTCGTTGCATTTACTGCTACAACTCCTCTTTCGGTGAAGATTACGTCAACGTGTCTGTCAAATCTTCCTCTTGGAACTCTGGGAAGAATCATATTGCTGTAAACAAGTCCGAGCTTCACACCGGGGAAATCAGATAAAAATCTGTCGTAAAATCCTTTTCCGTAGCCTATGCGGTAGCCTTCTTTGTCGAACACTACTGCGGGAACTATACAAAGGGAAAGATTTGTCGGAACATATTCTGCAAGACCTTCCTTCGGCTCATATATGCCGTTTTCACGCTTTTCAAGGTCGTCCCTTGAAGAGCAATAATAGTATTTCATAGTATTGTCCTCGAAGGTTCTCGGAAATGCTACTTTCTTTCCGGCATTGACAGCTGTTTCAAACAGCTTCCAGGTGTCAATTTCGTTTTCCATTGAAGCGTAAAGAAGAATTTCGTTTGAGTGTCTGTATGTTATTGAAGCGATAATTCTATCACGTATTTTTGTGTCAAAGGCTTCTTTTTGTTCCCTTGGCATATTTTTTCTCATCTCAACGTATTTTTCACGAAGTTCTTTTTTCACTGTTCTTATTTCTGCCATAACTAAACTCCATTCTGCCGGAAACCGGCACACAGCAATTTTACCCTATTATAAAGATGATTATCTCGCAACTATGCTTTCACGCACCATCTCTGCCGCATCATTTCCTCGAAGAGCTTTAATGAGTGCAAAAGCGAATTCCTCTGATGTTCCTGCGGCTGCCGCAGTAATAAACTTACCGTCTGTTGCAACTCTTCCGCTTGTGTCACGGCAGTCCGACAATTCGTCAAGCATTGACGGGTAACAAACCGCATGCTTGCCTTTAAGTAGTCCTCTTTTTGAAAGTAAGGTAGGAGCGGCACATATTGCGGCAATATATTTTTCGTTCTTTACACAGTAGTTAATCAGTGCTGCAACACCTGCGCTTTTTGTAAGACCGTCAACACCGCCGAGTCCGCCTGGGAGAATAATCATTTCAAGATCATCTTCGTCAAGACTTACATCCTGGAGTGTCATATCACAAAGCACCGGAATGTCGTGTGCTCCGATAATGCATTCGCCCTCAATGCCTACTGTAAATATATCTATACCTGCACGGCGCAGATAGTCAACCTGAGTAAGAGCTTCTATTTCTTCAAATCCGTTTGCAAGAAAAATATATACCATCTCAAAATCTCCTTTGGTAAGTTTTAAGGGTTTACTTTAAATAATGTTTTTATTTATAAGCTCAGATTTGCATATTTCAAGTATTTCCGATGCAATATCTTCACGGCTTCTGATTTCGCTGTTTTTTACACATTCAACCTTTCTCCAGCCCCAAGCATTGCAGGTATACTGCGCCGCATTGTAGGCACAGAGAAGATGCTCTCTGTCAGCTTCGTGAATGTCCTTCACAGCTCCCGTCTCATCGCATCTTCCGTTGAGAAGCATTTCTGCGTACTGCGGGGGCATATCAAGGAAGTAAACAAGGTCTGGCACAGGAAGACCGAGCTTTATAAATTCATAATCGTATAGCCAGGAAAGAAAGCTTTCCTTTTCGCTGTCATCTGATATCTTTGCAAGCTGGTGAACTGCGTTTGAGGTTGTGTATCTGTTAAGAATTATAACCGTATTCGGTTCTTCGTACTCCTTTTTCCAGTGGCGTACAAAGCTTGCATATCTGTCAACTGCAAAAAAGGATGATGCGGCGTATGCGTTTGTATCCGAAGGATTATTTCCGAATTCTCCGGCAAGATACATTTTTACAAGCGTGCTTGATTTATCATCGTAATCCGGAAAAGATACCTCAACCACTTTAAGACCATACTCTTTTCTAAGAGTTTCACACAAAATATCAGACTGGGTTTTCTTGCCGGAAGCGTCTGTTCCGTCTACAGCAATCACAAGGCTCATTCTGACATAAGCTCCTTTCTCACCTGGGACGCTTTGCCGCAGGTCATAGCACCCTCGCTGCAAGCCCCCTTGATGCAGGAGGGCCCTGCTTTTGCAAAGAGAATGGGAGATACCGCCTTGCACTGACGAAGCATTTCACGTGCAAGCTCTCTTATTTCCCACTGTGCACGGCTGCAACAGCGAAGTGAAAAGAAGTTATAAAGTGAGCGTACGTTCATTGTCATAACAATTTTAGTATCGCAAGCGTTTGAAAGCACGTATCTTGCGTCCTCGTGTGCCTTTTTTGCACCTGCCGACGCTGCTTTTTTTTCGTCCATGCCACTGTCAAGCATTGCCTGTGTGTGCTTTTTTGAAAGTATCTCGTCAAGCTGTTTATACGTCTCTCTGTCGCTTTCCATAGCCTTTATGAAAAGCTCTCGTGCTTCGGGAATTGCGTCGATTTCCGGAGGAATAATATATTCAAAGTTTTCCTTTCCTACGTATCTCTGGCTCTGAACGCTGTAGGACGCAATTCTGTGACGTGTGAGCTGTGCAAGAAGTGAACGTGAAACTCCCTCGATTGCAAAGGTAAAGGTAACGTGCTCAACCGGGCTTTCGTGTCCGAAGCCCATAAGCATATTTATGAATCTTTCACAGCTTTCGGGAGTCATCTTTTCGCATATTTCATCTACGCCTACTGCACTGTAGCAGAGCTTTGCCGCAGCTGCAATTGTCATTTCCGGGTCAGGAGTGTGAGTAAGAATTTTAACTTTCATAGCTTTTACCTTTCCTTGTATAGATTATTCCACAGTTGGTATATTTTTATTTTTATGTATTATTACACCGAAAAGAAATTTTGGCAGCTTCATCATTCTGCCGATTCGGTAGGGCATACAAAGAAGCCTGTAAAACCACTCAAGGTTAAGCTTTATAAAGATTTTCGGAGCACGCTTTACGTTTCCCGAGAATACGTCAAGGCTTCCACCGAGACCCATTGCAAGATTAACCTTTAATTTTTCGCGGTTTGCATATATCCACTTTTCCTGCTTTGGTGCACCGAGACATACAAAAAGAAGCTTTGCACCGCTTT
>JAZOCR010000054.1:0-4763 GCA_045596605.1 Eubacteriales bacterium | reverse complement strand
GGTGGCTACAACGATGCCGAAAGAACGGTAATAGGTTTTTTTCCGGATTACTGCTTGTACTTGGAAAGAGACGAGTTGTTGTCACAGTTTCCGGTGTCTGCACTTTTTGTTGAATGCTCCGGATTCAGAACCCATACACATAGGGATTTTCTCGGTTCGGTATTGGGACTTGGTCTTGAAAGAACGGTAATAGGTGATATTATCGTTGGCGAAAACGGATATAATGCTACGGTGTTTGTTCATTCAAAGGCTGTGGACTACATTATTGAAAATCTAAGGCTTATTGGACGTGACGGTGTCAAGGTAAAGAAGCTTGATTCTGCACATTTAACGGAAACAAAGCGACAATTTGAAGTAATAAAAGGGACTTGTGCAAGTCTCAGAATAGATGCTTTAATATCCGAGGTGCTTAATATTTCCCGTGAAAAAGCTCAAAATCTAGTCGCTATGGGATATGTTAGCATAAATCACGAGGAAACAACCGATAAAAGCAAATTGCTTTCAGTTGGTGACACGTTTTCGGTAAGAGGCTACGGAAAGTTCAGACTTTCGGTGGTAGGTGATGTGAACCGAAAGGGCAGAACAAGGTTTGAAATTCAAAAATATATTTAGCGCAGTTTTGTTATTGGATATGGAATTTTTGGGAAAAGATTTGGTTATCCCATAAATTTCCTCAGAACGGAGGGATATTATGAAAAGACCCGAAGAATTTGCAAACGTAGAATTCGGAAAAGGTTTTAAGGGTTATAATACGGCAGAGGTTGACGAGTACGTAAGTGCACTTATGTCGGAATATACCGAGCTTTATGCAAAGTACAGTGAAATAGAGCAAAAGCTTAATATAGTTGTTGAAAAATATAAACAGGCAAGCGGAAGAGCTGCTGAAGCGATGAGCGGAGTAAAGCAGATGTCCGAAGCGATTATTGCAGACGCTCAGACTGAGGGTGAGAAAATCCTTTCTGAAGCAAATGCAAAGGCAGCACAGGTTAATGCTGCGATGAAGGAAAGCTGCAGTGAGATTCTCGGTGCATATGCTGACACCTTTGAATCAGAGAAGAAAAAGCTTATAGCTCTTGAAGAAAAATCAAAGGCTTTCAGAGAATCACTTCTCGAAGCTTACAAAAAGCACATAGCCGATATCCAGGGCGAATTTCCCTCTGTTAATAAGGAAGAAATAGAAAACGTTAATTTCGAGTCTTGCGTAGCAGATGCTTTTAAGGACAAGCTTTCCGAAAAAAAAGCAGATGACGCTGAAAGCGTTGAAATTTAAATACTTATTTTAAAGCAAATCGAGGAAATTCCTCCTCGGTTTGTTTTGAGTTATATATATTAAATTTAAGGAGTAAAGATAATGGCAAAGGACTTTTCCAATACACTTAATCTGCCTCGTACGGATTTTCCGATGAGAGCAAATCTTCCTCAGAATGAGCCTAAACTTCTCGATAAATGGGCAAATGAGGATATTTATAACAAGATGCTTGAAAACAATGAAGGCAAGCCTCTTTACGTTCTTCACGACGGACCTCCTTTTTCTAATGGTAATATCCATATGGGTACTGCAATGAACAAGGTGCTCAAGGACTTTATCAATAAGGCAAAATCTATGGGAGGCTACAAGGTGCCGTTTATTCCGGGCTGGGACAATCACGGTATGCCTATCGAAAGTGCCATTATAAAGAAAAATAAGCTTGACAGAAAGAATATGAGTATCTCCGATTTCAGAAGTGCTTGTCACGAGTTTGCACAGGATTTCGTGGATATTCAGATGACCTCCTTTAAGCGTCTCGGCGTTCTTGCTGACTGGGAGCATCCCTATCTTACTATGTCTCCCGAATTTGAAGCTGAGGAAGTTAAAGTATTCGGAGAAATGTTCAAGAAGGGCTACATCTATAAGGGTCTTAAGCCTGTTTATTGGTGTACCAACGATGAAACGGCTCTTGCCGAAGCCGAAATCGAATATGCAGATGACCCATGTACTTCCGTTTACGTAAAGTTTGCAGTAAACGATGACAAGGGCAAGCTTGCATCGATTTGTGACCTTGCAAAGACATACTTCATCATCTGGACAACAACAATATGGACTCTTCCCGGAAATATGGCTATTGCCGTTCATCCGAGAGAAAGCTACGTTGTGGCAAGGGCTGATAATGGTGAGAATTATATCGTTGCAGAGGCACTTCTTGAAAAGACCATGAAAATGGGCGGCATTGAAAGCTATGAGGTTATCGCCGAGTTTGCAGGCGGCGACTTCGAGTACATGACTGCAAAGCACCCCTTCCTTGACAGAGACAGCCTTCTCGTTACTGCAGAATACGTAACCATGGAAAGCGGTACAGGCTGCGTTCATACAGCTCCCGGCTACGGTGCAGACGACTACTATACCGGTATGCGTTATAAGATGGATATTATCGTTCCGGTTGACGATAAGGGTTATCAGGGCGAAGAAGCAGGTAAGTTTGCAGGTCAGTTCTATGCAAAGTCCAACGAAACTATATTTGAAGATATGAAAGAAACGGGAGCGCTTTTTGCTTCCGAGGAAATAGTCCATCAGTATCCCCACTGCTGGAGATGTAAGAAACCGATTATTTTCAGAGCTACTCCTCAGTGGTTCTGCTCGGTTGACGCATTCAAGAAAGAAGCTATTGACGCTTGTGATAACGTAGAATGGCTTCCTGCATGGGGTAAGGACAGAATGACCTCTATGATTCGTGAAAGAGCCGACTGGTGTATTTCACGTCAGAGACATTGGGGACTTCCTATTCCCGTATTCTACTGTGACGACTGCGGAAAGGTTATCTGTACTGAAGATACAATTGCAAAGGTTTCCGAGATTTTCGGTCAGAAGGGCTCTAATGCTTGGTTTGATATGAGTGCCAAGGACCTTCTTCCCGACGGCTTCGTATGTCCCTTCTGTGGAAAGAAGCACTTTACAAAGGAAACAGATACTCTTGACGGTTGGTTTGACTCAGGCTCTACTCATTATGCTTCTCTTGCAAAGAGTGGTGTATGGCCTGCAGATATGTATCTTGAGGGTGCAGACCAGTACAGAGGCTGGTTCCAGTCTTCACTTCTTACTGCCGTTGCATCAATGGGTAAGGGGGCGCCTTATAAGACCGTTCTTACTCACGGCTGGGTAGTTGACGGTGAAGGTAAGGCAATGCATAAGTCACTTGGTAACTCCGTATATCCCGAAGATGTTATAAAGGTTTACGGTGGTGACCTTCTCAGACTCTGGGTTGCATCAAGTGACTACAGAGTTGACGTAAGATGCTCAGACGCTCTCTTTAAGCAGCTTTCAGAGGCTTACAGAAAGATAAGAAATACAATAAGAATTCTTCTTGCAAACCTTGGTACTGCAGAAACTGATTTTGACCCCAACAAGGACATGGTAGAGCTTTCAAAGCTGTATGAAATAGATAAGTGGATAATCAGCGAGTACAATAAGCTCGTAGAAACAGTTCGTAAGGCTTATGACAGCTATGAATTCCATATCATCTACCACGAGGTACACGACTTCTGCACAAACGAGCTTTCAAAGCTTTACATTGATATAACAAAAGACAGAGTATACTGTGAGGAAAAGGACAGCGTTCAGCGCAGAAGCGCACAGACGGCGATGTATATCGTTCTTGACGGACTTACAAAGCTTATTGCTCCTATACTTTCCTTTACAGCCGAGGAAACCTGGAGCTATATGTCACACTTGGATTCTGAAAAGTGTGAAAGCGTGTTCCTTAATGATATGCCGTCCTATGACGAAAAATATAGCTTTGAAGAAATTGCGCAGAGATGGGAAAAGCTTCTTGCAGTCCGTGACGACGTAATGAAGGCACTTGAAATTGCACGTGCTGACAAGCTTATCGGTAAATCCCTTGACGCTTGTATTGATATCTATGCAGACAGCAAAAACGATGCGATGAAGATATTTGAAGCATTCAGCGATGACCTCAAGACGGTATTTATCGTATCAAAGGTTGTGCTTCATATCGATGAAACTGCACCTGAAAATGCATTTGCTGATACTGTTTCCGGCATTAAGGTTGTTGTATCAGAGGCAGAGGGTCATAAGTGTGACAGATGCTGGTATATCTGCGAGGATGCCCAGGATATAGGCGACGGGCAGCACCTTTGTCCGAGATGCGCTGCTGTTACTGCAGAATAATTTAAGAGGAAATAATGTTATCGGTTTTAGTTACACTTGCAGTGGTTCTTGTTGATTTTTTGACAAAGTTATTAGTGAAAACTTCAATGGAGCTCGGCGAATCCTTTTCTGTGATTCCGGGATTGTTCAATTTCACCTACGTTCTCAATAAGGGTGCCGCCTGGGGAATGCTTGCTGACAAAAGATGGATTTTTATGTCCTTCTCGATTATTGCAATACTCCTTCTGGTGTTTGTTCTATATAAATGGAATGACACACCAAAGCTTCCCAGAATAGCATTGTCACTTGTGCTTGGCGGCGGAATCGGAAATATGATTGATCGCATTTTTAACGGAAGTAAAATGTTTGACGGTGCGGTTGTGGATTTTATCGAAACTGCATTTATGGATTTTCCCGTGTTCAACGTTGCTGACTGTGCAGTGTGCATCGGTGTTGCTCTTCTTGTCATATATATGATTTTTATTGAGGGAAGAAGTGCAAAAAATGAAAAATCCTCTGACGGTGAAGACAATGCTGAATAACGAAACAAACTTTTTGGAAACAGACATATGCGATGAAAGCGAATTGTCCTTTATATGTGACAGTGAAAAGAGGCTTGACG
>JAZOCR010000053.1:0-5358 GCA_045596605.1 Eubacteriales bacterium | reverse complement strand
AAAACCCGGTCTTGCGGTAATAATTGCGGGAGATGACCCTGCTTCAAAGATTTATGTACGAAACAAGAAAAAGGCGTGTGAGGAAGTAGGATTCTACTCCGAGGAATATGCACTTCCCGGTGATATCACAGAAGACGAGCTTTCCTCACTTATTGACAGACTTAATGCCGATGATAAAATTCACGGTATTCTTGTTCAGTCGCCGCTCCCGAAGCACCTTGACGAAAAGAGAATCGTTGCAAGAATACTTCCGGAAAAAGACGTTGATGCTTTTTCCGAGGAAAACGTAGGAAAAATCACTCTCGGCACACCGAGATTTCTTCCCTGCACACCTGCGGGCATTATGGAGCTTCTCAAGCGTTACAACATTGAAACCTGCGGTAAGCACGCAGTGGTTATCGGCAGAAGCAATATCGTCGGAAAGCCTATGGCACTGCTTCTTCTTGAGGCTAACTGTACGGTTACGATATGCCACTCCAGAACAGATGACCTTGCAAAATACACCAGAAGTGCTGACATACTTGTTGCAGCAGTCGGAAAATCACGCCTGATTTCGGGCGATATGATAAAAGAGGGTGCGGTAGTCATTGACGTTGGAATGAACAGAGATGAAAACGGAAAGCTTACCGGTGACGTTGCCTTTGACGAATGTGAGCGCAAAGCATCATATATAACCCCTGTCCCCGGCGGAGTCGGACCTATGACCATTACAATGCTTCTTAAAAACACTCTTGTTTCTGCTAAAGAGGCAAACAAAAGGTTAAAGTAAACTAAAGGAAGTACAATTTTGAAAAATATAATACTTATAGGTATGCCGGGAAGCGGTAAAAGCACCCTTGGCGTGCTTCTGGCAAAAACGCTTGGTGCGAAATTTATAGACACCGACCTTATAATTCAGGAGAATACCGGAAGGCTTCTTCACAAAATTGTAGAGGAAGACGGAAAAGAGGCATTTCTTGACATTGAAAGAGATGCAATACTTACACTTACAGACAAGGAAAACACGGTTGTTGCTACCGGCGGCAGTGCGGTGCTCAGGGAGCAGTCAATGGAGCATCTTAAAAAGAACGGCATTGTGATTTTTCTTTATCTCCCCTACTATGCTGTTTCAAAAAGAATACGAAACATAAAAACCCGTGGCATTGCTTTCGGTAAAGGTGAAACTCTGAAAGACATATTTGAGCACAGGGCCCCCTATTATAAAAAATACGCTGATATAAGTGTCAGGTGTGACAGAGGAAGCGTGGAAAAAAACGTAACCAAGATAGTAAATATTCTGAAAGAGAAAAAGTACATATGAAATATATCCGATATAATCCTGATAATCCGGACTATATCGGATATTTCATTTATTACGTTCTGTGTAAGATATTTAAAACACAAGCAATGTT
This sequence comes from Eubacteriales bacterium, assembly GCA_045596605.1. GTDB lineage: Bacteria > Bacillota > Clostridia > Oscillospirales > CAG-382 > SIG622. Next base: position 3,967 of record JAZOCR010000053.1, on the reverse strand, counting down.
AACAATATGGAAATTTAAGTTAAAAGTGATTGAAAACAGAGAAAAAATGATGTATAATGAGATGTTAAAATTAATCAACTGGAGGATAAAATGCAAGCTATTCTTGAACTTTTCGAAAACCTCACAAACGTTACCTGGCAAATGGCAGTAATGTGGCTCATAGGCGGTATACTTATTTTCCTTGCTATTAAGAAAAATATGGAGCCTACCCTGCTTTTACCCCTTGGCTTTGGTACAATTCTCGTAAACATACCTCTTTCGGGTGCTATCGGTCCCGACGGTGCTATTACCACACTTTTTAACGCAGGTATTGCAAACGAGCTTTTCCCGCTCATTCTTTTCATCGGTATCGGTGCGATGATTGACTTCGGGCCGGTACTCTCAAACCCTAAGCTTATGATTTTCGGTGCAGCCGCCCAGTTTGGTATCTTCTTTACCTTCTGCCTTGCATCAATGTTCTTCAGTGTTCCCGAGGCTGCTTCTATCGGTATTATCGGTGCTGCTGACGGTCCTACTGCTATCGTTGTTGCAAACAAGCTTCTCGGCTCTGACAGCCCCATTACCGGCGCAATTATGGTTGCCGCCTACTCTTACATGGCACTTGTTCCGATTATTCAGCCCCCCGTTATCAAGCTCCTTACCACAAAGAAAGAGCGTATGATAAGAATGGATAATTCTTCCATAAAGGTTTCAAAGCTTACAAGAATTCTTTTCCCCATTCTCGTTACTCTTATTGCAGGTGTTATTGCACCTGAATCCGTTTCGCTTATAGGATTCCTTATGTTTGGTAACCTTATCCGTGAGTGTGGCGTTCTTGATTCCCTCTCTGAAACTGCTCAGAAGGTTCTTGCAAACCTTATTACCATATTCCTCGGACTTACTATTGCAAATCAGATGGTAGCTGACAAATTCCTCCAGCCCGGAACACTTCTTATTCTCGGTCTTGGTCTTTTCGCTTTCATCTTTGATACTGCAGGCGGCGTACTTTTTGCAAAGTTCCTCAACCTCTTCCTCAAAAAGAAGATGAATCCTATGATTGGTGCTGCAGGTATCTCTGCATTCCCGATGTCCGGTCGTGTTGTTCATAAGCTTGGTCTTGAAGCGGACAACCAGAACTTCCTGCTTATGCACTCTATCGGCGTAAACGTATCCGGACAGATTGCTTCGGTTATTGCAGGTAGCCTTATTCTCAAGTTTATACTTCCCCTTGTGGCGTAACTGAAAGGAGAACTGAATATGAATTTAGGTTTTAATCCTATGGGATTTGTTGACACTCTGCCGTATATGGGCAAGGGTATGCTTGGTATCTTTTTAGTAATGGTAATCATTTATGTGGTCACTTGGTCACTCCAGAAGATATTCAAATAATATTAAATATGTTACCTCGGAGCACGGTGTGTATTTGCACCGTGCTCTATTTTTTGCCCATTTTCGATTATCGAAAATAATTTATCGTTTTTCGATAAAAATATATTGACAAACACAAATTTGTGTGTTATACTACACTCACAAAGAAAAAATTTCCAAAACACGAGGTGCTACTATGAACAGAAGAAAAATTTCACTTTATGCAACAATGGTAATGACATCAGTACTGTTTTTTCTGATTATTGGCGCAGTCGCATTCCTGCCGTCAATTATGAGATTTTATTCAGAAATGCGTGGCGGCATTGACTGCACAAGTCTGATGGTTGCACTGTACGTTTCTGCCCTTCCCGGATTTGTCTGTGACCTTGCACTTATGAAGCTTCTACGGAATATTTACACGGATAAGATATTTGTTTCGCAGAATGTGACCATTCTCAAAATTCTCTCCTACTGCTGTATTTTCGTAGGAATTGAATATCTGATATTTGCGCACAGATACATTACTATGATACTTATTGCTTTCGTGGCTCTCTTTATCGGTCTTATTCTTCGTGTAATCAAGAACGTTTTTGACAAGGCAATTGAAATCCGCACTGAGAATGACTACACTATATAAGAAAGAGGGGAACAAAAATGTCTGTAAGAGTAAATCTTGACGTTATGATGGCAAAGCGCAAAATCTCCCTTGGCGAGCTTTCTGAAAAGGTAGGCATAACTCAGGCAAATCTTTCTATTCTAAAAACCGGAAAAGCCAAGGCTATTCGTTTTTCCACCCTTGAAGCAATTTGCCGTGAGCTTGACTGCACACCCGGAGATATTCTTGAATATTTGCCCGATGACAAATAAACCTATATGAAAGGACTGCTATTATGAATAATACACCTGAAAATATAAACAACACTCCTGTCAATGCTCCTGACAACGCTCCTTGTAGTGCACCGAATAATACACCTAACAGCACACCTAATTTTTATGGTAATCAGCCACAGTATCCGCCGCAGTATGCCCACTATTATGGCGTTCAAAGCGAACAGTCCGTGCCTAAAAAGAAAAACCTATACAATATTTATCACGGCATTTTTGCGCTTATTGCGTTTGTGGTAGGCTCTCTGTGGTTCAGGTGGATTTTTGTTGAGGAATCAATAGCAAATGCTCCCAAAACTGTTTCAGTAACGGTATTTGCACTTATCTTTTCTGTGTTTGTTTATGGCTTCTTTAAGCTACAAAAGGCAAAGTTTTCGGCGGATAACTATTTTCTGCTTGCGCTTCTTATTATCTTTTCACTGCGATTCAGCATTTACACAGAGGATTATTCGCAGATAACTACCCTTTCCTATCTTGTTCTTCATCTAACAGCACTGCTTCTTCTTTTCAGCTTTGGAAAGGAAAAGTCACTTGACAATATTGTGGGAAGTGCCTTCAGAAGCGTACTTGTTTCTCCCTTTGCTTCATTCCATACTGTTTTTGCATCACTTTCAGTATTCCTAAAGCTTCGCAAAAAGACTCCGGACAGCAAAGAAAAAGTGAAAAGATTTGGTAATAATCTCGGTCTTGTGCTTCTTGGTATTCTCGTTGCCCTTCCGCTTATTCTGATAGTTATTCCGCTTCTCATCACCGACTCATTTTTCTCCACCTTTATGGGAGATATAGGTGAGTTCCTTGCAAATATTGACATTAACTTTGATATTGGCGAATATTTCAATTTTATTACTATCCTTGTTTCAATGTATATTTTTGGTGCACTGTATTCTGCTGACAAAAAGCGCACAGAAGAGCCCTCGGCACCCACTAATTACCGCTTTATTCCGTCGCTTATTGGCAAGACGATAATTATATCGCTTCTTGCAGTTTACGCACTTTTCATTATTGCGCAGATAGACGGCTTTGCCTGTATGTTTATGGGAAGGCTTCCGGATAACACTACCTACGCCGAATTTGCCCGCAGTGGATTTTTCGAGCTGTGTACTGTCGCCTGCATTAACGGTGCGCTGCTTTATTATCTGAATATTATGACACTGAATGAGGAAAACAAAAAATCTAAAAACCTGTTACAGATTATTCTTGTATCCGTGACGTTCTTCCTTATATTCACTGCCGCATTTAAAATGATAATGTATATAAGTGCATACGGCTATACTCCAAAACGCTTCTACACTCTGTGGTTTATGCTTCTTCTCACTGTGATTTTTGCACTAACCCTTGTAAAGCTCAAGAAGCCGGACTTCAAGCTGTCCCGTTACTGCGTTTACGTAAGCGCCGCTATGCTGCTTGTTTTGTTCTTTATAAATTTTGAGGGAATATCCGAAAGTCTTAATGAGGTTTATTTTCCGGAAGAGATAACTTCAAGGTAATCTCAAAACATATACAAAACCGACGGGGTCCAATCCGTCGGTTTATATTATTACATAAATTCCTGTACGTTAAACAAATTTATAATCATTGTTCCTTCTCTGCTTGCATAATCATACGCTATGCTTGTACCGCTTTTGGGCGGATATTCTGACAATTGTTTTTTGCCACGTCTTTTGGGCGGCGTATAGTTCTTATCATAATACACCACGCAATAGGCACTTTTGTCTATCATCTCACAATTTCGCTC
>JAZOCR010000052.1:0-7868 GCA_045596605.1 Eubacteriales bacterium | reverse complement strand
TGAAGAAAAAAATTCATCAATATAACCGTTAAGATGCTCTGTAAGAAGATGTCTGTCATCAGGATGAACAGACCTTTCAGCAAGCTCACGCAATGCTTCGCCAAAAGTGTTAGCATTTCTTATTGAAGAAAAATCAAGATTTGGGTCATAAAGAAGATGATAAATACCACTTTCAACGTCAACCTCCATTGCTGCAACGTTAAAATGATGCAGCAACGTATGATACTTGGTTATAACAACCTGCAAAGAATCATTTGTTGCCTTTTGGGGAGGTGGCAACGGTACATTAATTGCGTCGGATTTTGGCGAAACCCCATCTGCATAAGAGCGGGCAAGCTCTTCAAATATTCCTCTTACGTGTTTGAAGCATTCAATAAGCTTTGGAGAAAAAACTCCACACTCACCGTTAATAATCATATTTGATGCTTCGAGATAAGGAATTGCCTTCTTATATACTCTGTCATTGGTAAGGGCATCATAAGCATCGACAAGCCCGACAACCTGTGCGCAAATCGGAATGTTATCACCAATCAGACCTTCAGGATATCCACTTCCATCCCATCTCTCATGATGATATCTGCATATGTTGTATGCATACCTCAGATAATCTTCAGTCGCTGCTTCCTTAAAGTTTTCAAGAATAGCGCTTCCAGTCACAGTATGGGTTTTCATAATTTTAAATTCTTCATCTGTAAGCTTTTCCGGCTTATTAAGTATTGCGTCGGGAATTGAAATTTTCCCAATATCATGAAGAGCAGACGCACTGGTTATCGCCTGAATAATCTCCTTGGTAAGTGAATATTCAGGACAGGCACGTTGCATTTCCTCAAGCAGAATTTTTGTGAATCTTCGTATTCTTAAAACATGCTGTCCAGATTCAATGCTTCTATGCTCAATAAGAGAAGACAGTGTGTCAACCATTACCTCATAAGACTTATGAATTGCTCCTGCTTGCTCGTCAACAATGCTTTGAAGATTACGCTTGTTATAAAAAAAGCTTACTATATTATTTACTCTGTTCTTTACCACGTGCGGATTAAAGGGATATGTAATTAACTCAAATGCTCCGCATTCAATGGCAATCCTTTCAAGTCGTACCATTTTGTTCAGAATAATAGCGATAACAGGCGTTTTCTCAGTATATCCTTCTTCTGACAACACTTGAAGAACAGTCATTCCGTCATCAGTTGTCATTTTTGCATCGACAAGAACTGAAGCAATAACTGCGCCGTTCTGATCAAGCAATAGCTTTAGCTGATCATAGTTTGAGGCCTCAAGTATATTATAATTTGATTCAAGAATACTACGAAGCTCACTACGCAGAGAGCTCAACTGTGCGCCAATAAGTATAGTGTCATGTATGTGCATATAGACTTCCTTTCTGTCAGTGATGGTCTATTCGCCTTCCTATCTGCTCAGGATTTTCAGAAAACTCAAGCGCAGTTTGCGAAGAAATCTTACCGTTTTTATAAAGCTCAAATATGTACTGATCCATAGAAATCATTCCTTCGGACGCTGCACCGGATATAGTACTTAAAAGCTGATGAGTTTTGCCATCACGAATAAGACTCCTTATAGCGCTGTTAGTATGCATTATTTCAAAGGCAGAAACAAGGTTTTCGGAAACACCGGGCAGGAGTTTCTGAGAAACCACCGAATTAAGCACCAGCGAAAGCTGCACTCTTACCTGCGCTTGCTGGTTTGATGGAAAAGCATCAATTATTCTGTCAATGCTGTTGGCAGTACCGCCGGTATGTAGAGTAGCAAAAACTGTGTGACCCGTTTCCGCAGCCGTCATGGCAGTCTGTATAGTTTCAGCATCACGCATCTCACCGAGAAGTATAACATCGGGAGATTGTCGAAGACATGCTCTGAGGGCAGAAAGATAGCTTTCCGTATCAATGGCAATTTCACGCTGACTCACGATACTTTTATCATTACGGTGCAGATATTCAATTGGGTCTTCAAGAGTAACTATATGACAACTTCTCGTGCGATTTATTCTGTCTATAATACACGCCTGCGTAGTCGACTTCCCGCTCCCTGCAGTCCCGGTAAATAGTACAAGCCCGCAAGTGAGCTGTGAAAGCTTCATTACTTCTTCGGGTATTCCAAGCTCTGTATACGATGGAATTGTAAACGCTACAATGCGTATTACAGCTGCATATGAACCTCTTTGTCGATAAGCATTGACACGAAAACGTGCAAGTCCCGACACTGAAAAGGAAAAATCATCATCACCACTTCTTTGATACTTCTCCATATCCCGACCGGCAATTGCATAAACAGCAGTGATAAAGCTTTCTGTATTTTCCGGAGAAAGCTTTTGAGTATCGAAAGTCACAAGCCTTCCGGAAACTTTCTTTGTTATCGGTGCTCCAGCTACTACAAACAAATCAGATGCTCCTGATTTTACAGCATCTTCAAGATAAATTATTGTTTCTTGCATATCATACCTCATTTTAACTTTCTCCGTCCCAAACGTCAATACTGTCATCAGCCTTCCAACTATTAGAGCGAATGCTTTGCCATTTTAAAATCTTATAACCTCCGTTTTCAGATACAGATACTTCTACGCTCAAGTCAAGAACATCTGAAATCTCACAGGAAAAGCTATATATACCGTCTCTTTCGGTCACTCCGTCAGGAATATTTCCGCTTCGTATCATCGCAAGTAACTCATTTGCCCTTGCATCTGCTTGGTAATAAGACAGAGTACTTTGAGCTGAAAGAATTGAAAGACGCTTCCCTGCATTTGCCGTATTTAATGAAATAATTGAAAAAATCAAAAGACAAAGAACTGAAAAAATAACCAGAAGTGATGGTGCACCAACGACCACGGCAACAGCTTTCTTATTATTCATTTTCCTGCACCTCCTGCCAACATACAGTTAGGCTTAATACCTCGTCATTTTCGTAATTCACTGTAATTCTCGCTTTACCGAGTAAGGTTTGACTGTCATCAATTTCGGCAATTTTAACACCGTATTTCCCATTCTGAATATTCTTTGAAAGATATTCATTTACAGCTGAAATATTTCCATTTGTTGCCTTAAGAATTTCCCCTGCATTCTGTGCAAGTATGACAGCTCCGTCCCTGACAGAGCTTTCATGAGATATTCTGTCTGATGCTACAAAAACCCTAAAACAAACAGCCGAAATAAACAAGAATACGAAAATCATTATAAGTAACTCAAGCATAATAAGGACGGATTTACTCTTCATAAACCCCCTCCTCGCTGCCTCGCAGATAAAAATTCAAAACCGAAATCTCATCACCATATGCCGAAAGAGTTAAAGTTAGTATACCATCCTCTGTTTTCGCAAGAAGTTCCGATAATGTAATAACTCTTTCCCCATCCTTAGGCGATAGTTTTATACCTTTAGGAGAAAATAACTCGCAAAGGTATCCATCATAACAATAAAGTCGAGTTTCATATTCTGATTCCTGATACTGTGACGGAAGCACTATCGAGCATACTCCATAAAATTCTTCAACTCTTATTTTGTTTTGCTCTTGAGTCTCATGCACCTTTACGCTTAAATACTGGGATGCTGTTCTCATTGTAAATGAGGTGTCATCTCTGTCCGATATCTTACCGTAAATTTTTGCCCCTGTCATAAGACAAGACATAACAACAAAAGCAAAAAGCGCAAACAACAAAAGTGGAATAACGCCATAATAGTATTTATTTTTCATTATTTCGCTCCAATACCGTTATCTCAGGCATAATATTTTCCGCAAAAACCTCATAAAACACATTATATCTCTTGTAATCTATCTGAATTCCGTAATGATTTTCGAGATATTCAAGACTCTGTGGATATGAGCCTTCCAGTGCATAACATGAAACAGCCGCACGCCTTATTGAAAGATCTAAATCATAAAGCTCTTTTTCACTTCTTTTTTCCGAAGTGTCAACCATAAACAAAACAAACAATACAATGAGAATAAAGGAAATCATAACAGAAAATATCAAGTGATAATTTTGACCTAAAGGTTTTACTCTCTTCATTTTACCCCACCATAGACATTATATTTGTAAGCGGAAGCATTACAGAAACAAGTATTATCCCTACAAGCAAAGATGAGACAATAACAATTATTGGCTCAATTCTGCCAACTTTTCTCTCAAGATCAATATCAGCATCTCTTTCAAGTCGTTTTGCGATTTCGTTAGAAACACTTTCGCCACTTCCAGATTTAAAACCAAGCTCCAAAAGTCTGCTTTCACTTGCAGGTAGAAGCCCCGATAGAAATAATTCATCACCAAGAGATGCCCCGCCTGATATTTTTTCTGCGCAAAGCTTACACTTGTTTTTCAGCATTTCCGAGCTGAGCAATTCCGAGGACTGTTCAATAGCCTGCACAGGAGTAAGCCCCCCTGAAATACCGAGAGAAAATGCAAATGCAAAGCGTGCTGATGTCGATTTCTTTGCGATACCTCTTTTAGATGCTCCGTGAAAACCAAAAATACAACTTCTGAACCTCTGCGAGCAAGAAAACACTACTAAAAAGGAAACAAATACCACCATAACTATTGCTAAAAACGGCATTATATTTCTAAGCACATTTCCTAAATCAAAAAGTACTGCACCAACACCTGTAAGATTCTTGCCGAATGATACATACACGTCGCTAAAAATCGGCAAAACATAGCTAAGAAGCAATACGATAACCGAAAGCATAACACTAAAAAGAAGTGACGGATAAAGCACTGCAAGCCGTGCACTACTGTCAAAAGTATCCAGCCTGTCATAATACTTAGAAAGTGCGATCAACGTCTCCTCGCTCTTTCCGTTATCCTCGCCTATTTTTAACATTTTCACAACTTCAAAGGGAAAAAGTCCGGACTCATCAAAAACTTCAGATAAGCTCTTTCCATCATCAGACATTATCGACATTATCTTTAGTTTGTTCTTTAAACCGGGTGTATCCGTAGCTTTTGATAAAAGCTCAAAAGCGCTGCCATTTTCAGCACCTGCATGCAAAAACATTGAAAGCTCAAGACATACAGCTGATATTTCACGATATGTAAGTTTTGGATTTCTCATATATCCTCCGTTTGAATTTAAAAAAGCAAGACGGCACTTGTGAAATTCAAGCACCGCCACTGTAAAACGTTTCTGACGGTCACATTCTTTTTTGCAAGAGTCAGTAAAGATATTTTTCGGTATAATTATTTCCGTCACCTATATACTGCATAATAGTGTCGCTTTTTCCTGATGACGAAGCAAAGGTCGGGTCCATACGATGCCAGGAAATTCCGTCAAAGTAAATTGCGCCGTCAATCCATCCGCTATCCTTAGTCCATACGCTTATCCATGCGTGATATGCACTTCCGGCATATCCTACTACAAGCTTACACGGAATCCCCTGACTTCTTAACATTCCTGTCATAAGTGCAGCGTAGTCAAAACAAATTCCCTTTTTACTTTCGAGAACACTGTCAAGCACAGGAAGATATCCGCTTGCAACGCTTTTGGCTTTATCCTTATCGTAAACAATAGTACTTACAACAAAGTCGTATATCACCGAAAGCTTCATAAGGGTGTCCTCTTCATACTTTGTAAGCTCATATGCCTTGTCAACAGTTTTAGGAGAATTGGAATAGTTAACGTATTGGTTAGGATAAAGAAATGCAGTAAATTCATCATTTAAAACAGCATCAAAGCTTGCAGATAAAACGGAAGCATACTTTGAATCAACAACATTTCGATAAACCGTAAGAGTATATTCGCCACTACCAAGAGAAAGAGGAAAGGTTTCCCACTGTCCGGGTGTAATATTATAGGAGTAAGTAACAGTAGCACACTTAAGCTGCGCTTTTATTCTGCTTTCACATGTCTCGTTATATTTTACCATAACGTATCCATCCGAAGTATTCGAATAATCAATTACTGCATATTCGTTTGAAACTTGCAAAACCCCTGAAGCTTTAGGATTTAATAATTCAAGCCTTGGTGCAGGCGATTTACTAAGCATCTCTGCCTCTAATTTTGTATCAGCATCAACAGGCAGAGCGCCGACATATCCATCTATCTTATTAGCTTCTTCATTCCTATCTTTGCTTTCGTGTTTTTGCTCAGCTTGTCCGTCAAATTCGTCATCGATGCCGTGAGCGTCACTGTTTTGTGATACATCATCTATGACATCTGTTTCCTGAAGCTTCGCTGTATCTTCTTCAAAATCTTTCTTAGCTTCCGTTTCTGCGTCATCAAAAGATTCATCTTCATTCAGAGAATTGTTTTCTACAGTTTCGGTTTCTACTTTTTGCTCATCTTCATCTTCTAAATTTATGTTTTCATAAGTATCATTGTCAGTGCTTTCACACTTATCGGTCAACCCTAAAGCTTCATCCACATGAAAATCACTTTTTCCGGATAACGAGCTTCCATCGTTATTTATATCTTCTTCTGTATCCGAACAAGAAATATAGTTGCAACCACTAAAAAAAGCAAGAATAGCAGCTATAACAAGCAACGAAGCAAATTTTCTCTTCATGGCAGCAACTCCTTTACTAAAAAATCAAGACTTATCCTTGTCGGAAGAAAAACTAAGATTAATGGGGCTACTATCAGGTTCAGCTTTTAAACTCATAGGCTGAACATTATAATCGATTCGGGCAGGACAGTGAGGATATGCTCTTGAAAACGCCCTTATCAGACGTTGGCATACCATACAACTGTTTTCATAATTTGCGTGAGGGAGCATTACAATAAATTGACACGGACTACATTGTGAAACTATATCTCCTTTTCTAAGCCCTTTATGCAAATGATCCTTCAAATTTTCCATAGCGTAGTCAAGGCTCTTTCTTGAAAGCTCCTTGCCACGTACTGCAGACATAGAAAAAATCGCAATATGAACGGCATCACCGCTGCGTGCAATAAGCCTTGCTTCTGCCTGATACAGCATTTTAAAAAAGTCATAATCACAAACAAGCGCACCGTTTATAGGTCCTTGTTCGGAAAGCTGTTCGCTTACAGACTCCGGATGAACATAGTGATTATTAACTGTGCGAAGTGCCTCACGGTAAAGCTCTCTGCTTTCCGGCTCAGGAACTACTCCAAAGTTAGAAAGAAGCACTTTACTCATTTCTTCGTATAAGGATAAAGCTTCCTCCCGTTTATTAAGAGCAATGAGATTTCTCATCAGATGCTGATATATGACCTCTTGATAAGGGTCGACAAGAAGAGCTTCACGACAAATAGAAGCAGCATCATTGTATTTACCCATATCATAAAGAAGCGGCATAAGAGTTCTGAAAGACTTAATATAAAGTTCACTGAAATATGTGGATATTGGGATAGTCCATGTATCAGAAGATAGTTTCCCAAGAAATTCACCATTATAAAGAGAAAGAGCTCGTGTAAGACGTAAAACTCCAAAATCAGTTTCTTCGCTCGGAATGATTGTACACAGATTTTTAAACTCATCTATATCGAATTCTGCATCAATATCGGGATTAAGCCTATATCCGCCCTTTTCACTCATAATAATATCATGTCCTGCATTGGGAAATAATATGTCCAGAGTACTTCTGACTCTATGAAGAGTAGTTTTAAGCGCTCCCGCAGGATTTGCATTGTCCTTATCATCACTGCTCCATAGAAGGTCAATGAGTTCATCTTTAGTAACTACTCTGTGATGATTATACAGAATATAAGCAAGTAAAAGCCAGACCCTTCTTGAACGGTTAATATCGCAGTTTATACGACTATTTCCAAAGGACAGTGAAAAAGTACCAAGCATATTAACCTTCAATCGCTTTTTCTCCATATTTACACCTCCCCCATTCTAATATAAACATTTACCTATATTTAGTATAACATATCAATTTGATTTTTGCAAGAAATTTTGATAA
>JAZOCR010000051.1:0-5666 GCA_045596605.1 Eubacteriales bacterium | reverse complement strand
GATCCAGACAACTGGCTTGATGTCAACAGCAAAAAGTTCGCGCAAAAGCAGTACAATCAGTTCGTAAATCCTCAAAAAGCCCGGTGCATCATAGCAACAAGTTTGACGGGATTGGACAAAGAAGAAAAGTCGAGTTCGCTATTGTGTCAAGGAAACAACTCCATATTCTTACGAGATGGTTGGAGCCGCACTGTAAATTCTAATGCCATTGAATTTTCAGATGATAAGAATCTATATTTCATGGGTAGTGATGACGATGTAAATAGCCCTTTCTATAGCAAGTTCTTAATCAAGAAAGGAAAAATTGACATATGAACTTAACATTAAACGAAAAAATCGATTTGATTGTTGGATTTAGCAAATTCTCAAAAGGGTATTGGAAGCATTTACCGATTACGTCTCAAATTGTATCGAAATTTATAGATGCAGGATTTGCATCCCTCGACACAGAGCACCAAGAAAAATATGTGCTAACCCCAAAGGGGATAGCTGTATTGCAACCGTGCATTGATGAGATACACAATACGCTTGTTACTGTATCTAAAAACAAATTACATTCACTTTTTAGCGATGAAGCCATAAATACAATAGTGCAAACATACGGAGTTGACTTTGAGATAGCGGAGAAACTGTATTATCATATTATCTCTATTGGCGAAATCAACGGCTATGTCTGCTCTATATTTAGTCAAGGCAATCGTCGTGGGGTTGAATTTAAAAAGGTCAATTAACTGCGGGTGTTTACCACCAGTGCAAAATCGACTTCTCTAATAAAGGGCTAAATAAACCGGCACTCCGCTTCCTATTAGCAGAGTGCCTTTCGTTATTATTTCTCTCTCAGCCTAAACACCAGTGCCGCACCGACCGAGAAAATCATAGCAGCACATATGCCACCCGCAGTGCCGGTAAGACCACCTGTGAAAATGCCGGTTACACCAAACTGGTCAATAGCCTTTTCTACACCCTTTATCAGTGAAAATCCAAAGCCGGTAAGTGGCACGGAAGCACCTGCGCCTGCAAAATCAACAAGCGGCTGGTATATCCCGATAACTGTAAGAATCGCACCTGCAACAACGTAGCCGGTGAGTATTCTTGCAGGGGTAAGCCTTGTTTTGTCAATTAAAATCTGTGCTATAACGCAGATAATACCACCTACTAAAAACGCCCATAAATACTGTATCATTATCCTTAACCCTCCCCTTTAAGAGTCAAAGCAGCTTCCGGATTTCAGTGTCACAAGGTGAGCCACTGCAGGAATGGAAAGCCCCTGCTTCAGGCTTTTTGGACTCATCATTGCCCCCGTTCCGATAAGCGCAATTTTAGAAAGAGTTCCGTTTTTGAGATTCTCATAAAAGTAGCCTGCAGTAACTACTGCACTGCAGCCGCAGCCCGAACCACCGCATCCGACGCTTTGAGTTTTCAGGTCGTATATCATAAGTCCGCAGTCGCAAAGCTTGTCACGCAGAAGCTTGCCTTTTTCACCGAGAAGCGAGGACAAAAGCTTTGTACCCTCCCAGCCAAGGTCGCCTGTGGCAACTGTATTAATGTCGTCTATCGTGCCGACGCCTTGAATGTATCTGTCAATCGTATCTGCGGCGGCAGTGCACATTGCCGCACCCATATTTCCTGCGTCCTTTATACCTCTGTCTGAAACTATTCCGGGAAGTGCCTTGTCAATGTATACGGCATTTTCTTTCGGGAGATCAAACTTTTCTTCGTTGCACAGGATAAACGCTCCTGCACCGGTAACGGTATTTTGCGCCGTAGGTCCACTGAATGAGCCGTATCCGAGAGGAAATCGAAATTGCCTTTCCGCAGAGCAGAAGTGGGATGAAGCAACTACGGCAGCGGTATCTATCTGTCCGGATTCTATAAGGAGTGAAGCAAGGATAAGCCCCTCGGCACAGGTGGAGCAGGCACCGTACAGCCCAAAGTAAGGAATGTCGAAGTCTTCGAGTCCGTACCCTGAGCCTGCACACTGGTTGAGCAGGTCTCCCGCAAGGAGCACGTCTATATTTTTGTCTGAAAGTTTTGCTTTGCCAAGGGCAAGAGCCATTACGTTTTCGCAAAGCTTGCTTTCTGCCTTTTCAAAGGAGTCCTCACCAAGAAGTGGGTCGTCGTAGCTTTCGTCGAGAAATTTCCCAAGCGGTCCTTCGCTTTCTTTTTTTCCCCCAACACAGGCGGTGGATATAATACGTATTTTTTTATTGAATTTTACAGGTGCACGAAGTGCCGCATGTTCTGTGATGTCCATAGCTTCTCCTTTGTGGGTGGCGTATTTAAAAATTATCGGTATATATTTTTTACAGGATAATAAAAAATATACATATTATAGAAGAAATTGAAACGGTAATGTAGTATAATATGAATTGAAAACAGATTTCTGCGGAGGTGTTATAATGCTTGGACTCGTACTTGAAGGTGGCGGAGCAAGAGGCGCATATGAAATAGGTGCGGTACGTGCTTTTTTTGAGAACGGATATAAATTTGACGGCGCAGTAGGAACTTCAATAGGCTCAATAAACGCCGCAGTTATTGCCCAGGGCGACTTTGAAAAGGCTTATGATATATGGGAAAATATAAATCCGCAGAGGCTTTTTCCAGGAAACGATAAGCTTGTGGAATTCCTCAGCGATAAAACCTTTGACCTTGAGGACGTGCCGAGAAACGCAAAGGCAGTAGGGGAGCTTATAAAAAACGGCGGCCTTGATACAAGCCGTATCAAAGAGCTGCTTGAAGAATATATAGACGAAGAAAAACTGCGAAGCTCCGATATGGACTTTGGTCTTGTAACAGTTTCTGTAAGTGACAGAAAAAGAATGGAGCTTTTTAAAGAAGATATTCCAAAAGGAACCCTTGTGAATTATCTGCTTGCATCTTCAATGCTTCCTGTTTTTAAACAGGAAAAGCTTATGGGCAAGCTCTTTGCTGACGGCGGATACGTTGACGCATGCCCTTACAATATGCTTATCGACAGGGGTTACGACGAGCTTGTGGTTATCCGTGTATTCGGCACCGGACTTACAAGAAAAGTAAAAAGCCGGGGAGTTAAAATTCAGATGGTAATCCCTTCGGAAAAGCTGGGCGGTATGCTTGATTTTTCACCGGCAACCATAAAGCACGAAATGGAAATGGGGTATTTTGACGCCCTGCGTGTTATAAAGGGATACAAAGGAAGAAAGTATTATATAAAACCGCAGAGTGAAGAAACCTACTTTGAAAAGCTTGTAAATATTGATGCAAAGTATATTCGTGCCATAGGAAATATACTTGAGCTTCCGCATCTTCCGGGGAAACGTCTGCTCTTTGACGGTATAATTCCTGTGATTGCTGCAAGCCTTAAGCTTCCGGAAAACTATACCTATGAGGAATTTGTTATTGCCGCACTTGAATCAGTGGCGCTTTCAAAAAACGTAGAAAGATTCAGAATTTTAAGCTTTGACGAGCTTCTGTCGCAGGTTCGGCAATCGGTTTATGTAAAGCCGGATAAAAAGTATACGGAAATCACGTTCCCTTACAGAAATGCGACTAAAAGCGTACAGACCTTCAGACTTCCGCTTCCGCCGCTGCCTACCAGCTACAGCTATAAAATGCCCGGCGACGAAAGGTTGGGGAATGCGCTTGAAATCTTTACAAGAGCAATCAGTGAATAAAACGGAAAAATGCAGAAAGTATTCTTTTGTTGTTTTCCGAATGTTTACAATTTCTGCAAGAAAATACTTGACAAGCAAGTAACAAATGTGATATAATCTATCTACCTCTGAACGAGGCTTTTATTGTTATGCCCATTTGTAGGAAGCGGCGGTGCGGTAAAGCTCGGTTGAGGGAGGTAAAAAATTCTTATATTTACCGGGAGGTGCTTATAAATGCGAGTAAAAGTAACATTGGTTTGCAGCGAGTGCAAGCAGAGAAACTATGACACAACCAAGAACAAGAAGAACAATCCTGATCGTATTGAGTTGAACAAGTACTGCAAATTCTGCCGCAAGCATACCCTTCACAAAGAGTCAAAGTAATCGGGTAGCCGATAGCTTTAACCTTTAGTTTAATTTAGGAGGTAGTAAAATGGCGGAAAACACAAAACTCAGCTTTGGCGCAAAAGTCAAGAAATTTTTCAAGGATTACAAGACAGAGTTCAAAAAGATCAAGTGGCCTACACTGCGTGAAACAAATAAGAGCTTCCTGCTTGTCCTTGTAGCTGTTATCGTTGTCGGTCTTGTAGTTTTCGGACTTGATACCGTCTTCAATCAGCTTATTACTCTCTTAGCAAAGCTTGTAGGCTAAGCAAAGTCTTTTCATTTACAAAACTCTATGAAAGGATGGTGCGGTAATGCCAAAGGAAAGCGATGCTAAGTGGTATGTTCTCCACACATATTCAGGCTATGAAAACAACGTAGCGTCAAATATCGCAAGAATCGTTGAAAACAGAGGTCTTCACGACTACATCTTTGAAACCCAGATTCCCCTTGAGCTTGTTTCGGACAACCCCGAGGACTTGCTGGATGAGGAAACGGTAGACGAGATGGGTGCAGATGATTTCTTTGATGAGGATTTTGACGATGAGGACGCTCCAAAGAAAAAAGTAACCAAAAAGAAGCGTGCAGAGGAACACAAGCTGCTCCCCAGCTACGTGCTTGTAAAAATGGTTATGAATGACGCAACCCGTCACATAGTCAGAAACATCAGAGGCGTTACAGGTTTTGTAGGACCCGACTCACAGCCGGTTCCGCTTACTGACGAAGAAATCAGAACCCTCGGTGTTGGAGTACACAAGACGTTCAGTGTTGACTATAACGTAGGTGACACTGTAATACTCGTTTCCGGCTCTATGGCAGGAAACACAGCGATTGTTAAGGAAATAAATTCCGATACCGGTATCGTAAAAGCTTCTATGCTTGTCGGCGGTAAGGAAGCAATCGTTGAATTTGAAGCGTCAGCAGCAGAAATATTCGATATCTGACGTTTCATTTAAAAAATTGATTACTGTCCGCAACTATGCGGTTGTATTCGTACGGATAATGAAATATGTGCAGTTTGCCTTGTAACATAGCTTATTCGTGCGGCCGGTAAATTACCGGCAAAAGTATCGGCAAATATTCTGTCGGTGCTGTGGGAGGGAAATTTTCCCGAAATTATTTTTACCACATTCGGAGGTGTATTTAAAATGGCAAAGAAAATCGTTGCTTATGTTAAGCTCCAAATCCCCGGAGGAAAGGCTCTTCCTGCTCCTCCCGTAGGTCCCGCGCTCGGTCAGCACGGTGTAAACATTGCTGGATTCTGTAAGGAATTCAACGAAAAGACAAAGAAAGACATCGGTCTTATCATTCCCGTAATCATTACGATTTACGCAGACCGTACCTTTACTTTCGTAACAAAAACTCCCCCTGCAGCTGTTCTTATTAAGAAAGCTGTTGGTATCGAGTCAGGTTCAGGTGAGCCCAACAAGACAAAGGTTGCGCAGATCACCAAGGAACAGCTCAAGGCTATCGCAGAGCAGAAGATGGAAGACCTCAATGCTGCAAACGTTGATACAGCTATGAGCATGATTGCAGGTACAGCTCGTTCTATGGGCGTTACCGTAGTTGACTGAAAGGACGACTCGCAGATGAGTAGAGGTAAGAAATATATTGAAAGCGCAAAGCTCATTGACAGAGCTAAGCTTTATG
>JAZOCR010000050.1:0-19048 GCA_045596605.1 Eubacteriales bacterium | reverse complement strand
GAAAGCTCCCTCGGTGCAAAAGCCGACATAAAGCTGTCTATTTTTTTAACAGTCGTCATATTTTTCTCCTTCTTCTTTTGATAAAGGATTTATTTTTTGATTTTTAAGTAAAGCTCCAAAAGCTCCGACTCTAAGCTTTTTTCAAAATCCGTACATTCTCCCTGCCTTAGAAGATTTCTTGCGTGAAGTAGCTTGCGCTCGCAAAGCTCAGATAGAAGTTCGCTTTTTTTCTCTATATTTTTACGTCCTAAAATAAGCTCGGACGGTGAATATTCGTACTTTTCTCCGGTAAAGGCTGCGCATATAACCGCATATATTCTTCCTGCGTCACGCACGAGAGTTTCATCGGTTATTTCAAAGCCGTTTTCGCACAGCCACTGCCGAAGCTCAAGCTCTCTTGACATAGGCTGAAGAATAAATCTTACGCCGCTACGGTGTAAATCCCTTCCCCTCTCAATTATTCCGGATATGACCTCACCACCCATACCGCAGATAATCACTCTGTTTATATTTGTATCGGTAAGTGCAGAGAGTCCGTCACTTTTTACTACAATTATTTTTTCCGAAAGAGCGAGTCCTCTCGTATCACGGGCAGCTATATTTCGTTTTGCAATATTTACCGGTTTTTCGTTTATATCGCAGGCATATACCTTGTCACAAAATCCCTTTTCAATAAGATATATTGACAAATATCCGTGGTCACAGCCTATATCGGCGCAGATTATATCTTCCTTTTCTACACCAATAGCGGCGACATATTCTGCCGCCGCTCCAAGTCTTTCACCGATACGGATTTTCTGACCGTTCTCTTTTTTACTGCTTGCTCTTGATGAATTCATTGAGCTTTTCTACAAGCGCATCGGCGTCTGTTCCGTGAACACCGCAGGCTTCTTCGATTGTTTCGCCTCTTGAGCAGGGACAGCCAAGACAGTGCATGCCGATTTCAAGGAAGAAGGGCGCACAGTCGGGGTGATTGTCAAGAATATCTCCGATAATAGTGTCTTTTGTTACTTCTGTCATTGTTTTTATTCCTTTCGCTTTTATTGTACTAAT
This sequence comes from Eubacteriales bacterium, assembly GCA_045596605.1. Lineage (GTDB taxonomy): Bacteria > Bacillota > Clostridia > Oscillospirales > CAG-382 > SIG622. Next base: position 17,995 of record JAZOCR010000050.1, on the reverse strand, counting down.
GATATTATATACCGATTTTTTTAATAAATCAAGGGGAAAATAAGGTTTATATAAACTTTAAGTAAATTTTGAAAAAACATTATGTTATTTTGATACCTTAAAGTTTTTCTCTTTATATTATATATGTGTCAAAAACACTTGACTTTAGCGTAAATTTGTGGTAACATATTATAATGGTATAAGTATAATGTGCGTATTATGTCGCTTCGGAGGTGCAGATATGGTAATACTCGGAATAGACCCCGGGATTGCAACGGTGGGCTTTGGCGTTATAGACTACCATAGAGGCACGTTTAAGGTTATCGACTACGGAGCAATTCTGACAAAGGCGCATATTCCTCTTGAAGACAGACTTCTTGAGGTGTATAACGGCGTATGCGAGCTTTGTAAGACCTACAGACCCGAGGCAGTATCCATAGAAGAGCTTTTTTTCAACAGCAACAGAAAAACCGCCGTTACTGTATGTGAGGCAAGAGGAGTAATTTTGCTTGCGGTGAAAAAGTGCGGTGTTCCGATATACGATGATACACCGCTTCAGGTAAAGCAGTCTGTAACAGGCTATGGCCGTGCGGAAAAACAACAGGTACAGTATATGGTAAAAACAATACTTAAGCTTCGTGAAGTACCAAAGCCGGACGACACGGCAGATGCACTTGCAATGGCAATATGCCACGCATATTCACAAAGCTCGTCACTGTTCGGACTGAAATAAACACTACTATAAGGGAGAATAAAGATGTATTACTATCTTTGCGGAACACTTGCAGAGCTATCGGTAAATATGGCAGTTATAGACTGCGGCGGCGTAGGCTATCTTCTTACTATCAGCGGTACAACCTACGACGAGCTTGCATCTCGTGGCGGCATGACGGCAAGCGGTGATGCTTCCGGTGCAAAAACGAAATTATATACCTATCAGGCGGTGCGTGAGGACGCAATTGAGCTTTACGGCTTTTATTCGCAAAATGAATGCTCTCTTTTCAAGCTTCTCATTACCGTTTCGGGAGTAGGTCCAAAGGCAGCTATGGCAATACTTTCTGCACTGTCGGTGGAAAGCTTCGTGGCAGCCTGTGCGGCAAACGATGCAAAAGCAATTTCCCGTGCGCAGGGCGTTGGACTTAAAACTGCACAGAAAATAATCATAGAGCTAAAGGACAAGGTAGCAAAGGGCTTTGATATATCAGGCGGTGACTTTATGCAGGAAAGCGTAGGCAGTGCATACGTTCCCTCCTCTGTTTCCGGAGAAGCAATTGATGCTCTGTGCGTACTCGGTTACACTACGGCAGAGGCCACAAAGGCCGTCAAAGCTTGTAGCGGAAGCACTGTTGAAGATATTATAAGACAAGCACTTACGCTTCTTATGAAGTAAAACAGGAAAAGGAGGACAAAAAATTGATAAAGAGCAGTAAACCCCAATATGACGATGAAGAATTTGATTTTGAAAGCAGAATAGTGTCCTCTGAATTTATCGGTGAGGACGGCGCAGAGGGTCAAGATAACGAAAACGCCCTTCGCCCAAAGACCCTTGAAGAATACGTGGGACAGGAAAAGGTCAAGGAAAAGCTTAAAATATCTATGGAAGCGGCAAGAATGCGTGGCGAGGGACTTGACCACATTCTTCTTCACGGACCTCCCGGTCTTGGTAAGACCACGCTTGCCACAATTATTGCGGCAGAAATGGGTGTTAACATAAGGATAACGTCAGGACCTGCAATTGAAAAGCAGGGTGACCTTGCGGCACTTCTTACAAACCTTGGTGACGGGGACATTCTGTTCATCGACGAAATACACCGTCTTTCAAGACAGATAGAGGAAATTCTCTACCCTGCAATGGAAGACTATAATCTGGACATAATTATGGGTAAGGGTCCCAGCGCCCGAAGCATAAGACTTCCTCTTAAGCGGTTTACTCTTATAGGTGCAACCACAAGAGCAGGTCAGCTTACCTCTCCCCTTCGTGACAGGTTCGGACATCTTCTTCGTCTTGAGCTTTACACAGACGAGGAGCTTTGCGGGATAGTAACAAGAAGTGCACACATACTCGGAATAAACGCAGAATACGACGGTGCAATGGAAATTGCAAAGCGTTCAAGAGGAACGCCTCGAATTGCAAACAGATTCTTAAAGCGTGTTCGTGACTATGCGCAGGTAAAGGGCGACGGAATTATTACAAAGGCTGTTGCCGATGCATCACTTAAAATGCTGGAGGTTGACGCTCTCGGGCTTGACAGCATTGACAGAAGAATGCTCTCTGCGATTATCGATTATTTTGGCGGCGGTCCTGTAGGGCTTGACACACTTGCAGCAACAATAGGCGAAGAAGCCATTACCCTTGAAGACGTATATGAGCCATACCTTTTGCAGCTCGGCTTCCTTAACAGAACTCCCAGAGGACGATGCGCCACAAAGAGAGCTTACGAGCACTTAGGTATAGCATATGTAGATAAGGATAAAAAGGCTTCCCCTTTCCAGACCTCTGTTTTTGACTACGAAGAAGATAAGAACTGAAAAACAACCAGGATAAAAAATAATTAAAATTAAAAGGATAAAGAAATGGCAGAAAGAAAGACATCAAAGTCAAAGAAAAACTACGAACAGACGGAAATTTCACATGCAGTTGTAACCGAGCAGCCAATTACGGCAACACTCGAAACAAACTATATGCCCTATGCTATGAGCGTCATTATTTCCCGTGCCATTCCCGAAATTGACGGCTTCAAGCCCGCACACAGAAAGCTTCTTTATATGATGTATAAGGACGGACTTCTGGGCGGAAGACTTACAAAGTCCAACACCATCGTCGGAAACACCATGAAGCTCAACCCTCACGGTGATGCGGCAATTTACGATACTCTCGTAAGACTTACCACAGGTCACGCAACCCTGCTTCATCCCTTTATCGAGTCAAAGGGTGCATTCGGTAAGCACTTTTCAAAATCACCCTGTGCGGCATCACGTTACACAGAAGCAAGACTTGACAAGTTCTGCGAAACCATATTCTCAGGGCTTGACAAGGATGCTGTTGACTTTATTGACAACTACGACGGAACTATGCGTGAGCCGACACTTCTTCCCACAGCTTTCCCGAATATCCTTGTTGCACCAAACAAAGGTATTGCGGTAGGACTTGCAAGCGACATTTGCTCCTTTAATCTTGCGGAAATATGCGATGCTACAACTGCACTTATAAAAAACCCCAATGCTGATATCACAGATATACTTATCGCTCCCGACTTTTCAACAGGCGGATTTTTCCTTTACAACCGTGAAAAGCTTCAGGAAATATATAAAACCGGCAGAGGCTCATTTAAGCTTCGTGCAAGATACAGCTACAACAAAAAAGAAAACTGTATTGAAGTTACACAGATACCTTATACCACAAAGGTTGAAGATATAATCGACACTGTGGTTGACCTTGCAAAGCGTGGCAAAATCAAGGAAATTACCGACATCCGTGATGAAACGGGACTTGAGGGTCTGCGTCTTGCCATTGACCTTAAGCGTGGCACGGATCCGGAAATGCTTATGCAGAAGCTTTACAAGCTTACAACACTTGAGGACAGCTTTACCTGTAACTTTACTGTTATTATCGGTGGAAGCCCGAAAACACTGGGTGTTTACGACCTGCTTGAAGAGTGGATTGCATGGCGCACGGAGTGCGTTAAGCGTGAGCTGTACTATAATCTTCAAAAGATGCGTGAAAAGCTTCATCTTCTTGAAGGACTTTCAAAAATACTTCTTGACATTGACAAGGCAATAAAGATTATCCGTGAAACCGAGCACGAAAAAGACGTAGTTCCAAACCTTTGCAGTGGCTTCGGTATTGATGAAATTCAGGCAGAATATATTGCAGAAATAAAGCTTCGCAACATTAACAAAGAATATATACTTAACCGCATCGCCGACAGAGATAAGCTAAAGGCGGATATTGAAGAAACCCAGGATATCCTTTCAAGCGACAAGAAGGTAAAAGGACTTATCGTAAAGCAGCTCGGTGACATAAAGAAAAAATACGCAAAGCCAAGGCTCACTCAGATAATAGAGGAAACTGATGCTCCGGTATTTACCGAGCCTGAGGTTGAAGTATACCCTGTTACCTTCCTTGCTACCCGTGACGGTTATATCAAGAAGCTTCTTCCGAAAGGAAATCTTCCAAAAACCGACGTTCAGAAGCTTAAGGATAACGACGCCATCGTTGCGAAATACGACGTTTCCAACGAATACGAGATTCTTGTGTTTACCGACAAGTGTCAGGTTTACAAATCAAGACTTAATGACTTTGAGCTTTCAAAGCCGTCACAGCTCGGTGATTATCTGCCCTCGGCTCTTGAATTTGAAGAAGGCGAAAACGTTCTTATGACTATGCCCACGAAGGATTACTCCGGATATGCTGCTATATTCTTTGAAAACGGTAAGGCAGTAAAGATTAAAATTTCCGAATACGCAACAAAGACCAACAGAAAGAAGCTGACAAAGGCCTTCAGCTCAGACAGCCCTGCCGTTGCGATTATATTCGTTCCGGAAAAAGAGGGCCGTGCACCGGCAAAGGAATTCCTTCTTAAATCAAGCTCCGGAAAGGCTGTTATTATAAACAGCGACCAGCTTACCGAAAAAGCAACGAGAACTGCTTCCGGCGTAATAGTATTTACCCAGAAAAAGGGACAGAAGATTGCAAGTGCCATCGAATTCCGTGACGACGGCAGTGAGCAGATGAAGCACTTCTCAAGATACAGAAAGTCAAAGCTTCCAAGCACCGGTACACTTTATGAGGAATTTGACCTTTCCGAACTTCAGCTTAATTTTGATATATAATTTTTGCATCTACCCACCACTGGAGAAAATAAATGTCTGATACAACAAATCTTACAAAATCACAGAGAAATATATACTCTTTTCTTTATGCGGCAGTATATATAATAGCATCCGTTACCGCAATATGCGCTGTCGGCGGAATAGTATATTCCCCTCTTCTTGCGCCAATATGTTATCTTGTTTCCGTGCTTGGACTTTCCTCTCTTCTTATGAGTGCAGGGAAAAAAGGTTTATACGTGCTGATTTTTCCCGCAATTACCCTATGCGCCTATGCTTTTAAGCTGGGCAATTTGCAAAACGCACTTATTTGCGCACTTGACTGTGTTTCAGCTGTCACGGTTTCGGCGTGTATATATTTTCTTTACAAAAAAGGCGAAAGAAAATCGGTAATATGTGCCCTTGGCAGTGCATCGGCTCTTGTTTTTGAGATTATTTCAGTAGCCACATCGGTTGCCTTTGCGGCAGTAAAAGGCAGTATGAAATTCGGCACCGTACTTTTTAATACCTTTGACGAAATAATTCAGTCTTATATCAACATGTATATTGGGCTACTTGAGAATATGGCAAAGGTTTCACCTGAGCTTTATGCGCAGACTCCCCAGGTTAATACGGATATGCTTTATACATCCTTTACCCTGATTATTGCGCTTATGCCTGCCCTTATTTACTGTATATATTTCTTCGTTACCTTTGCATCCTGCACAATTGCAGATATATCAAATAAAAAGCACGGGTTTATTCCCGACAGGCGCTTCGCAAATTATGATATTTCTGAAATAACCAACGTAATTTTCACGATTTTCGGAACTATTCTTATTTTTACTCTGCTTTTTGGCAGTGAGCTTTCAGGCTTCACTCTTGGCGTTCTCAGCGTAGTTATTGTAATCCTTCCTCATTTTGTTGTGTTCGGTTACAAACGCATTTACAGAATATGCGAAAGACTCTGCGGCAAGGGCGGTGCTATATTACTCATCCTTGTTTTGAGTGTGGCAGCCTGTATATTTGCTCTTCAGTTTTTCCTGTTTCTGCTTGCTTTCTTCGGCACGTCAGAATACAGAATGGCAAAATTTGAAAAACGTTTAAAAAGGTAATCAGTAATCTTTCCGGAAAGGAAGTGTATATGATTGAATAAAATAAAAAACTTTTTTGAAAAAGTAGTTTTCGGAAAAAGTGCGGCAATTGCTATTTGCTTTATGTGCGCATTTACAGTTCTTTGCGGCTTCATAAATATTCCTCTGTGTATCATGGGTGCGGCAATAACCGTACTTTACGCCCTTTTAATGTGCGCTATAACCTACTTTGGACGCACCGGCAAAGACATAGACAGTGACCGTGGTCTTATTACAAGCATCACAAAGGACTTCCTTCTTAAAACGGATTACGCTATGATACTTCTTGATGACAAAAATGACGTTATGTGGTTCAACGCAAGCTTCTCTGCAATTCTCGGTAAGAGTGCTTACGGTAAAAATATTTCGGAAATTATAAGTGAAGGCTATGGCGAAAGCACAATTGAAGAACTGAAAAAAGGAACGGCAATAAGCTGTAAAATAGGTACATCAAGCTTTGAGATGCTTGGATATCCTACCTCGTCTTACAGTAAAAACTGCTGCTTTATCGTCTTTAAGTGTACTGACGAAACAGAGGCACTGAAAACCAAGCTTCTTATGAAGCGTCCCATTGTAGCACTTCTTGATATTGATAACTACGCTGAAGCAACTCAGTTTATGGGCGACAACCAGCGTTCTGCGCTTACTCTTATCGGTAATGCACTTGACAGCTGGAATAACGAGCTTTGCGGAATTATCAAGGAATATGAAAAAAACAAATACCTTATAATTTTCGAGGAAGAAAAGCTTGAATCGGTTCTTGAAACCAAATTCAGTATTCTTGACAACATAAAGGATATTGAAGTTGAGGGTGTCAACGTTCCGTTTACTGCAAGCATTGGCGTTGCAAGAACAGACGGAGATTTCTACGAAAAGCTGAGCATTGCAAGAAGTGCTCTTGAACTTGCACTGCAGCGTGGCGGTGACCAGGCGGTGGTAAAATCCGACGGTTCTACGGAATTCTTCGGCGGAAAAATGAAGAGCGTGCAGAAACGAACAAAAATCCGTTCCAGAGTTATTGCGGAAGAGCTGGAAAGTCTTATTAAAAACTGCGGAAACGTAATTATTATGGGTCATAAATACGCCGACCACGACTCAATTGCTTCCTGCATTGGTATTGCAAAGCTTGCAAAAAAAGCCGGAAAAGAAACTCACATTATAATAAATATCCACGACGCAAATCTTAAACCTGTATTTGCAATGATGCGTGGAAAAAGCGAGTATCTCGATCTTTTTACAGACGCCGTTGCAGCGCAGGACTATATGCGTTCCGACACGCTGGTTATCGTATGTGACGTAAACAACCCAAAGCAATTTGAAGCCCCTGATGTTTTTGATGCGGCAAAGGATATTGCAATAATAGACCATCACAGAAAAACCGGTGATTACCGCACGGAGCCAAAGATAGCTTATATAGAGCCATCTTCTTCCTCAGCATCAGAACTTGTGTCAGAAATTCTTGAGCAATCCCTTGAGCCGGGCGAGCTTTCCCAGCTTGAAGCAGACCTGCTCTTTTCCGGTTTAATACTTGACACCAAGCAGTTTACAAAGAATACCGGTGTACGTACCTTTGGTGCAGCGGTATATCTCAGAAGCGAGGGCGCAAACCCAATAGAAGCTCAAAAGCTGTTCAGAACGGATATTAAGGACTTTATCCGCGAATCCCGTTTTGAGTCAGACGTAAAGATACATTACGATGTTATTGCTCTTTCAAAATACGACGGTGAAACGGAAAGCTCTGACAGAATTTCAATGGCAAAGGCTGCGGACAGACTTCTTGGAGTCACATCAATAAAGGCGTCCTTTGTAATGTGCGTTATTGACGGTAACGTTTGTATTTCCGCACGTTCCGACGGCACTATAAACGTTCAGCTGATACTTGAAGCACTCGGCGGCGGCGGTCACTACGATGCTGCGGCGGCTCAGCTTTCCGGTGTAACTCTCGAGGAAGCGGAAAAAATGCTTCTTGATTCATGCGCATCATATCTATCAGTATAAAACTACAATCTAATATAAACACACTATACCCCAGGAGGAAAATAAAATGAAGGTATTATTACTTGCAGACGTAAAAGGACAGGGAAAAAAAGGTGATCTTGTAAACGTATCAGACGGATACGCAAGAAACTTTCTTCTCCCCAAAAAGCTTGCTGTACTTGCGGATAACACCGTTATGAATGAAATCCGCACAAAAGAAGAAGCTAAAAAGCACAGAGAGGCTGAAGAAAAGAAGGCAGCCCAGGAGAATGCAAAAAAACTTGAAAGCGTAGTTATAAAGCTGTATGCAACGGCAGGTGCAGACGGAAGATTTTTCGGTGCAATAAGCACAAAGGAAATAGCCGATGAGCTTAAAAAGGTAACCGGCATTGACGTTGAAAAGAGAAAAATCGCACTTTCCGACTCTATCAAATCCTTCGGAAGCTTCACTCTTGACGTAAAGCTTCACCCGGAGGTTTCAGGAAAAATCAATCTCGTAGTTGCGCAGAAATCATAATTGTTTCTTTATAAAATAAAAGAAATGGGGTGTTTTAATGGCAGAGGAATTCAGCATTACACAAAACCATAGAATTCCGTATTCGGTAGAAGCGGAGCGTGCCGTTCTCGGTGCGATAATTCTTAACCCCGACTGTATAAGGGAGCTTGCAAATGCTCTGCGTACAGAGGACTTTTTCGTTGACAACCACAAAAAAATATACGAAGCAATGCAGGAGCTTTTTCTTGAAAGCAGGAATATTGACCCTGTAACTCTTGTTGATATGCTTGTACATTCCGGCACATACAACGAGGCAGGAGGCAAGGAATACGTTGCCGCACTTGCAGAGTCTGTACCGGAAATATCAAACGTCAAGGATTATGCAAAGATTATACGTGACAAGGCACTGCTTCGCAGACTTATTGGTGCCTCCGAGGAAATATCCGAAATGGCATATGCCGGTGAAGGCGACGTTGACGATATAATTGACCGCAGTGAACAGAAAATTTTTGATATAGCACAGGGGGTAAACGACAAATCATTCGTACATATCAAAGACGTTCTTGTGGCAAACTATCAGCAGCTTCAGCTTCTTATTGACGACAAGGATGCCGCCATGGGTACTCCCACCTATTTCAGCTCTATAGACAAATATCTTATCGGTATGGGAAATATGGACCTTGTACTTGTCGGTGCACGTCCCGGTATGGGTAAAACCTCTTTTTGTCTTAATATTGCAACTAACGTTGCGATTAAAACAAAAAAGACGGTAGCTATATTCTCGCTTGAAATGTCTGCCGAACAGCTTGTTATGAGAATGCTTTCAAGTGAAGCGATGATTGACAGCTATAAGCTGAGAACCGCCGAGCTTGACGAAAAGGACTGGGAACATCTCGGTCAGGCGGCAACAGTACTTTCACAGACTGATATTCTTATTGACGATACATCTGGAATTACTGTCACCGGTATGAAAGCAAAGCTCAGACGAGTAAAGAATCTCGGACTTGTAATTATCGACTATCTTCAGCTTATGCAGTCGGATAAGCACTCTGATAACAGAGTTCAGGAAATAGGCGATATTTCAAGAGCACTGAAGCTTATGGCAAAGGACCTTCAGGTGCCGGTTATAACCTGTGCACAGCTCAACCGAGGAACTGAAGGCAGAACAGACAAAACTCCTATGCTTTCCGACCTACGAGACTCCGGTGCTATCGAGCAGGACGCAGACATAGTTATGTTCCTTTACAGAGATGACTATTACAAAAACGACCCGTCAAAGGAAAACGTTGCAAGCTGTATTATAGCTAAAAACCGTCACGGCTCAACCGGCAAGGCAGAGCTTGGCTGGTACGGTCAGTTTACGAAATTTACGGAAATTGACACATCACACGAAGACCCGAGATAAGAATAATTTTCATAAATATGAATAAAGTAATTTAAGTAAAAGGGAGCATATGAAACAGAACCTGAGTCTTATAAATAAAGCGGAGGAAGTGCTGCTTGAAATTTTTCCCGACGGCACTCTTTCCGGAAAACGAATACTTGTTGCTCTCTCGGGCGGCGCAGATTCGGTGTCGCTCCTGCTTGTGCTATGCATACTTTCACAGAAACACGGTTTTGGTGTCCTTGCCTGTCACGTAAACCATATGATACGTGGAGCCGAGGCAGACCGTGACGAAGCCTTTGCAAAAAGTCTTTGTGAAAAGCTGGGTGTCCCTTTTTACTGCTTAAAAAAAGACGTTCCGGCACTTTCAAAGGAAAGAAAAACCGGACTTGAAGAAACAGCGAGAGACGTAAGATACGAATATTTCGCATCTTTTATAAAAGACGGCAAGGCAGACTTTGTAGCAACAGCGCACACCGCCTCTGACAATGCTGAAACGGTACTTCTGAACCTTACACGTGGCTGCGGAATTTCAGGTCTTTGCGGAATACCTCTTATAAGAGAAAATATCATAAGACCCCTGCTTTACGTGACAAGAGAGGAAATTGAAGATTTCCTTACCGAAAAAGAGCAAAGCTTTGTTACAGACAGCACAAATCTTTGCGACGACTATTCGAGAAACTTAATACGCCATAAGGCTATCCCCGCCCTCTCACAAATAAATCCGTCTTTCACAAGATGTGTAACCAATATGAGCACAATCGCAAAAAGGGAAAATGTTTTTCTCGAAAATCTTGCAAAATCCCACTTTACTGATGAAATATCAGCTCTGTCAAAGCTTGATAACATTATTGTTTCAAGAATAATTTCTCAGATGTATAAAGACAAATGCGGCTCATCTCTTGAAATGAAGCATACGGATATGCTGTGCGAAAAAATAAAAGAATACGCAGAAAGTGGAAGTGGAGAAAAGCTGACATTTAATCTTCCGGACAAAGTAAGCGCAGAGTTTTCTGACGGAAAACTCAGAATGACTGAAACTAAAAAAAGAAAAGAAGAAGAGCCCTGCAGTTATGATATCACCGCACATTTGGGCATAAATGAGCTGCCGTGCGGTAATTTAATAGCCGTTATGGAAAAAATAAGTGACTGCAATGTGAAAACTATCCGAAAACTTGAATATAATAAAAATATTTACAGTTTATTTATGGAAGCAAGGCTTTTTTCAGATATAATTAAGGGAAAAATTCATATAAGGAGCGCACGTGAGGGAGAAAGGTTCCGCCTTTCCGGAATGTCGAAGGCTGTACGGAAAATCTACGGAGCCAAAAAAATCCGGAATCCTGAACGAAGCACTCTTCCCCGCATATATGACAGCGAAACCGGTGAAATTCTTTTTTTACCGTACGTGGGAATATGCGACTCACAGTATGAATTTTCAGAAAACGCAGACATATCCATAACACTATATAAATTAAACACCGAGGAGCAAGTAGCAGACCAATGAAAAAAAACAGTAATTTACGCATTATTATCTTTTATATTGTCATCATAGTAGGTTTTATAGGAATAAGCAGTTACCTGCTTTCCGGTCTGAACGAACAAAAAGAGCTTGTAACAAGTGAAATTGTAGACCTATTTGAAAACGAGCAGGTTGAATCCTTCGTCGTTACAAAGAATAACAAGCTTGATATAAAGAAAACAGACGGAACCGAAATAGTTTTCGAGCTTCGTGACGTGGAGATGTTCCGTGAAGACCTCGGAGATCTTATTGCAGAACAGCACAGAAACGGTATCATAAAAGAATATCACTATGAAAATCTTACAACTATCCCCTGGTGGGTATCCTTCCTGCCCTATGTAATAATCATCGGTGCAGTCATAATTATGTACGTGATTATGACAAATCAGATGATGGGCAAGGACGGAGGAAAAATTGCAAGCTTCGGCAAAGCTCGTGCAAAACTCGGCTCTGACGAGAAAAAGAAGGTTCTCTTTAAGGACGTTGCAGGTGCAGACGAGGAAAAGGAAGAGCTTCGTGAGGTTGTTGATTTCCTTAAGTCCCCCAAAAAGTTCACCGAGCTCGGCGCAAGAATCCCGAAGGGTATTCTTCTTGTAGGTCCCCCCGGTACAGGTAAAACACTTCTTGCAAAGGCAGTTGCCGGCGAAGCAGACGTTCCTTTCTTCTCAATTTCAGGCTCTGACTTTGTGGAAATGTATGTGGGTGTTGGTGCTTCCCGTGTCCGTGACCTTTTTGACGTTGCGAAAAAGGCTTCTCCCAGCATCATATTCATTGATGAAATAGACGCTGTCGGAAGACACAGAGGTGCAGGTCTTGGTGGCGGTCACGATGAGCGTGAGCAGACACTTAATCAGCTCCTTGTTGAAATGGACGGCTTCGGAAACAACCACGGCGTTATAGTTATGGCAGCGACAAACCGTCCCGATATACTTGACCCGGCACTTCTTCGTCCCGGACGTTTTGACAGACAGGTTACGGTAAATTACCCGGATGTCAAAGGCCGTGAAGAAATACTCAAAATTCATGCTAAAGGAAAGCCCTTTGAGAAGCACGTAAATCTTCGCACAATTGCGCAGTCAACTGCAGGCTTTACCGGTGCTGACCTTGAAAATCTTCTCAATGAAGCAGCACTGCTTACAGCACGTAAGGGCAAAAAGTATATAGGCATGGACGAAATTGAAGAAGCAACTATAAAAGTAATTGTAGGTCCTTCCAAGAAATCCAAGGTTATCACTGAACACGACAAGCGCATTACCGCAGTTCACGAAGCAGGTCATGCAGTAGTATCCTACTTCCTTAAGCACCACGACCCCGTTCATCAGATTTCCATTATTCCCGCAGGTGCGGCGGCAGGCTATACGCTGTACGTTCCCAAGGAAGATAAGACACACCTTTCAAAGAGTGAAATGGAAGATAATCTCGTAAGCCTTCTCGGTGGACGTGTTGCAGAAAAGGTTATGCTTGAAGATATCTGCACAGGTGCTTCAAACGATATTCAGAGAGCTACAGATATTGCACGAAAGATGGTAACAACCTACGGTATGAGCGAAAAGCTCGGTCCGATTGTCTACGGCACAGGACAGCAGGAGGTATTCCTTGGCAGAGACTTCAGCAGCACGCCTAACTATTCCGAAAAGGTTGCGGCTGTAATTGACGAGGAAATCAGAAGAATCATAGACGAGGCTTACTCCAGAGCTACAGCTACAATTGAAGCTCACAAGGATAAGATAGATAGAATTACAGAGTTCCTTATGCTTCACGAGGTTATGACTGAAGAACAGTTTATTGCCGTAATGGAAGGCAATCCTACAGATGATGAGCTTGTCGAAATTGCAGAAGAAAAGCGCAGAAAGAGCCGTGAGGCTACAGAAAATGCGGAAAGAGAAAACGCTTCTTCCGAAGGCTCCGATTCAAACGATAATGCTCCTACCGATGCATCAAAAGAAGAAAAGAACGCACAAGATAATTTCGATATATTCGGAAATTCTCAGAATTCAGATGATACAACCGATAATAACAACAACTTTTAAGTAATATACCGGGCAACCTCGAATCCGGGGTTGCCCATTTAAGTACAAAAAGGAGAAAGCACTTGAAAAAACTTTTTTTAAAAATTACGCTAGCTTCATTGGTTACACTAGTAGTTTATCTACTGTGTCAAGCTCTCATAAATGCAATTTTGCATGGTCTCGACGATAGGCTCATATTGCTCACACAGGCTATTCTGACGACATTTGCGTATGCGTTTTTCCTGCTCTACATTTTAAAAATTCGCAAAGGCGAAGCTGAGAAAGAGGTTTTGGAGGACTATACGGAAACCGAATATCCCGGAATGAAGGCAGACCTTAAAAACGTTTGGAAAAAAGAAAAGGCTGCGCTAATTATGATATTTATTATTATAATTTCGTGTTTTGTACTTAATATAGTTGATACATTTCTATTACCAGAATGGTTTATTTCGTTACCTACGATTATTTATATGCCAATGTGCTTTTTTGCATTGGTTCTGGAGCATATGTATATCGTTGGTTATATTCTCAGTGCAGTTGCTATATGTGTTATCTATATTTTAGTGCTATTAGTATATAGAAGAAGATTATATAAGTATTGGATGCAAAAAAATAACAGTACATAAAACAAATTAAAATGTAAGAATAAACGGTGTAATAAAAATACACAAATAAAATGAAAGGAGACAGCAAACGGTGAATTTTAGAATTACACCAAAGGAAATAGTACCCAAAAAAGTCTGTGCAATACACGACCTTTCCTGCCTTGGCCGCTGTGCTCTTACAGTGGTTATCCCCCTGCTCTCTCAGATGGGAGCACAGGTTATTCCGCTTCCCACTGCGCTTCTTTCAAGTCATACCGGTGGATACACTGATTTTTCCTTTATGGAGCTGACAGATAAGATGTCAAAAATTGCAGAGCATTGGAACAGCATTGATACACGCTTTGACAGCGTTTATTCAGGCTTTCTCGGCGATGCAAAGCAGATAGAATTTGTTCTGGATTTTGCAGAAAGCGCAAAAAAGAAAAGCGGTGCGCTGTTTTTCGCAGACCCGGTTATGGGCGATGACGGAATAAAATATCAGACATACACCGACGAAATGTGCACGCTTACAGGAGAAATTGCAAAAAAAGCAGACGTAATAACTCCAAATCTTACAGAAGCCTGTATTCTTCTCAGAACACCTTACAGACAGCATTTTGCCGATGCCGAAATAAAGGATATGCTCATAGAGCTGTCAAACTGCGGAAAAACGAGTGTTGTAATAACCGGAATTACTTCATGTGACGGAAAAATCGGAGCACAGTATTTTGATAAAGACGCAAGGGCTTTCGGAAATCACTTCACAGATAAGCTTGACGTTTGCTATCCCGGCACGGGAGATGCCTTTTCTTCGGTAGTACTTGGTTCACTCCTGGATGGTGGCTGCCTCGGAGAAGCAGTGTTTAATGCAGTATCATACGTGTTCTCGGCAGTAAATCTCACCTATAAATTGGGAACTCCGATAAGAGAAGGAATACTTCTTGAATCAATAAATATTCAAAATAATTAAATAATAGAAAGTTATATGGTGTTAAAATTATGAAAAAATTTAAAAATTACGTTTTTGCCGCAATGTTTGCAGCACTTGTTCTTATGGCAACAATGTTTATACAAGTCCCCACTATCAACGGATATGTACATATCGGAGACACACTAGTATATCTTGCGGCAACATTTCTTCCTTTCCCCTTCTCTGTTCTTGCAGCAGGCGTTGGTGCAGGACTTGCCGACCTTCTTTCGGGCTACACGATTTATCTCCCCTTCACCTTCGTAATCAAGGGACTTATGGCTCTTTGCTTTTCTGCAAAAGGCGAAAAAATTCTTACAAAAAGGAATGTGTTTGCAATAGTTCTCGCCGGCATAATAAATGTATTCGGCTACTTCCTTACTGAAATGATTCTTTACAGACAGGGCTCACTAATTGCAACAATTGTCACCTCTGCACGTACTATCCCGGGAAATCTCGTGCAGTCTGTGGTAGCAAGCGTTATTTTCGTTGTGGTAGCTCTTGCCTTTGACAAAATGAATTTTAAGAAAACCTTGGAGAAAATCCAGTAATTCACGCATATAATACATATATAATCTTTGCCGAGGGGCACTGCTCCTCGGTATTTTTAAGAAAGGGACATAATTATGAAATACGAGCTTTTTGACGTTACGAAATCAAATGAAAACTACTTTGAAAAAATAGGCAACGAATGGGCACTTCTGTCCGCAAGTAAAGATGGAAAGTGCAACGGTATGACAGTAAGCTGGGGCGGTGTAGGGGTTTTGTGGAAGAAAAACGTTTTCTTCTGCTTTGTGCGCCCGCAGAGATATACTAAAGAGTTTTGTGACGCTTCCGATATAATTACCTTATCCTTCTTCGATGACGCCCACAAGGACGCTCTGAAGCTCTGTGGAACTGTCAGTGGCAGAGATACGGATAAGCTAAAGGATGCAGGGCTTACTGCGGTTATCGGAAGTAATGGAGAAGTAGACTACATGGAAAGCAAAATAACCCTCGTAGGCAGAAAGCTTTATGCTCAGAATCTTCTTGGAGAATGCTTTATAGATAAAAATGTGGACGCTGCCTGCTACAAGGACAAGGACTACCACACAATGTACGTCTGCGAAATAATAGAAGCAAGAAGAAAATAAGACATTTCCCGAATAGACATTTTTCTCGAAAGTTGTCTGTACAGATAATTGACACATTTCTCTTTTGATGTTACAATTAAGAAAAAACAACGAGGTGCAAAATATGTCAGTAATAAACATTGGAAATACCCGTGAAGTAATGTGGGATATGTATCTTGCAGACAAAACATGTGGCGTAGAGCTGAAAATGCATAAGCCGGTAAGAAAGAACATCGCTCTCAAGTGCGACAAGCTCTGGGAGGGTGAACACAGTGCCTATATCAACTTTTTGAAAATTGGCGATACTTACAGACTTTACTACCGTGCCGGTGGACATTCAAATGGTCCTAACCACCCCGAATCCCCAGCAAGAGCTTGCTTCTGCGTTGCAGAAAGCAAGGACGGTAAGCATTTTACAAAGCCAAACCTCGGACGTCTTGAATTCAACGGCTCAAAGGATAATAATATAGTTTATATCGGAAACGGCAGACTTGATAATTTCTCGGTTTACTATGATGAAAACCCCAACTGTCCCCCTGATGCAAAATTCAAGGCGCTTTCACAGAATAAAACGGCAGAAACACCCTTTGGCGGACTTACTTACCTTAAGAGTGCTGACGGATATACCTTTGAGGTAGTAGGACTTCTTCCAATCGATGGTCCCTTTGACTCTTTAAACCTTATCCACTGGGTAAAGGAAACCGGAAAATACCGCATTTATTTCAGAAACTTCCACAGCCCTGTTGATAACTCCGATATTCCGACAGGTAAGCATAACCTCGAGTCTATACGAGATATCAGATACACTGAGTCTGAGGACTTCGTTACCTGGACACCTCAGAAGAGAATTACCTTTACTGACGGCAGAGAGGATATTGAATACTATACAAGTAATATCACACGATATCACAGAGCAAACATATACTTTGGTATGCCTTGCAGATATGTAGACAGAATAAACGAAGAAGTGAACTTCAAATATCTTCCCGGCCTTTACGGCATCCGTCAGAACCTTTTAAGCCTTCCCGAAAAGAGAGGTGGCTCTGCGATAACAGACACCACACTCATCACTTCCCGTGACGGATATTCATTTGAAAGAACAAACGAATGCTTTTTAAGCCCCGGTCCGGAAAATGGTGAAAACTGGATTTACGGCGGCGCAGAAACAGGATGGGGCATGCACGAAACGGCTTCCGACTTTGAGGGTGAGCCGAACGAGCTTTCCTTCTACTCATATACAGGATACAGATGTCACAGCGTTGAGTTTGTAAGATATACCGCAAGACTTGACGGACTCTTCTCCTGGAGAGCAGGCATTGGCGGCGGTAGCGTACTCACAAAGCCCCTTATCTTTGACGGCAACAAGCTTTCTATAAACTTCTCTACATCCGGATATATCGGATACGTACGCATTGTAATTTGCGATGAAGACGGAAAGGAAATTGAAGGCTACGACAGCACAACACTCTTTGGCGACTCTGTTAACAGACCGGTTGATTTCCAGAAGCCTCTCTCTGAGCTTTGTGGAAAGACAGTACGTCTAAAATTCGATATGAAGGACAGCGACCTTTATTCCTTCGTATTTGAAAAATAATTAAAATTTTTGCAATTCTCGAAATAACAATAAAAATGTATTCTCCGGTGTTTTTAATGCTGGGGAATACGTTTTTTATGTAAGTTTTGTATTTAAAATTCATAAAACTGCAACACATACAGGACTTAACTATGATAAAATATAAATGATATAGTTTAAATAGCAGTTAACTAAGGCAGGAGAAAACTATGAAGAAAACAAAAAACCTTAATACTTTGAAGATGTTTATTGCCGGAATTTTTTGCTTTGTGGCGGCGTATCTGTCAGAGCCTACGCTTGGTGCGGTTGCGGCAATTCCATTTATAATCATTCTACCGGCAATCGCATATATAATCTACCGAAGGGCGCTTCACGTAATAGGATTTACCGCCATTGCAAGCCTGATATTCAAATGTGCTTTTATTTCGGATATCCCCAAAGCTGTAATTT
>JAZOCR010000049.1:0-2012 GCA_045596605.1 Eubacteriales bacterium | reverse complement strand
CGTCTCTGGGGTAACGGGAATCTGCTACAACTACTCTGTAAAAGGGAGCCTTCTTTGCGCCCATTCTTCTAAGTCTGATTTTAACTGCCATTTTTCTTTTCCTCCGAAAAATATAAATTATTTATTTTATAAAACGCCTATATTGCGGCGAGTTTATACTAAAACAGTTATCTTTTTTTCTTGTGCTTTTTTGCAAGCTTTTTGGAAATCATCTTTCCGCCAAGCTTTCTTGCAATTCCGCCGCCACCGGTAAACTCCTTCATCATCTTGTTGGTCTGATTATACTGCTTGAGAAGCTTATTTACGTCCTCAACCTTCATACCGGAGCCTTTTGCAATTCGGATTTTTCTTGAAGCGTTTATCATATCCGGATGGTCACGCTCGTAGGGCGTCATCGAAAGTATAATTGCTTCCATGCGGTCGATTATCCGCTCGTCAATCTTCACGTTTTTCATAGCGTTCTGATTAACGCCGGGTATCATACCTATAAGCTGCTCAATTGAGCCCATGCTTTTTATCTGTCTGAACTGGTCAAGATAATCTTCAAGTGTGAAGCTCTGCTCACGGAATTTCTTTTCAAGCTCTTCCGCCTTTTTTTCATCGTAAGCCTGCTCGGCTTTCTCAATAAGAGAGAGCACGTCGCCCATGCCGAGTATTCTTGAAGCCATTCTATCCGGATAAAAGGGCTCAAGCTGGTCAAGCTTCTCACCCATACCTACGAACTTTATCGGTTTTCCGGTTACGTATCTTACGGAAAGAGCCGCACCGCCCCTTGTATCACCGTCAAGTTTTGTAAGAATCACACCGGTGACGTCAAGCTGTGAGTTGAAGCTTTCAGCGGCATTTACCGCATCCTGACCGGTCATAGCATCAACCACGAAAAGTATTTCTGTTGGGTCAAGCGCTTCTTTTATCTGACTTAGCTCTCCCATTAATACTTCGTCAATGTGAAGACGTCCCGCAGTATCAAGGAAAAGCATATCATGACCGTGCTTTTTTGCGTGCTCAAGAGCTTCTTTTGCAATCTTTACCGGGTCATCGCAGCCGTCAATGGTAAATACCGGAACACCTACCTGCTCACCTATTACCTGAAGCTGCTTTATAGCCGCAGGTCTGTAAACGTCGCAGGCTGCAAGAAGCGGTCTTTTTCCCTGCTTCTTATACATGAGAGCAAGCTTACCCGTATGAGTTGTTTTACCCGCACCCTGAAGTCCGCACATCATAACTATCGTCGGCGGTCTTGAGGAAATCACAAGCTTTGAATTTTCCTTACCCATTATATTGGTAAGCTCTTCATTAACTATTTTAACTATATGCTGTGCAGGAACAAGGCTTTCAAGCACCTCTGCCCCAACAGCACGCTCAGTACAGGTCTTTATAAACTCTTTTACGACTTTAAAGCTTACGTCTGCTTCAAGAAGGGCAAGCTTTATTTCACGCATTCCTTCCTTAACGTCTGCTTCGGTAAGTCTTCCTTTATTCTTAAAATGCTTGAATGCATTTGAAAGTCTTTCCTGAAGATTTTGGAACATTAAGTCCTTCGAGCCTCCGTTTCTCAGGTGTCAAGTAAAGAAAGAGCTTTTTCGCACAGAGCACGGATTTTTTCAATATCAGCATCACCGTCTGCGCTTTTGCTTATTTCCTGAATATAATCTCTTATCCTGTTGTTTTTTTCATAAAGCCCAAGACAGCGCTCAAGTCTGTCAAGCTCCTCCTCAGCATGCTTAATAAGGTCACGCACTCCCTGCCTTGTTATTCCCATATGCTCGGAAATTTCAGAAAGGGACAAGTCAACACAGTAATACATTTCAAGTGCATATCCCTGCTTTTCGCTAAGCAGTCCGCCATAGCAGTCGTACAACAATGCATATTTTAAATTTTTAGCCGGCATCGCAGCACTTCCTTACATGTATATTAATAAGATAAACTTTGCTGACCCATAACACACGAGGTGTAAAGAAAATTTCTTTACACAGTATACTACATTTATCTTATTTTGTCAATAGTTTTTC
>JAZOCR010000048.1:0-3474 GCA_045596605.1 Eubacteriales bacterium | reverse complement strand
TTCATAAGTTCTAATATATCAGCCTCATTCATAAACGGCAAAAACACAGATGCCTCACTTATACCACCGTGTTCAAATGCTTCAAAAGCAAACGCTTTTATGGCGGATTCTCTCAAGAACGGAATAAACATAGTGATAGATTCGTCGTTTTCTGTTGCGACTCTTACCAATTCTTCAATTTTTTCATAGTTAAGAAAAGGCAGAAGAACGGCAACGCTTTTTCCATTTTTGATATGTTCATCTGTAATTTCTTCAATAGTTTTATCACTCAAAAATGGGAGAAATGTTGATAGAATAAATGGATGATAGTCTGTATTTATTAGAATGTCTTCAATCTGTGAAGGTTTTAAGAGGCGTGCCGCCTCAGAAATATCTGTATCTGAATATTCTTTGACATTTGGTGATTGCGAAGAAATAACATCATGCAAAACTGCATTATTATAGCCGAGAATATCATCAATACTTACACCAAAAATTTTAGCAAGTTCAGGTAGCTTTGCAATATCTGGCATAGAGTTTCCACATTCCCAATTTGATACAGCTTGAAAACTGATAGATAACTTATCTGCAAGTTCAAGCTGTGTCATATCTTTTGCCTTTCTAAACTCGGAAATCCTTTTTCCAATTTGAATCATGTTAAACATAATACCCTTCCTTTCTGCAGACTTTTTAGTCTTGCACAGTCAGTATATCATTTTTTTGAGATAAATAACAGCAAGCGATAATTGAATTATCGATGAATTGACTACAGCAAATATTGAATAACCATATAGAAAACTCCCGAATGAATCTCATTCGGGAGTTTGGTGCGGGCGAGAGGACTTGAACCTCCACGTCGAAGACACCAGATTCTAAGTCTGGCGCGTCTGCCATTCCGCCACGCCCGCATATTTGTTTTCTTGCTTCTCTAGAGCCTTGTTATTATACCATTTTTACGCAGAATTGTCAAGCGGGAAATGCCATAAATTTTAAAATTAACAATCATTTAAAATAAAATGACCGCACAGAGCGGTCGTTGAGTTATCTTATTAAAGGTCATCGACGTCCTGAACGGGAACATCGTATCTGTCCGCCGGGATTCCTGTGTAACTGCCAAGTGGGTCGCACATTGTGGGGCTGACATAAAGATCATCGGATTTTTTCTTTTTCTCTTCTTCCTCTGTCTTTTTAGAATTACCATAGCTTATAATTCCGTTTATTACTTCTCTTGTGATTTTATCATTTTCCGCAACTTTTCTCTTTTTATCCATATCAATTACTTCTCCTTTTTTGCAAAATAAAATACCGTCCGAAATTATCTCGGGCGGTATTATTTTTTCAAAAGATTTGAAAAGTATGCGTGATTTTTTTACTGCACTCACTTGTTAAGTGCATTTTTTAAGAATTCTCTGGTTCTCTCATTTATCGGGTTTTCAAGCACCTGCTCCGGTGGTCCTTCTTCGACAATTTTACCGTCGTCCATAAAAACGATTCTTGTTGCAGCGTCTCGTGCAAAGTTCATTTCGTGGGTAACGATAATCATTGTCATATGCTCGCTTGCAAGCTTTCTAATTACCGCAAGCACTTCGCCGGTAAGCTCCGGGTCAAGTGCGCTTGTAGGCTCGTCAAAGCAGAGTATATCGGGGCTGAGCGCAAGCGCTCTTGCAATTGCAACTCTTTGCTGCTGACCTCCGGAAAGCTGGCAGGGATAATGGTCAAGCTTATCTGCAAGTCCTACACGGGTAAGAATTTGTACGGCAATATTATCCACTCCCTCAGGGAAGGATTTAAGTCCGTCTTTCTGGAGCGTTTTCATCGCAAGCGTTACGTTTTCAAGAGCAGTATACTGCGGAAAAAGGTTAAAGTTCTGAAATACCATTCCAAGTCTTAATCTGTTTGTTCTCGGAATGGTTTTTACCTTAACCGGTCTTCCCTTTTCATCTACGTTCTGCGATGCGTCAAACAAGACGTCACCACCTACGGTTATTTTTCCCTCTTCCGGAATCTCCAAAAAGTTAAGGCAGCGAAGAAGCGTGGTTTTTCCGTTTCCTGATGAACCGATAATTGCGATAACGTCGCCTTCATCGACACTAAGGTTTATATTTTTGAGGATATGTGAGCTTCCGAAGCTTTTGGATAAGTTCTGTATTTCAAGTAATGCCACAAGCCTTCCCTCCTTAAACCTTATAGTAATCGAACTTCTTCTCTATCTTACCAAAGATAATGGTAAGTATACCGCAGAAAAGAAGGTAAAATGCGCCTGAATAGAAAAGAGGCCACATAAGTCCGTAGCCGGCAAAGTTCTGTGCCGCCTGAATAAGCTCAACTATCATAATTACTCTTGCAAGCGCCGTATCTTTAACAAGGGTAATAACTTCGTTTGACATAGGCGGAAGTATGCGCTTTATAACCTGCATAAGTATGATTTTGAAGAAAACCTGACTTCTTGTCATACCAAGCACCTGACCTGCTTCATACTGCCCCTTGGATATACTTTCGATACCGCCTCGGTATATTTCTGAAAAATAGCAGGCGTAGTTTATAACGAACGCCGCAATTACCGATGAAAAGCGTGACAGTATCGGCGTTCCGAAAAGAAAACCCGGAACGTAAAAGAAAATTATTACCTGGAGCATCAGCGGTATTCCACGGACAATCCAGACGAATGTTTTCACAACATATGCAAGTGGCTTAAACTTTGACATCGAGCCAAAAGAAATGACCAAACCTAAAGGAAGCGCTAACACGAGTGTTAGCGCAAATATCAGGCAGGTATTTAAAAGTCCGTTACATAAGCTGAGTGTAACTTGCCAAAATCCCATTATGTATATTCCTTTACTTAATCTATACGGCTATTATTCGATAGTTTCAGTTACGCTGAGAACGTTTTCAAAGCCATACTTTTCTGCAAGCTCCATAAGCTTTCCGTTTGCTTCGAGAGTCTTGATTGCTTCGTTTACCTTTGCTGTAAGGTCACTGCCCTTCTTGAAGCCAATTGCATAGATTTCAGAGTCAAGCTCGATTGCTTCAACGATTGCAAGGTCTGTATAGTCGCCGTTTCCGCAGATATTCTTTGCGAGAATAATATCAACTACTGCAAAGTCAACTGCGCCGGACTTAACTTCTGTAAATGCGTTAATCTGTGCTGTTGTTGAGAAAATCTTGTCTGCGTCTGTTACGCCTGCTGCATAGGATGCGCCTGCACTTCCGCCTTCAACGCAGGTCTTCTTGCCTGCAAGGTCTGCTTCACTCTTGTAGTTTTCAAGAGCATCTGCCTTTACAACGATACACTGCTGATTGAGCATATAGCCGTATGAGAAATCAACGAGGTCAGAACGCTTTGTTTCAACGTCATTTATTTTATCTGTAGAGTTAGCAGTAAAGCCGTTCCATACGCAGTCAATAGCGCCGGAGTTGAGTTCGTTGTACTTCTGGCTCCAGTCGATGATCTGGAATTCTACTTCCATACCGATGAGCTTACCTACTTCCTGTGCA
>JAZOCR010000047.1:0-33709 GCA_045596605.1 Eubacteriales bacterium | reverse complement strand
TACAAAACTTTTCTTGTTGTTCAACATTATTTTACTCCCTTGTGTGGTCTTTTAATTAATGAATAATTGTCAAAATTGTAATTCAGTTATTTTAGAAAATTAAACAGCATCTCCCAAATACCAACACCCACCATACAGTGTTTTACAATCACAGCTTCAAGATAAGCGCCCTTGATTTAAAGAAGTGGTTAATCCTCATTTATAAAGGTCTTCTCTCGAAATGACATTTACTGTATTGTATTATACAACAAACTATTGCAATTTTCAATAGATTTTTCAAAAATGGTGGACATAAATTTACAAACCGGTGTGATTATATAGACTATACAAGAAACAGTGGAAAATCAACGATCAAAATTTACGGTTATTTCCTTTTATATATAAAAAATATTTACTTTAACACTTGCAATTCCCCCGAATTTGTGATACAATATGATATCTATGTTCATTTTATATTAAATGGGAGAATTTTCTATGGCAGAAATAAAAGCCTTTAAGGCTCTTAGATATACGGACAAGGCAGGAGATATTTCACTTTGCGTATGTCCCCCTTACGATATTATAAGCGAAGAAGAAAGACTCAGTCTTCTTTCAAAAAGCGAAAACAATCTTGTAAAGCTTGAACTTCCGAAAGGTGACACCCCTTACGAAGATGCGGCTAAAGCTCTTTGCGATATGCTTGACAAGGGCATACTTGCAAAGGACGAAAAAGCAGGTCTTTACATATACGAGGAAGAATTCACCGCCCTTGGCGAGAGAAAAAAGGTCAAAGGCGTTTACACGAGAGTAAAGCTTTGTGAGTTTTCGGAAGGCATAGTTCTTCCCCACGAGGAAACCCTTTCAAAGGCAAAGGCTGACAGATTCAATCTTATGAGTACCACATTCTGCAACTTCTCGGCAATTTACTCTATGTACACCGATGAGGAAAGAATAATAAGAAGCAAAATCGACGCACTGTCAAGCGGAAAGCCGGACGTTGAATTTACCGATTATGAGGGCATAGTTCAGAGACTCTGGTGTGTATATGACGAGGCTGAAATTGCGTTCATTGAAAAGGCATTCGCTGACAAGAAGCTATATATTGCCGACGGTCATCACAGATATGAAACTGCGCTTAACTTCAAAAAGAAGCTTATAGACGACGGTATTATAAAGGACGAAAACCACGACGGTAACTACTGTATGATGTTCCTTGCGGATATCGACCACGAGGGTCTTGTGGTATTCCCCACTCACAGAATGGTTAAGGGACTTAAAAGCTTTGACAGCAAAAAAGCTCTTTGTGAAATGGAGAGATACTTTGACGTTAAAAAGGTCGGCTGCGAAAAGTGTCTTGAAAAAGAGCTTCTCGCAAACGCAGATAAGAATGCATTCGGATACTATGACGGTGAGGGGGCTTACCTTCTCATTATGAAGGAAACAGAGGAAGCAAAAAATGCCCTTAACGAAATGCTTCCCGGAAAATCCGATGCTTACAGAGGTCTTGACGTATCTGTGCTTCACAGTCTTACTCTCGAGAAGATTTTCGGAGTAGACAAGGAAAATATGGCAAATCAGATAAATCTCAACTACACAAGAGATTACGATGAAGCCATTGCAAAGGTAAAGAGCGGTGCATACAACTGCAGCTTCCTGCTTAACTCCACAAAGGTACGTCAGATAAAGGACGTTGCGAGCGCAGGCGAAAAGATGCCACAGAAATCAACCTATTTCTATCCCAAGCTCATTACCGGACTTGTGATGAACAAAATCGAAAAGTAAATTACACAATTTAAGGAGATATAAAAATGCCAAAGGAACTGGAAAAACAGTATAACCCTCACGGTGCCGAAGACAGAATTTACAAAATGTGGACGGACGGAGGTTACTTCATTCCCACAGGAAAGAAGGGTAAGCCTTATTCAATAGTTATTCCCCCGCCAAACGTAACAGGTCAGCTTCATATGGGTCACGCCCTTGACGAAACTCTTCAGGATATTCTTATCCGTTATAAGCGTCTTTCGGGCTACGATGCTCTCTGGGTGCCCGGCACTGACCACGCAGGTATTGCTACTCAGATTAAGGTTGAAGAAAATCTTCGCAAGGAGGAAGGTCTTACAAGATACGACCTTGGCCGTGAAAAGTTCCTTGAAAGAGTATGGGACTGGAAAAATAAATACGGTGACAGAATTATAAGTCAGCTCAAGAAGCTCGGCTGCTCCTGCGACTGGACAAGAGAACGCTTTACAATGGACGAGGGCTGTTCCGAGGCAGTTAAGGAAGTATTCGTAAACCTTTACGAAAAGGGACTTATTTACAGAGGAAACAGAATTATCAACTGGTGTCCTCACTGTGCTACTGCCCTTTCCGATGCAGAGGTTGAATACTCCGAGCAAGCAGGCGCATTCTGGTACATCAAGTATCCCGTTAAGGACAGCGACGAATACCTTACTGTTGCAACCACAAGACCGGAAACACTTTTCGGTGATACTGCAGTTGCGGTAAATCCGGAGGATGAAAGATTCGCACACCTTGTAGGAAAGACACTTATCCTTCCTCTTGTAGGCAGAGAAATTCCGATTATTGCCGATGAGTACGTTGAAAAGGACTTCGGTACAGGCTGTGTTAAGATTACTCCCGCCCACGACCCCAACGACTTCCTCGTTGGTCAGCGTCACGGTCTTGAACAAATCAAGGTTATGAACGACGATGCCACAATGAACGCTCACGCCGGAAAATACGAGGGCATGGACAGATACGAATGTCGCAAGGCTATGGTTGAAGAACTGAAAGAGCTCGGTCAGCTTATAAAAATTGAGGACTACTCTCACAACGTTGGTACTTGTTACAGATGTAAGACCACCGTTGAGCCTATGACCTCAAATCAGTGGTTCGTAAAGATGGAGCCTCTTGCAAAGCCGGCTCTTGAAGTTGTAAACAACGGTACTGTTAAGTTCGTTCCCGAAAGATTCTCAAAAACATATACAAACTGGATGGAAAACGTACACGACTGGTGTATTTCCCGTCAGCTCTGGTGGGGACACAGAATTCCCGCTTACTACTGCGACAAGTGCGGTGAGATGTTCGTTTCAAAGACACATATGGATACCTGTACAAAGTGCGGTGCACCTCTTCGTCAGGAGGAAGACGTACTTGACACCTGGTTCTCCTCTGCTCTCTGGCCCTTCTCAACTCTCGGATGGCCGAAGAACACGGACGACCTTAAGTACTACTATCCCACAAACACACTTGTTACAGGCTACGATATTATATTCTTCTGGGTTGCGAGAATGGTATTCTCAGGTCTCGAGCACACAGGAAAAGAGCCTTTCAGCCACGTATTTATTCACGGTCTTGTACGTGATGAGCAGGGCAGAAAGATGTCAAAGTCACTTGGAAACGGTATTGACCCTCTCGAAGTTATTGACACCTACGGTGCAGATGCATTGAGATTTACTCTTGTTACAGGAAACTCTCCCGGAAACGATATGAGATTCTCCTACAAGAAGATGGATGCTTCCCGTGCCTTTGCAAACAAAATATGGAATGCGGCAAGATTCGTTCTTCTTAATCTCGACGACGACACAAAGGCTGAAATTCCCGAAAAGCTTGAGCTTGAGGACAAGTGGATTCTTTCCCTTTACAACGATACAGTTCGTGAAATCACTGCAAACCTTGACAACTTTGAACTTGGCGTTGCAGCAAAGAAGCTTTACGACTTTATCTGGGACTACTTCTGCGACTGGTACATCGAGCTTGTAAAGCCGAGACTTTTTGAAAAGGGTACTGATACAAACAAGCGTGCACAGAGCGTTCTTGCATACGTTCTTTCAAATACTCTTAAGCTTCTTCATCCCTTTATGCCTTTCATTTCAGAAGAAATCTGGCAGACACTTGCGCTGTCTGAAAGCCCCATCATTGTATCCGAATGGCCGGTATATGACGAAAAGCTTTCCTTTGCGGCAGAAGAAAAGGCTATGGATAAGATTATCGACGCTATCCGTGCTATAAGAAACCGCAGAGCAGAAATGAACGTACCTCCGACAAAGAAAGCAACTCTTATTATAGTTACTGACGCAAAGGATGCATTCAACGACGACACAAGCGTATTCTTCCAGAAGCTTGCAAGTGCTTCAGACGTTGTGTTTGCAGACTCTTGTGAAGACGACAAGGCGGTAAGCATTGGTACTGACAGTGCGAAGTTCTTTATTCCTATGAGTGATATTATTGACACCGACAAGGAAAGAGCAAGACTTACAAAGGAAAAGGAAACCGCAATGAAGGAAATTGAGCGTCTTGAAAAGAAGCTAGGAAATCCCGAATTTACGGCAAAGGCTCCCGAAAAGGTTGTAGCACTCGAGCGCGAAAAGCTCGAAAAGTATTCTGCACAGCTTAAGAACATCGAGGAAATGATAGCAAATCTTTAAATAAGTGCGGGCTCGGCAGTAAAATATCTCCGAGCCCATTTTTTAAAATCTCTATAAGGAGAACGTTATGCGAGTGATACCCATTTATCCAAATCACAGAGAAGCAAACTGTTATATCTTATGCAGTGGAAATATCTGCGCAGTAATTGACCCCGGTGCAGACGCCGAAAGAATATGCAAGACAGCCAAAAATGAGGGACTAAAAATAGAGAAAATTCTGCTTACTCACGGACACTTCGACCACATAATGGCGGTAAACGAGCTGTGTGCGCTGACAGGAGCAAAAGTTATGATTCATAAAGATGACCTTACTGCGCTTTACGATGCAAGTGTAAATCTTTCAGTCTTTGCAACAGGCATAGAATACAGCCTTGACAAGGATATATCTGTTACTGCTCTTTCAGACGGCGACGTGATAGATGTGGGAGGCGCAAAGGTAAAAGTGATGTCCACCCCGGGACACACACCGGGAAGCTGTCTTTATATATGTGAGGACATAATTTTTGTGGGTGACACAATTTTTGCCGGTAGTATCGGAAGAATAGATTTCCCCGGCGGAAACGGAGCGGAAATTGTAAATTCCCTTAAAAAAATTACAAAACTCGACGGAGATTACACGCTCTATTCCGGTCACGGTCCTGAAACGACACTTTCACGGGAAAAGCTCAATAACTACTATCTGCAACCGAGGTTTCTTGAAAGATGAGGAAATTTACAAAAAAAGTGTACGCTTTTGACGCTGTGGCTTGTATTTTTCTCGTGCTTTTGCTTTTTGCCGCTTCCATAATATATGTAGCTGTTTCAAAAGCAGACGGAGAAAACAAATACGTACGCATACTTCTTGATACGCAGGAGATTTCCGTATTACCGCTTTCAAAGGACTCAGAGGAAATTGCCGTTGGCGGTGTGATAATAAAGATTGAAAAGGGCAAAGCCTATATTGCAGACTCAGATTGTCCCGATAAGGTATGCACTAAAATGCACGGCGTTGGCCAAAACGGTGGCGGTGCGGTATGTCTTCCAAACCGTGTCGTGCTTGAGCCTGCCAAGCATTCCGGCGGCATTGATTATATAATAGGTTAGTTTTCGGAGGTGACGTTTCTGAATACAAAAAAATTAACTCTTACCGCCATATTTTCTGCGGCAGCAATAGCAATGTCAACTCTTGAAAATCTCGTGCCAATAGGTGCACTCATTCCGGTACCGGGACTTAAGCTCGGTATTGCAAATATCGCCGTCATGGCAGCAGTTTACTTTATAGGAAAAAGAGCCGGTGCGGCTGTAGCTTTACTGAAGGTATCTGTAATATTCCTGACCTTCGGTAATGTAAGCTCGCTCTTTATATCAGCGGCAGGAACGCTTCTTGCCTACATATCCCTTGTTTTAACAAAAAAAGCTTTCAGAAAATATCTATCGTTTATAAGTATATCAGCGATATCTGCGGTTTGTCACGGAATAGGTCAGGTTTTGGCGGCAAGCATAATAACGGGAAGCCTTGCAACGCTTACTGTGATGCTTCCTCTGGGACTTTGCTCGGTAGCCACCGGAGCACTTACCGGCTTTCTTATGAACTGCATATACGTCGCACTTGAAGGGAAAATAAAGCTATGAAAAAAACCTTAATATTAATTTTTGCCTTCTTGCTGTTTTTGTTGTCCTCCTGCAATAACCGCAGCTACCAAAGCACAAGCTTTTTTGCTATGGACACCTTTATAGAAATAAGGGCAGAAAATGCAAGTAGCGAGCTTCTTGAAAAAATCAAAAATCAGGTATATGATGACGAAAACAAATTTTCAAGAACCCTTTCCGTCAGTGAAATATACATGCTTAATAGCTCCGAGTGCGGCACACAAATAAGTGATGAGGCTGCCGGGCTGCTTTATAAGGCTCTTGAAATATCAAATGCAACAAACGGTGCTTTCTCCCCTACTCTTGGAGCGCTTGTTGATTTGTGGAATATAAAAAGCGAAAATCCCAAAGTTCCGGAAAAAGATGAAGTTTCCGCACTGCTTGATATTTGTGATGCAGCAGAAATATCTGTATCAGACGGTTTTGTTCAAAAGAAAAATAAAGACACAAAAATTGACCTCGGCGGCATTGCAAAGGGGTACAGTGCCAAGAAATGCGCAGATATGCTAAAAGAAAACGGTGTAGAAAATGCTCTTATAAGCTTCGGTGGAAGTATTGCCTGCCTTGGAAACGCAGACAAAAGCTCTGACGGCTGGAAAATCGGAATAAAAAATCCTTTTAACACCCAGGAAATAATCGGCAGCGTGCGTATTAGCGACTGCTATCTTGCAGTATCCGGAGCATATGAAAGATATTTTGAAAAAGACGGTGTGCGTTATCACCATATTCTTGACCCGAAAACCGGTTATCCCGCAAAAAGCGACATAGAAAGCTCTGCTGTAATTTCAAGTGACGGCACTCTTGCGGATGCTCTTTCTACTGCTCTTTTCGTTCTTGGCAAGGATGCGGCAATAAGCCTTTACAATAGCAGCGTCTACGACTTTGAAGCAATTCTTATTATGACAGACGGAAGCGTTTACGTAAGTGACGGTATTCGTGAAAGCTTTGAGTTTAATGAGACTGCAAGGTTCAAAGGCGAAAGCAAGCTAAATTATAAAAACTAATATAAAAAAGGCTGTGCACTTAGCTTTATTGTGCACAGTCCTTTTGTCTTTTTATTCGGTATATTCAAGTATATCCTTTACACTGCAATCCATAACGAAGCAAATTCTTGCGAGTATATCAAGATCCATTTTTTCAATTTCGCCGCTATACCATCTGTCAATCACTTCAAACCGAACGTCTACCTTGCGGGCGAGATTATTTCTGGTAACACCTCTTTTATCCATAAGCTCACGAAGACGGAGCTTTATTTTACCGTAATCCTTTGTCATTTTAACAGTATTCTGAACTTCCATCCCGCACAAGCTCCTTTTCCGATATGTTCCTATCCTGACTAATATAATACTATCTTAAAAGTTACCTCTTGACAATTCACTTTCTTTATGTTACTATTTGTATAGTAACATTTAATAAATGTGCATCGGAGGAGTAATGGCGTCTTTAATAAAGCAAATAAGAACTTCCATTCAGCCGCATGGTGGGTATATTCCCATATCGGCTTTTTCATATAAACAGCATAGTGGCAATACTATCACCCTTTGCTGTAAAAACACAGATGAAAACATCATTCGTCTTGCCGTCGAGTATCTTTTAAAGATACATATTTCAGAAAACACCGATAAAAATTATCTGATGATTGAAACAGCACTTCGTGATGTGCCTTGCAAAAACAGAAGTGAGCTTATAAAAAAGTTCTACGAGGGAATAACATCACAAAATCCCACTACTGCGACGGAATATGCTATAAAGCTTGCATATATTGAAGCGTATTGCAAATTTGGTACTTTACCGAAAAATTCAAATCCGGATATTGAAGCTCTAAAAGATGTTTCGGCAATGTCGGAAAGGTGCAGAAGTTTTTTCGGAAGCTCAATAAATATTTGCGGATTTGATTTTGAAGGCGGTTATTCAGAGTGCATCACAAGCGGCAACGGAGGATACCTAAGCTCTGACACCCTATGGAATGTGACAGTTTCGGATTCAGTGACGTGCTTTGACACCTTGCTTGTTTTAGTACAGTATATTATGGGGCTTCACTCATATAATAGCCGTTTTTTAAAAAAAATAAAACGACTTGGAATATATAATCCCCGTCTTGATGCTGAATATACTCTGAATATTTCCGATGTTGCTGAAAAAGTGATAGAGGATGTTTCAAAAAATATTATAGGATATAATTAAAAAGAGGTTGAGTACGTAAAAATACCCAATCTCTTTTTCGGTTTACACTTATTAAATATATCCGTAAAAGCCACGCACGCTGACCTCGCCTCCGGTAACAGTTTCCCGAACGCCGTCGTCAAAGTCAATAATCAGTCCGAAGTTTTCGTCAACACCTATGGCGGTACCTGTTCTCTCATCACCGTTTTTGACAGTGCGTACTTTTTTTCCTATTACAGCACAGTTTTTTCTGTACTCTGACAAATAATAAGCCTTTTCTTTCGGAAAATCACTGCAGAGCTTGTCAAGCTTATTTATTATCATGGCGCAAAGCCTTGCTCTGTCTGCATCCTTGCCTCTTATCATTTTAATTGAGGTTGCAATATCTGCAACGTCTTTTGGAAAATCCTCCGGCATCTGATTTACATTTACGCCTATTCCTGCAACAACGTCAGAGGCTTCTCCGCTTTCCCCCACCACTGACATTTCGGTAAGTATTCCGCATAGCTTTTTTCCGTCAAAAACAAGGTCATTAACCCACTTTATTCCGCTTTCTATGCCAAAGCATTCAAGGATTGCCTCCCTTACTGCAACGCAAATCCACGCAGTTATCTGTGAAATTTCCTGAGGCTGTGCCCCCTTGGGATTTATACAGTATGAAAGATACACGCCCATATTTGCCGGTGAAGAAAAGCTTCTTCCAAGCCTTCCTCTGCCTCCGGTCTGGGTGTTGGCAATAACGCAGTCACCTACCCTTGCGATTTTTTTCTGCAACATACTTCTAAGATAGGTGTTTGTCGAATCCACGGTTTCAAGCACCGTGATATTTCCTTCCCTCTCCGCTTTAAGCTTTGAAATAATCGTGCCTGCACAAAGCTTTTCGCAGTTTTTGATAAGCCTGTAGCCTTTATTTGTAACCGATTCTATATCGCATCCGTCCTCTTTAAGTAACTTTACTGCAGCATTTACTGCCTGACGGCTGATCCCAAGTTCCTTACTGATTTCCTCACCGGATATATATCCGGTGCAGTTTAAAAGTATTGCGTGTATTCTATCCTTTGCGCTTGCCATTATATCACCCCTTATATATCTCAATTATACCACATAAATCCTCAATTGTAAACCTTTATTTTTTTATCTTGACAACACACGGTGTAAATGCTATCATTAATTGATAAATATTAAAATCAGGTGTAAAATGAAATTAAAAATAAAAAACATTACTTCCGTTTCACTATTTACTGCTCTCCTTGTTATTTGCTCGTGGATAACTATCCCTTTTACAGTCCCCTTCACTCTGCAAACTCTTGCCGTATTCTGCGCATGTCTTATACTTGGCGGAAAGCTTGCAACTCTTTGCACTTCTGTATATGTTCTTTTGGGCGCAGTTGGGCTTCCGGTATTTTCCTATATGGGAGCAGGCGTCGGAGCACTTTTTGGTGCTACCGGTGGCTTTATTATGGGCTTTATCGGCATAAGCGCCGTTTATTATCTTGTTACCCGTGTTTTCGGAGATGGTGATAAGGTAAAGCTCTTCGGGTGTTTTGCCGGACTGATTTTCTGCTATTTTTTGGGGACTGTATGGTACGTGCTGTTTTACACCTATTCAGAGGTAGGCGGTATTATGTCTGCACTTTTCACCTGCGTAATTCCTTACATTTTGCCGGATATTATAAAGCTGCTCCTCGCCTTTTTCCTATATACCTGTCTGCGAAAAAGATACCGGATTAAGTTTTATTAAATCTTGAATCGTAGCTTTCAGATACAGTGCTCTGCCTTACGTTAAAATACCGGAAATCGTTATTTGCGATTTTCCGGTATTTCTTTTTTAAGGTGTACTTTCTCATATGTTAAAGTCAACAACCTGTACAGAAATTGCACATTTAATAACCGTATTGAAAACTAAAATACGTCAAAATCAGAGAAAATGAACATATGTTCTTGACAAAATAGAACATTTGTGCTATAATTGTATTAAGTTAACAGGTGCTTACATACATAAGGCTTTGATTTGAGATTCAAGTACAGTAACCCCCGGAAAAGCTTCTCAAACATGTCGGCGTATGGCTTATCTCCAATTCCCCGGAACTCAAATATTTCGCACCTCTTAGCTACAGCAAACAGAAAGGAGCAATATACCGTCAATCAATAGCCTTGTGGCTCCCCGGATGATTGACTGTTGTTATGTAAATGGAATTTCAATTTTTAAGAACCAACAAGTGTAAAAGGGAGGCGTATTATGGTAAAATTCAAAGTTATTGACGGTGCCCTCTGGCAATGGGACCTCGGCAGAAAAATAGCCGTTTTTTGCGATGATGCATCAAATATAAGTGAAATACATTTTTCAAATCCCACAAGCGACACCTGTCTGATAGTTATACCTGAATCTAATGGGAATGAATTAATAGCAAGCATACCCAATATCCTACTTGAGTCGCCGCAGACTCTTGAGTTATACGCAGTTATATACACCGATGACGGTGAAAGAACCTATGCAAAATATGCTATACCGGTAAAGCAAAGACAGAAGCCTGACGATTACGTTTATACCGAAACAGAGGTTATGAATTACAGCACGCTAAACAAGCGAATTGATGAGTTTGAACGCACAAATGCGCAAACAGTAAATGAAACCGTAAGCTTGGCACTTGCCCAGGCAAAGGAAAGCGGAGAGTTTGACGGTGCGCAAGGAGCGCAGGGAGAAAAGGGAGAAAAAGGAGACAAAGGCGACCCGGGTGTAAATGGCGTTGACGGTAAAGACGGCTATACACCAGTTAAGGGTGTAGATTATTTTGACGGCGCAGACGGGAAAAACGGCGTTGATGGAAAGGATGGTAAAGACGGTGAAAAAGGTGCAGATGGATACACTCCCATTAAGGGCGTGGACTACTACACCGAGGCGGACAAGAGCGAATTTTCCGAGTATATCGCTTCCGAGCTTGCAAAGCGAGGACAGTTAAAGCCCGAGCTTGCAGAGAGTAAGGAATGGCTTGAAGAAAACGGTGACGCAAGCAAATTGTACGTTCTGCCCGATGGATATATTTATGCGTATATGCTGACAGAGGTTAAAGCCGAACCGCCATATACAAACCAAATACCACGTTCTTTTGATTTAAAAGACGGAGTAGTTGATGAAAACACACCCTATGTCGGATTGAACGGCGAAGATGGCTATAAGGTTGGTTGGCGTTTTTCCTCCAGCGCTGTGGAAAAAGAACTTGCTTCGTGCTGTGTTACGGGCTATATTCCCGTAAAAGAGGGTGATGTTGTAAGGATTAAAAATGTTGTTCGTGAAAAAACAGGTTACGGTACAATATACTTCATGACTGCCGATAATCAGATAACACCAGGCGCTATCTACACAGACTCTTCAACAGGAAGTGAACTTGATAGTGGGGGAATATACACCTTCACTGTACCCGACTCCCCGTCAATTCAATATATGCGTCTTACTGCAAAAACTATTGATGATACATCAATTATTACAGTAAATGAGGATATCGTTGAATATGACGATACAACAACAGGCTATGCTTGGGCAAACACAGGACTTGCTTTCGTCCCTGCCGATTATGAAGGCAGAATACTTGACCTTGAAAACAAGGTTGAAGAATTAGTGAATGAAGTCACAGATGGTGTTGTATTTGTTGATAAATCCACTATGTTCATTTCGCCCGAGGGTGACGACAACAATGACGGGTTAACAGAAAGCACACCGAAGAAAACCGTCAAGGCTTGCGTAAACGCAGGAGCAAAACGCATTTCCGCAAAACGTGGCGTTTACAAACAATATATCCAAATGTGGGATATTGATGAACTTGAAATATTCCCGACGGATAACGATAAAACTTTTGTTGTAGGCGAAGATAGAGAGCCTATCGTATTTGAAATGACGGACAGAATCGAATTGTCAAGTCTTGTTGCATATAATTCAATCAAGCGTGTGGCTTATACTAACGCCGCAAATTATCAGTTTGATAAAGTGTTTATTAAGAAAACTCTGACACCTATTGTAAGTGATTACGGTTCAAGATATAACTCTACCGTTTGGCTTTTGTCGGACGATGAAAAAACGGCTTGCATAAAACTTAAACCCGTTTTGACAGTAGCCGAATGCGAAGCGGAAACAAATACTTTCACCTATGTTGATGGATATATCTATGTAAATGCTGATTTAACAAATGTTACGCAATTTGTTGTTCCTACTTGGTGGGACACTGGATTTTATATTAACGGAGCAAAAAAAGTTTTATTGCGTGAGGTTGAAGTGAGGTTTTCGGGGGCATATAACATTGACATCCGAAATTGTTCTTATTTCGATTTTTACAAGTGTTCTTGTAAATACACTTCTTATGCTTCTGGCTTTCACCCAATAAATTCAAATGGTGTTATGACCGCTTGCTATGCCACGAAGAACTATGACGGCTACGGAATTACGGGACACGGACATACAACCTATATTGATTGCGTTTCTGAATTTAATTTCGATGATGGAATGAGCCACCACAACGCTTGTGAAGGCACTGTTATCGGCGGCAGATATGAGGGCAACGGTAAGGGTGGTAATACGCCTGCGTATGGTGCAAAAGTAAATATTTATGGCGGCGTTTACAAAAACAATGGAATGTATGGTATTGGCTATTTATATTATTCCGCCAATGGTGCGGCAAGCGGTATAGTACAAGGTGCGGTTATGGACGGTAATCCGATTGGCTTGGCTGTTAATGCAAATTGCCCCGTTACGGTAATTTCGCCAATATTCAAAAATAATACTAAAGATAAAGAATACAAAGGAACGGTAACAGAATATTGAAGTATATCAACTTCTTACTGACCACACTTGGCACATATGATTACAAGGATAAGAAGGAATACTTTGTCGGCTAATCAGTAATTACCGTTAGCACGAGGACAATAACAATTTTAAAGGAGTAAAAAATATATGATAAATGCACTTCATCTTTTTTGGATTATTCCTCTTTCGGTGTGGTTTGGATTTATAGTCAGCATTTTACTCTTTGCTGCGAAAACAGCCGACACTCGATGACACAAAAAGAGGGCCGGAATGACAGAATTTGAACAAGACATTATAAAGGCTCTTGCCGACAGTGATATGAGTATAAACAAGGCTGCTTCACGACTGTATTTTCATCGCAATTCGCTTGTATATCATATAAAGAAAATCAAGGCAAAGACAGGTCTTGACCCAAATAATTTTTATGATTTATGCAAGCTTCTTAAAATGACAGAGCAAGGCTGAAATAAGGCATAGTCTTATAAAAAGACAAAAGCAGACTCAATTGATTTTGAGTCTGCTTTATTATTTTTAATTTATGTACTTAGCAATTCCAGTTTTTAACTTCAAGTCCCTGCTTATCTTTGAATGAGCCACAGGCAATCATAATAAAGTCAACAAGCGTTCCTATTCCAAACAAACCTGCTGTAAGAAGCCAAAGCACTCCTGTTCCGGTTTTACCAACGTAAAATCTGTGGATACCAAGTCCGCCAAGGAAGAAACAAAGGAGAAGTGCTACCAATCTGCTTTTCTGTGACATAATAAAGTCCTCCGAAATTTAATTTATATGATACATACATCATATATGTGCAATTTTATCATATTTTTCGGTGTTTGTCAATATTTTTGTCAATTTATGCCAACTTGGTATAAAAATATATATACATATAAGAATTTCAAATAATTATTTGCCGTAAATCTATGCCACATGCTTTAATATTTTGCGTATGTAAATCGACAACCTCATCAAAATGCTCTTCTTTTATTTCAAGCTCGTAGGTTGAACTCAAAAACAAATTCACACTTTCAATTTTTTCCGGTTTCGGTAAGTAGTAAGCTGCTTTGTGTGTTCTGGCAGGTATACCACCAAGAATCAGAGCAGATGAAATAGCTACAACTAAAACAGCTATACCCGTATGTAAGAGCATCTTATTTTTGCGGAACACAATAAATGCTGTCGCAGCTGCAACAACCAATGCTACAATCAAAAAACGAATAATATAAGTTTGCGAAATTTTGGCTTCATCCATACAGGAGTAGGAAAACATAAATCCGCAGGAAAGTGAAACCAATACAACAGTTATCATTTTATATATGCTTGAAATTACAGAAAAATTTATTGTGCAGTGCTTTTTCCACAGCCACCACATACACATTAAAATGCCAATTGCAATAACGGCCATTAAAATCATAATAATCGGATTAAAGCAAAATATCGCCGAAAGAGTAAATAAATTGAATTGCAGAAAATTCCAATCAAGGTTAGGTACAACCGGATTCAGATTATAAATATCATAACAACCCCGGCTAATTATAATTGGTGCAAAATTGAACACAAAAAAACCGGTAACATACCAACTCACAGACCTTGTACAAAAATAAAGCAAAGAAAAAAGAATTATCCAAACCAAATACAAAACACACAACGAAAGGCAGGCAAGTAAAATGTTGATAAATGGTAAATCAAAATATTTGGAAAGTATAGTGCAAATTCCAAAAATCAGCATTTGTACAACCATACATACGCAGACAGTAATCCATAAAGACAGAATTTTGACAAAAGCCGGAGCTGTCTGCTCGTTTTCATCATTCGCTTGCGTATCTTTCTTTTTAAGACAAATCGGTGCCATAATATAGGTCAAGAAAAGAATACCGAACGATGCAAAAACAAGAAAAATAATATAACTAAAATCTGTATCTAAATATTCGTTTCCGGGCTGAAAAAGTCCCGGTAGTAATATCACATTTAAAAAAACAAACATCGCCCCAAGGATATAATAAACCGGAATGCAATTTTTTGAGAAGAACACACGCTTTAAAGAATCTATTGATTTCTGATGCGTTAAGTTGTTTTTCATATAGTCACCACCTTGTCTTATTATATCATAACTATACTTGAAAGTCAACCATTTGACGAAATCTGAGTATAATAATTAATTACAGATAAAATGCAACTGTAAAATTTAATTGTATACCCCAAACAAGGATAAAAACACCTGCAAAACAGAAAAAACGGTTAACCCAAGCGAAACAAAAATTAAAATGTCGCCTATTTTACTACTTATGTATTTTAAATGCTTTCCCCCGAAAAACATGGCGACACAAAGTGGCAAACCCATTGCAAAGGCAAAAACACTCTGATTTTTTTGACTTGGAGTAAAGTCGGGAATTAGTCCACATTGAACAAACTTGCTTGAAATAAAAAATCCTATTAAAAAAATCGCAAATATTGCCAACGCTATTATGCTGATTTTTTGATTTTGATTAAGATTCTTCATACAATTTCTCCTTTATAGCCTGGTACAATGCAATCAACAGCACCATAATAACATACATTATTCGCCAAAAGATACTGAAAAAACGCACCTTTGTCCATAGACAAAAGTGCGTTTTTTGCTGGCGCAGAAGGAGAGATTTGAACTCTCGCGCCGGTTGCCCGACCTACACCCTTAGCAGGGGCGCCTCTTCACCACTTGAGTACTTCTGCATAGTGAAAATAAAAACAATATAAAAATGGCGGAGAGGGTGGGATTCGAACCCACGCGCCCTTGCGGACAAACGGTTTTCAAGACCGCCTCGTTATGACCACTTCGATACCTCTCCGAATATTTTCTTTGACCGGCGTTTCCGGCTACGATTAGGCAACGCTGATATGATACCACATTTTTTGGTATTTGTCAAGATGTTTTTTGGACTTTTTTATTTTCTTTTGCAAAAATATCCCTGAAATATCTCTGTATTGGCACGGAAAATCGCCCAATACAGAGATAAAATTCATAAAATATTCAATGCTTGTATGACACGCAGTCAAAGCCGAGTGATGTGAAAATTTCAGTATTCGTATTAGGCTTTGCTTTTTCGTCAAAATCCGGCTTGTATCTGAGTCCTATAAGCTTATATTTTGCTCCGGTAAGTGTATTATATGGCAAAAGCTCTACTTTTATTCTTTCCTTATAGGGAAGCAGCAGCTT
Source organism: Eubacteriales bacterium (assembly GCA_045596605.1). Classification (GTDB taxonomy): domain Bacteria; phylum Bacillota; class Clostridia; order Oscillospirales; family CAG-382; genus SIG622. Next base: position 17,525 of record JAZOCR010000047.1, on the reverse strand, counting down.
TGCGACTGCCGAAAGCTCCCGGTCACTGTCGTTAACGCCCGGAATAAGTGGCATACGCACTGTAAAGCTTCGTCCGCTATCTGCAAGCGCAAGGATATTCTCAATAATTATCTTGTTTGAAACACCGGTGAGCTTTTTATGCTTTTCATCATCTATTTCCTTGATGTCAACATATATTTCGTCGGTAACGCTCATAATTTTTGAGAAAAGCTCACCACTGCAGAATGCCGAGGTTTCAATGCCCGTGCTTATCCCATTTTCATGGAGTAATTTCATACACTCATATACAAACTCTCCCTGCATACAAGGCTCTCCGCCGGAAAAGGTTACCCCTCCTCCCCTTGCGAAAAACACCTTATATCTGAGAAGTCTTTCCACAAGCTTTTCCGGAGAATAAGGCGTTCCGGATATTTTTAGTATATTCATCGGGCACACCTTTACGCACACACCATATGGCTGACACTCATCGTGCCTACACGGAAAAAAGTGCTCACAGGCTCCGCAGTGAACGCATTTTTCCTCGTTTTTAACAAGCTGCGGCTTTGCAGAAAGTCCCTCCGGATTGTGACACCATATACATCTCAGCGGACAGCCCTTCATAAAAACCGTCACTCTCATTCCCGGACCATCATGTACGGCAAATTCTTTTATATCAAAAACCGTTCCTATTATATCCGACATTTATATACCTCTATTCCTAAGTCGTTCCTGTGACGATTATATACCTAAAACACGAATCTGTCAACGAAAAATCCTTAAAATTTCTTTTAAAAGTGTCAAAAAGTAAACATTGTTTACCAAATGATAACTTTATGTTTATTGAATATAAAATAAATTTGTGTATAATAATTTTAGCAGAGCAGGAAATTTATATTTGTTTTGCAAGAAATTTGAATTAGTAAACGGAGGTACTAATGATGTTTGAAAAAATAAAAGAAATACTTGTTCAGGAGCTTGGAGTAAGCGAAGCTGAAATCACACCCGATGCAAAAATCAAGAGCACACTCGGAATTTCTTCCGTTGAATTCGTTGATATTGCTATGACAATCGAAGAAGAATTCGATATTGAGCTTGACGAGGACAAGCTTCGTTCCATAAAAACCGTACAGGAGCTTTGCGACTACGTAGAAGCACTCGTAAAATAAAACACCCCTTTTGCTTCTGGATTTTCTTTCAGAAGCAATGCTTGTTTATTCAGAAAGGAGTAAACTATTATGGCGAAAAAACGTGTAACCTATAAAATACAGCCGTTCTCATCAATAAGAGAAATGCTTGACCTTGCAGCAAATGAAAAAGGCGACAATATCGCTTATATGTATAAAAACGCCGACGGTGAAGCAGTAAGCGTTACTTTCAGGGAGTTCCGTGAGGTTACGGAAAATCTCGGTGCGGCACTGTGCGAGCTTGGACTTGGAAATGCGCACATTGCAAACGTTTCGGAAAACAGCTACAAGTGGATAACCGTATATCTTACCGTACTTAAAAGTGCAGGCGTATACGTTCCGATTGACAAGGAGCTTCCCGCACTTGACAAAAATCACCTTATAAACGACAGCAAAAGCGAAGCGGTATTTTTCAGTGCGAACTACGAAAAGTGGGTTCGTGAAAATATGGACAAGATGCCGAATGTAAAATACTTTATCGGTCTTGATCTTGAAAAGAGCGAAAGTGAAAAAATTCTCTCCTACAAAGAGCTGATTGAAAAAGGAAAAGCTCTTGATAAGTCAGAATACGATTCTCTTAAAAGCGACCCGAATGAGCTTAAGATGCTTGTTTACACCTCCGGTACTACCGGAATGTCAAAGGGTGTAATGCTTTCCGAGCACAACCTCTGTTCAAGCGTTTACTACGGACTTCAGGTTTCACAGGTTTGGGAAAGAGGACTTTCCGTTCTCCCCTACAACCACACCTACGAGGCGGTTTGCGATATCCTTGTTTCCATTCATTACAGAACAACCCTTTGCATAAACGCTTCAATGAAGGACGTCGTAAAAGACCTGAAATTCTACAAGCCGGTATACATTTACATCGTTCCTGCCTTTGCGGAGGTGCTTTACGCAAACATTATGCGTAACATCAAAAAGCAGGGCAAGGAAAAGAAATTCAATTTCGGTATAAAGCTTTCAAGAATACTCCTGAAGCTTGGCATTGACAAGCGTAAAAAGCTCTTTAAGGACGTACACGAGGTATTTGGCGGAAATCTTCGCAAAATCGTTTGTGGCGGTGCGCCCATAAGACCCGAAATCGGTGAGTTTTTCAACGACATCGGTATTGCTCTTGTTGGCGGCTACGGAATTACAGAATGTTCTCCTCTTGTTTCGGTAAATGACGAGTCCTTTATGAGCTACGACACGGTAGGATTCAGACTTCCCTGCCTTGATTGGAGAATTGACAGCCCCAACGAGGAGGGCATAGGCGAAATCTGCGTTAAGGGTGACGTTGTAATGCTTGGCTATTACAACAGTCCGGAAAAGACCGCAGAGGTACTTAAAGACGGCTGGTTCTACACCGGTGACTACGGCTACATCACCAAGGACGACCAGCTTGTAATTACCGGAAGAAAGAAGAATATTATCGTTCTGAGTAACGGTAAAAATATTTACCCCGAAGAAATTGAAAAGCGTATACAGAATATTGAATATATTACCGAGGTAGTTGTAAAGGGACTCAAAAACGACAGAGGTGACGAACACTCACTTCTTGCGGAAATCTACATCGAGGGCGACGAAAAGCACGAGGAAGCAGCAGTTCTCGCAGACGTGCAGGAAAAGCTCTCTGACCTTCCCGATTACAAAAACGTAACAAAGGTCGTTCTCAGAAGCGAGCCCTTTGAGAAGACTACTACAAGAAAGATTAAGAGATAATATAAGCACAATACCACCGAAATTTTTCGGTGGTATTTCTAATTTAATGTTTGGCGACAACAAGGAGCTACATTTTTCGATGTGTTATAATTAAAATTTACTTTACTGCAAAATCACCTCTTGATACACAATTTGTTGCACTTTCATATTCTCCGGAAAAATAAAAAGTGCACCAACCGAAGTCGATGCACCGAAAAGCCACAAACTCCGATTGCTGCGAAACAAATCTTAACAAAAGAGGAAAACTCCTGCATTTACCAAGTGGAATTTGTGCTTTTACCAAAAATATAAAGCGGTAAATACAGAAAAGGGCATAATACTCCCATATAAAATAAGGAAAATGTACCAACTTTTGTTAATTCAATTTGTTTCGCATTTATATTGTACCACATTTTCTTCCTTTTGTCTATACCTTTTTGAAAAAATATTCCAATTCGACTTTGTTTTCCCGGTTGAATACTCTGGGCATAAGGCTCCCTCCGGGAGGGAGCTGTCGCCGTAGGAGACTGAGGGAGAGTGCGCAAATGGAAAAATTCAGCAAAATTTCACGCTTCGCAGGCTCCTTCCACCACTTCGTGGTCCCCCTCCCTCCCGGAGGGAGGCATGGATCAGATGAATACTGCAGCGGTAACACATAAGGTAATTGTGGGATTTAACATAAATTGAATTTTACAATATCTAAAAATGCACATTACATTTTTTAAAGATAAACTATAATATAAACAATAAAAATACACAAATTTGGTTTATAATTGCATACGTGAGTTCGAAACCTTCCTCACAGACCGGTGCTTTTTCGGTCAGAATAAAACTAAAGGAGAAATAAAAATGAAAAGCACAAAATTCCTCACCCAAGCTGCGCTTATTGCGGCGCTTTACGTAGTCCTCACGGAAATCTCTACTCTCCTCGGTCTTTCAAGCGGAGTTATTCAGGTAAGATTTTCCGAGGCAATGTGTGTACTTCCCCTGTTTACCCCTGCGGCAATACCGGGACTTACTGTTGGCTGTATTATTTCCAATCTTCTTGCGGGCGGTATTTTATGGGACGTAGTATTCGGAAGCCTTGCAACGCTCATCGGCGCTGTCGGTACATACTATCTTTCAAGGGTAAATAAGTATCTTTCACCCCTCACCCCCATTCTCTCAAATACGATTATTATTCCTTTCGTGTTAAAGCTTGCATACGGCTTCGAGGGAACGCTCGGATTTTTCTTCGTGACAGTTTTCGCAGGTGAGTTCATTTCCTGTGCGCTGCTTGGAATTCCGCTTATGCTTGCTCTTGAGAAAAGAAAAGATATTTTCAAATAAAACCTTTGCCGTCGGTAAATTCCGACGGTTTTTGTTTTAATAATTCAAGCAGTTGTCACACCAATTTCACAATATCGGTTTAATATATAATCAGGTAAATATAAAGACATCGGAAAGGAGAAATAACTTTGAGCAAAATACTTATAGTTGACGACGAAGATAAGATAAGAGAGCTTATAAAAAAATACGCCGCCTTTGACGGTTACGAGGTTGAAGAAGCCTCAGGCGGCCTTGAAGCGGTATCAAAGTGCCGTGAAAAGGACTACGACATTATAATTCTTGATATTATGATGCCTGATCTTGACGGCTTTTCAGTATGCCGTGAGATTCGCAAAAAGTCCAACACACCGGTTATTATGCTTTCGGCACGTGGAGAAGAATACGACAAAATTCACGGCTTTGAGGTTGGGGTTGACGATTACGTAGTTAAGCCCTTTTCCCCGAGAGAGCTTATGCTGAGAGTAGGTGCGGTGCTCAAGCGCACCAGTGCTCCCAATGTTGAAATTCTTGAAATAGGCGGTATTAAGATTGACTTTTCCGCAAGAATAGTTTACGTTGACGGACAGAAAATCGACCTTACTCCCAAGGAATATGACCTTCTTTTCTACTTTGCCAAGAACCGAGGTATTGCTCTTACCCGTGAAAAGCTTATAAGCAACGTATGGGGCTATGACTTTTTCGGTGACGACAGAACTCTTGATACCCACATTAAGCTGCTTCGCAAAAATCTCGGGCAGTATAGCACCTATATCGTAACTCTCCGAGGTGTGGGATACAGGTTTGAAGAAAACTGATATGAAAGGATTCTTCTCACGTGTCAGCCTTAAGTGGCGTTTGTTCGGCTATTTTGCGATTTTTACCGCTATACTTCTCGGAATACTGTGGGTTTGTCAAACCCTTCTTCTTGACAGTATTTACCGTCAGATAAAGACCGATTCACTTAAGAAATGCGTAAACGAAATGGCGCACACAATGGAAAATGAGGACTACCACGATGCTATAGAGGAGCTTGCAAGGGACTATGATGTCAGCGTTAAGATAGTTAATTCAAACTATGAAACAAAGTTCTCCTTTGCCGTTACACCAACCAATATAATAAGCCGTATAAGCCCTGCGGAGCTGTATATACTTTGTAATAGAGCGCATAAAAGCGGTGGCACATACGTTCAGGTATATCAGCAACGCTTTAAGGAAAGCATTCGTGATTCTGAAAAAAAGGATTTATATGAAGAATTCACAAGAGGCGATGCCCCCATATTTACTGACTCTAATGTTCTTTTGAATCTTATTTCAACGAGGGTTGCAAATCTACCTGACGGCTCACAGTGTTATATAATAGTTGACTCGGTAATTACACCGGTAAATGCAACTGTGCGTACTCTTGTGGTGATGCTTCTTTACATTTCCGTGTTTACGGTTTTTATTGCTTTAATACTTGCTTTTCTGCTTGCAAGAAGAATTTCAAATCCGATTATAAAGATGAACAAAAATGCCAAGCGTCTTGCAAAAGGTGATTTCACCACACGCTTTGACAGTAGCGGATATGCGGAAATTGAACAGCTTAATGAAACTATGAACTATGCGGCAATCGAGCTTTCAAAGGCAGACGAACTTCGCCGTGAGCTTATTGCAAACGTATCTCACGATCTTCGCACTCCTCTTACAATGATTATAGGCTACAGCGAGGTTATGCGTGATATTCCCGGAGAGAATACACCGGAAAATATCCAGGTGGTTATTGACGAAGCTGTGCGTCTTTCCTCGCTTGTCACAGACCTTCTTGATATTTCAAGGCTTCAGTCCGGCACAAGCAGCACCGAAAAATCCGAGTACAATCTTACTGCAAGTATAAGAAATATAATTGCACGCTTTGATAAGCTTAAAGAAAACGACGGATATAAAATCATATTTGAAAATGACGGTGAGATAAAAATATTTGCTGACGAAAACAGGATATCTCAGGTAATATACAATCTTATAATCAACGCCATAAACTACACCGGCGAAGATAAAACCGTAAGAGTATCACAAAGAAAAGTCGGAGATAAAATAAGAATTGAGATATGCGACAGCGGAGAGGGAATCCCTAAAGAGGATCTGCCGTATATATGGGACAGATACTACAGAGTTGACAAAACCCACAAGCGTGCCGAAATGGGCACAGGTCTCGGTCTTTCTATTGTAAAAACCATACTTGAAGCTCACGGTGCAGCTTACGGTGTTGACAGCACACAGGGAAAGGGAAGCACTTTCTGGTTTGAGCTTCCACTATAATGCATAACACAAAAGCGGATACCGAAAAAACGGTATCCGCTGTATTTTTTTATTTTTAAATAAATTTATGCCCAGAACATACCGTCAGGCTTAGGCTCGGAAATTATAACACTGCGAAGGAACTGAATTGCTTTTTCAAGGCCTTCCTTGCTTGTCATATAGCTATCCTCATGCTCAATGCTCATTACGTGGTTATAACCGATAAGCTGGAGTGCGGAAACCATTTCTTTCCACGCTTCAAGGCTTGTGCCGTAACCAAGACTTCTGAATACCCATGAACGATTCATTTCGTCGCCGTAATGCTTTGTATCAAGAACGCCGTTAACTGCTGTATTATACTTATCAATCTTTGTATCCTTTGCGTGGAAGTGGAACATAGCACCTGCTTTTCCGATTTCCTTTATTGCTTTTGCCGGATCTATTCCCTGCCAGATAAGGTGTGAGGGGTCAAAGTTTGCACCTATGCAGTCACCTACCGCATTTCTAAGTCTCAGAAGCGTTTCTGTGTTATAAACGCAGAAGCCGGGATGCATTTCAAAGGCGATTTTTGTTACGCCATACTGCTTTGCAAGCTCTGCTTTTTTCTGCCAGTAAGGAATAAGAACGTCATTCCACTGATAGTCGAGAACCTTCAAAAATTCATCGGGCCAGGGGCAGGTCACCCAGTTAGGCATTTTATCCTCAGGCGAGCCGCCGGGGCAACCGGAGAAGGTAATTACTGTATCAAGCTCAAGCTCATTTGCAAGCCTTAGAGCTCTGTCAAATTCATAATCACATTTTGCAGCGAAATCCTTATCGGGAGATACTGCGTTTCCGTGAACAGAAAGTGCGGAAATTATAGTTCCGTACTTCGGGAAAAGCTCCCTGTAAGCTTTGAGCTTTGCTTTATCCGCAAGGAGTTCTTCGGGATTTGAATGTTTTTCTCCCGGGTATCCGCCTACGCCGATTTCAACCGCTTCAACACCAAGACCGCTGACGTATTTCAGCATTTCCTCCACAGGCATATCGTAAAGCGGAACTGTAACAAGACCAAGTTTCATTTTATTTTCCCCCAAAAAGTATTTTACAAAAAGTACAATGCGCCATAGCCGTTAGCGATAATATTTATAAAATGCCGTGATTTCACGGTGTCTGCCATTTGCCAGGTCAAAGCCCTCAAGCACCACGCCGTCGTTACTCATAAGCTCCCACATTGAAAGGTCGACGATTTTTGCTCTGAAAATTTCTTCTATACCGCAGGTAACTGCAAGCTCCTCGCCATTGGGCAAAATATTAAGATGCCCCTCTCTGCCGACAATTTCCTCAATCCCCTCAAAACGCTCCGTAACATAGCGCACGTGGCGGTTGTTAATTTTCTCCGCAAAGACCCGTCTGAAGGCGGGGCTTGTTTCGTCGTTTTTTGCAAGGCGCCTTTTTATCTTTTCAATTATAGACACAGCATACCTCCACTTTTTATTACAAGCATATTATAGCACATCTTTATAAAAAAATAAAGTACTTACTGCGTTTTATTTAAAATTTATATTGTGCTTGCAAAAAAAGTAATTATATGATATAATGAAATATATTTATCTGTGTTATATTTATTATAGCAATAATATTGACCGTTTTCAATAAGTATTTTGACTACAATTTGCACTATATTGACACAATTGAGAAGCACTGTATCATAAGGGGAAATAAATTTCCTCATACCAAAGTTTCCTGAACATAAAGGCATCACATATCCATTAAATCACGGACAAAATAGATTTTCATACCGAAAGGAACGAAAAATGAATCAGAATTTTACCGAAACAGTATTTGGAATAAGCGCAAATCTTCCCAAGGTTTATACTGCATCACACTTTTTCTGCGGTATACCTATGCTCAAGAGCATGCTTCTCAGAAACGTTCCCCAAAACGTATCCGACGAGCTGATACTGTCCATAACCGGCACCATGGGTGATGTAAAGGTCATAGATTTCACGGTGAGTATTCCGGATTTTTCAGCTACAGATTACGTTTGCGACAATTCTCCTGTCTTCCCTTTAAATCTTGAGCACTACCGCATACTTCCTGAGTCTGATTTTATAAACAGCATTACAGCAAAAGTAAGCGTAAAAATTCAGGTCAGCGCAAGCTTTTCCGGACATACTGCTTCAGATTTTGCAAGCGTCAGATTTTTCCCTCTCGGTCAGCAATCCTTTGAAGCGACACCTGAGCTTTTGTGCTCATACGTGCTTCCGGGCTGTGACTTTGCACTCAGAGCTTCAAGGACAGCTATAGCTCTTTCAAAGGAAATCGCATCTGCTCGCTATAAAAATGCTCCGGTGCAGCTTCCTCTCTCAGAGGCAATCTTCTCGGTAATTCTTGAGGAAAAGCTTACTTATCTTGCAACCATGCGTGAGGCTTACGACGCTGAGTGTACCTTGCGCAACCCGGATGACATTTTAGCTTCTAATATAAAAAGCGTAAGTCTTACTGAAGCTGCGCTTATATATTGCTCCTGTGCGGAAAGATGCGGACTTCACCCAAGTATAATTTTCCTTCGCAAGGGTGCCGGCTCGGTTCGTGTGCTTATCGGCATAGAACTAAAGCCGAGAAGTGAAAAGAATGTTATCAGTGAAAGTATATCCGAGCTTCGTGAAAAAATACTCGCAAAGGAGATATTGGTATTTGACGTATTTGGACTTCTCGGCACTGAGGATACCGACTTTTTAAGAAACGTTTCCGAAACAACGGCGCTGGTTTTCAAAACAAGCTCATCACTTGCCTTTTCTGCAGACGTGTTTTATGCAAGAGCGTGCGGCATTGGTTCTCTTCGCCCATATTCCGGCACAGGTACGGGAAATGCATACGGAAGCTTTGAAAGCATATCCGTTTCCATCAAAAAAATCGAAACCTGCGAGCTTGACAACATATTACACGGCTATTCCCCTTATTCCACTCCATCTCTTGGACTTGCCGTGTCCAAAGACGCACTGACAGACGGTGCTACCTATACTTTAACTGCTCTTGACGATGAAATTTTCACCCTTGAGCCGGACACAATTTCGCTTATTACAAGCTTTGACGGCAACTACCCTGCAGAAAAAGCACGCAACAACTCTGAGCAGGCACAGTACCTTTCAAGGCTTGAGTCGCTTCGCCGAAAATTGAATGACAACGAAAAAAAAGGTATACTTCACGCATACCCCACCGGATACATGTTAAAATGTGAGAAGCCTTCCTTTGAAAGAACCCGTGACGAGTTTGCGCAGGATGCAGCAAGAATTCTGGAAGAAGTAAAGCTTTCCGAAATAAAAGGCGGCAGCATGGGTGTATATGCGGTATTGGGAATTGTAGAGCTTACAGTAAAGGACGAAACCCTTTTCGTTCCCTGCATGTACGTTCCCTGCAGACTTGCACAGTGCGACGGCTTGTTGAAGCTTACCTACAAAACGGAAAAAGCCGTATTCAATCGCAGCCTCTATAACTACCTCTTTGAAAACTGCTCCTGTAATGACGACACACTTATTTATAAAGGCGACGCTTGCGACAACGACTGCATAGAAATTTTCAGAGAGCTTGTAAGTAAATGTGACGGAAAAATAAGACTGCATTCTGATATACTTCTGTCCTGCTTTGACCTTTCTTATACGTTTATGCGTGAATGCCTCGAGCAGGCGGACGGAAGAAAATTTGAAAAATACATTGAAAGCGGAAAATATGAATCTGAAACAGACGGACAGAAAATAACAGGTCGCATTGAGTCCACCCTTCCCTTTGACTGCCCGTCGAATCTGCGTCGTGCAGTAAAATGCGCAGAAAAGGACAGCGTTATAATTTCCGGTCCAGCAGGAACCGGAAAGAAGAAGGCAGTAGCAAATATTATTTCAAGAGCGGCACTTCGCAGTGACGGTGTTCTTGTGTGCTCAAGGTACAGCGATTCGCTTTACTCTCTGTATGATACCATGGAAGAAGCCTCTCTCGGAGAGCTGTGCCTTATCGCAGGCGACAGTGAGGAAACGAAAAATAGAATTATCAAGGACCTTGAAAAAAAAGAAATGGAGCCGGATATACCTGCCGCAATGGTGCGTGGCGATATTTCATCCCTTGAAAACGAGCTGGCAATATACGAGAACGAAATGTACTGCGAATACGACTTTGGATATTCGCTCTACGACTGCGTAAACGAATATTGCAAATATGACCTTGAGAGCTCCGAATCACCTATAGAAGTAGCCTCTGAAATAGGTAATCTTTCAAAGGAAGGCGCAAGGGAGCTGTTTGAAATATCCGATAAGCTTTTCGAAAACGCCCTTAAGGTATCCGTAGTACTTGGCGGTGCTTCAATTTCAAGCTGTGGACTTGGGCATATCAGAGCAACTTCAGAAATACGCAAAGCTCACGCCCTTGTTCTGGAGCAAGCCTCACACCAGCTTGATGCTTTTTGGGAAAAATCCTCTTTCGCAAGAACAACACTTGGAATATCCGACAAAACAATTACAGATTTGCGTGCTCTTGTAGCACTTGGCGAATTTTTTGAGCTGATAATAAAATCCGGAATAGATTATATTCCAGACGGACTTCTCAGCACAGGAACCTACCGCAAGGCAGACATTATAGAAAAAGCGTGTGAAATTCTCCGGGAGATTTCAGAAATTGACTCCCGCCTTGTAGATTCAAGCATCAGAATCCCCCCGTCATTCTGCACGGTACTGTATCGAAAATGGTGCGATGCGGAAAATAATCCTTTTGTTAAAAACAGCATTTCACACGAGCTGAAAAAATACCTTCCCGAAAAAACCAAGCTGTCAAGCAAGGAAATCGGAGAGCTTCTTGAACTGCTTTGTCGCAAAGAAGCTCTTGAAATCGAGCTGGCAGAAATTTCTGAGGAAGCATCGGCAGCACTCGGTCTTGCCTGGCGTGAAAGAAATACGGATATCGAAAAGGCACGAAGAATTTGCAGCTTTGCGCTTTCGGCAGACAACTGTATAAAGAGAATATTCCGCAACGGCAACGACCATTTGTCTGATATGCAGGGCGGACTTTCACAGCTTATATCCTCTCTTATTGAGGATAAATCCGAAAACGCAAATTTCGTTCTTGCTCTGTCTGCGCTGAAAAAGCTTATGGGTGAGAGTGCAAAATCCGGACTTCTTTATGAAATTTCCGAAACACTTTCGGTTGACCTGTACGACATAAAATTCCAAAACGGCATCCTCGGCAAAAACGGAATCTGCTCACTTTTTGACACTTGGCGCAAAAATACGCAGGCAATATGTCTCATTCCCGAGTACAACGTAGCAAAAAAATCCGCAATATCAAAGGGGCTTTCAAAATTTGTTTCAGCTCTCGAGGACGGCCTTTCGGAAAAATCCGGTATGCTTCTTAAAAAGAGCCTTTTCGCAGCCTTTGCCCGACATATAATTTCGGGAAAGGATTGCTTCTCAAAGGCTGATATTACGGAAAAATATGCAGAATACCGTGAGCTTTACTTTGCAGAAAAAAAGCTTGCCGCCTATAACCTGCTCTCCTTGCACAGAAAAAAATTCTCGGATTACGTTTCCTCGCCCGAGGGAAAGAGCGAGCTTTACGCTCTGCGTGAAAGCCTTGCGGACAAATCCGTCACAACCCACGAGCTTATAAGCAGACATTCCATGATTCTAAAGGAAATGTACAGTGCACTGCTTATGCAAAGCACCGACGCTTACCGTCTTAAGAATTATCCCCAAACGCTGATTCTGTTTGACAGTGAGCAGACCACGGCAGCCCAGGCTCTGCCGCTGTGCGCAAACTTTGACAAATGCATCTTCATAAGCACTCCCTTCGAAAACGGTGCAAATATTCTTTCTGCACTTCCGCTTGGCATTCCCCAGATAAAGCTAACAGATGTGCTTTGTGAGAAAAACGGTCATATAGCCGCTTTTATTTCGGATATATTCTACGGTGGAAGCCGCACCTGCATACGTGAAACAGACAGTCAGAGCGTGCGCTTTGTAAAATGCACTGCAGGTTTATACGACAAAAATTCCTGCACTAATAAAATTGAAGCGGTTATGGCTTGTGAAACAGCACTGCTTTATGCAAAGGAATACGGCTTTGAGAAGGTAGGAATAATCGCATTTACTCCTAACCAGGTTGTAGAAATAAATCAAAGCCTTAAGCTTCTTTCAAATAAGTATTCAGACAGTCGCATAAACGAAATCCCGGCACGGTACATCGGTAGCATCGGTGACTTTTCAAAGGATTTTATCGTGCTCTGTGTTACCTTCGGTAAAAATATTTATTCGATAACCAGAAGCTTCGGTATTCTTGACGATACAGGTCTTTTACTTTCCGGTGGTCCGAGCGTGCTTGGCAAGCTTTTGTGTGCAAAAAAATCACTGATAGTCGTATCCTCTCTTGAACCGGAGGAAATTCCTCAGGATGGAGGGTTGTCAGGCGCTATGACTACTCGTAAAATGCTGGGATTTGCAAAATACTGTGCTGCCTACAATGTGTCGAGCACAAAAACTTCCATATCCGAAAAGCTTGAAAAGGACTATTTACAGGAAGCAGACAGTCACTTTATACGCCACTATGACGGAGTAACGACTATAGGTAATATGGCTTTAATATATGAAAACGGGTATATAAAAGACGCATACGACAGAATAATACTTCCCGAAAAGGAATTTGCAAGTCACGGATACACTACAAGATACGTAAGTATAAAAGAAATACTGAATACCGGCAACCCGGCGGTGCCAAACGAAATTTCGTCGGAGAAATGAGTGATATACATTGAATATGTCAAGGTACGTGGGAATTGACCTTGGTACGTCAAATACTCTGGTATATACTAAAGAAAAAGGAATAGTGGTAAGAGAGCCGTCAGTCGTTGCCTTTGAGCCGGGAACACTCCGTGTTCTTGCGGTGGGTGAACCGGCAAAAAGAATGATGGGAAAAACACCAAATTCGGTAAATGCCCTTCGCCCCTTGCGTGACGGTGTAATTGCAGATTATGAGCTATGCGCCGGAATGCTTGGTGATTTTTTAAGACGGGGCGCAGGACCTGTCATCGGACTTCGTCCGAAGCTTATCATCTGCGTTCCCTACGGAATAACCGAGGTTGAAAAACGTGCAGTTGAGGATTCGGCACTTGAAGCAGGTGCGGGCAGCGTAACAATTATTGAAGAGCCAATCCTTGCAGCCATCGGAGCAGGTATGCCGGTAGCTTCACCGGTGGGAAATATGATAGTGGATATCGGCGGCGGAACAACAGAAATTGCCGTGATTTCAAGAGGCGGTATAGTTACCTCAAGCTCTGTTAAAATTGCAGGCAACACCTTTGACAACGCAATAATTTCATATATAAAGCAGGAATTCAACGTGCTTATAGGTGAATCAACTGCAGAAGAAATCAAAGTAAAAATAGGCTCTGCACACCCAAGTGCAGACATAGGAGCAATAGAAGTCAAGGGCAGAAATATGCGTGACGGAAAGGCAGCGGAATTTACCCTTTATTCCTCCGAGGTGCGTGAGGCACTTTCAGAGCCGCTCTCATCGCTTTTTGAAGCAATAAGAGCCGTTCTTGACGCAACACCACCGGAGCTTTGTGCAGACATTTACGACGCAGGAATAACCCTTTGCGGCGGTGGGGCACTTCTTGGCGGTATAAGCTTCTATATTCAGGAAAAATCAAGGCTTCCGGTAAAAATTGCAAACAATCCTCTTGACTGCGTCGTGTCGGGTATCGGAAAGCTAATAGACGATGAAAAATTGCGTCTGCTTGTTGAAAAGACAACAACACACAAAAAAGACTGACGTTTGCATATTTTAAAGTAAAAAATCAAGAAAAAGTGTTGATTTTTGCAGAATAAAGTTGTATAATTATACAGTATTAACGAAAAGCGAGTGATTATATGTATATACTTGCACTTGATACTACTGCAAAGACGGTATCCGTGTGCATTTCAAAAGAAGAAAACGATACCCTTGTTCCTCTTGTACGAAGAACTTCAAACTGCGGATTTACCCACAGCGAAACTCTGCTTCCTATGATTTCAGAATGTTTGTGTGACGCACAAATAAATATAGACGACATCGGAGCTTTGGCTGTGTCGCAGGGACCCGGCTCATTTACCGGCGTAAGAATAGGTGTATCCTGTATCAAAGGGCTTTCCTTTGCCCTTGCATCAAAGAAGCTTTCTCACAAATGCATCGGTGTTTCCTCTCTTGAGGCGCTTGCACAGAACGCAATACCCTATTCAGGTTATATAATCTGTCCTGTGATGGATGCAAGACGCTCACAGTTTTATAACGCTCTTTTTAAAGTGGGCAGAAACGGAATGCTTAAAAGACTTTCAGAGGACAGTATGCCGACGGCAAAAGAATTATACGCAGAGCTTTCGGAAAAGTACGCAGGTAAAAAAATTCTCCTTGTAGGTGACGGCGCACTTTTGTGCAAGAAGCTCTTTGACAGTATAAGCACAGAAAACGGCGAATGTCCCTTCACGTACAAGGCTTGCGACTTTGCCCATATGTATCAGGACGCTTACTCGGTATGTGTTGTGGCTATGCAGCATATAAAAGAATCACGAAGCAGTGCAAAGGATTTATCGCCTACCTACCTTCGTGCGTCACAGGCAGAGCGTGAAAGGCTGGAAAAGGAAGCCAGACGAAAAGAAATTGAGGAAAAGGATATAAAAGTATGACAAAGCAACTTACAACCGACGGCGTAAAGAAAATACTTGTGACAGAAGAGCAGATAAATGAGGCGGTAAAGAAAATTGCCGCACAGATTACAAAGGACCACGAAAATTCCGACAAGAAGCTTCTTATCGTTTGTATTCTAAAAGGCTCTCTCCCCTTCACTGCAGATCTTCTAAAAGAAATAAAGCTCCCTTGTATTCTTGACTTTATGAAGGTTTCATCCTACGGCTCCGGCACTGTTTCCACAGGTCAGGTAAAGATTCAGTGCGACCTTTCCTATGAAACCCTTGAGGATTTTGACGTGGTTGTCGTTGAGGACATTATTGACACAGGACACACACTTTCAAATCTTCTGGTGCATCTTAAAAACAGAAATGCCCACAGTGTAAAGCTCTGCGCACTTCTTGATAAGCCGGACAGAAGGGTTGCAAAGGTCGAGGTTGACTACTGCGGATTTACTATCCCCGACGAATTTGTAATAGGCTACGGTCTTGACTACAATGAAATTTACAGAAATCTTCCCTACATAGGCGTACTTAAAGAAGAAGTATATAAAAAATAATTTATATAAATATTTTATTTAAAGGAGATTGAATTATGGGATTCATCAGCGACTTCAAAAAGTTTATCAGCCGTGGCAACGTGGTTGATATGGCAGTCGGCGTAGTAGTCGGCGGCGCATTCGGCAAAATCGTTACAGGTTTTGTAAATTACATCATTAACCCCTTTATCGGCATCTTCCTCAAGGGCGGAAATCTTGATTCTATCAAGACCGTTATCACCCCCGAGGTGCTTAACGAAGCTGGCGAGGTTACCACACCCGAGGTTGCTATTCTTTGGGGTACATGGCTTCAGACCATCATCGACTTCCTCATCATCGCTATTTGCATTTTCATCGTAGTTAAGGCTGTTTCCACAATACGTGAAAAGGCTGAAAAGCTCAAAAAGAAAGAAGAAGCAGAGGCAGAAGCAGCTCCCGCACCCGAACCCGAGCCTTCCGCTGAAGAAAAGCTTCTCACTGAAATCAGAGACCTTCTTCGTGATAAAAAGTAACTGATACTTAATGGGGCTCAGCCCCATACATTGATAGTAAAAAAATTTGAGTTATCACCTTCAGGGATAAAGAATCTCCCACATCCATTTGGATGCGGGAGATTTTTTCTTTCGCTAACTCGAGCTTATATTATGCCTTTTTCTTTTTTGTAAGAACGATTACACCTGCTATAACTGCTACAAGCACAACTGCTATAACTACTATAACAATCGGGTTAATGCCGTCCTCTTCCGTCTGATCAGCTCCTGTGTTTTCTGCATCATCCGTCTTTTCTTCGGTAGGTGCATCGGCTTCATCATTTGCTTTTTCCTCGGTCTTTGCAGCTTCTTCTGCTGCCTTCTTTTCCTCTTCAGCCTTTGCTGCGGCTTCCTCGGCTGCCTTCTTTTCTTCTTCCTTAGCCTTCTGTGCCTCTTCGGCTGCCTTCTTTTCTTCCTCAGCCTTTGCAGCCTCCTCTGCCGCCTTCTTTGCGGCTTCTTCCGCTGCCCTTGCTTCCTCGGCTGCCTTCTTTGCGGCTTCCTCAGCTGCCTTCTTCTCTTCCTCTGTCTTTGCCGCCTCAAGAGCCTTCTGTGCCTCTTCCTCGGCTTTCTTCTTGGCTTCTGCTTCTGCCGCCTTTGCAGCCGCTTCTTCAGCCGCCTTCTTTTCTTCCTCTGCCTTCTTAGCTGCTTCTTCAGCCGCCTTCTTTTCCTCTTCAGCCTTCTTTGCAGCCTCTTCAGCCGCCTTCTTTTCTTCTTCAGCCTTCTTTGCTGCTTCTTCGGCTGCCTTCTTTGCCTCTGCCTCGGCTAACTTTTGTTCCTTAAGTGCGGCTCTTTCCTCTTCAGACAGCGAAGCTATGGAATTAGGCAGAGCGTCCTCCGGCACAAGCTCGGGATCAGTAATAACCAAATAATCTTCAATATCTGCCCAAAGAGCAGGTCTTGTCTTTTCACCTTCAAACTCGGAAAGATCAAGATATATATTGCCTTCAACAGGTGTGAGATTCATAACGTTATTTGTTATTTCAGGAAATTCCTTGCCAATGATCTTTACTGTACTTGAGCCCACCGCAAACTTATCATCGCCTGAATTACTCAAATACAAAAATTCTAATTTTACATTATCGTATAGAGTCAAGTGCAGATTCTCAGAAGAGGTTCCCAATCTTGTACCCATAACAATTTCTTGCCAATGACCGCTCATTACAACAAGCTCTGCTGCTGTAAAAAGTCCTGATCTTTCTCCGCCGCCTCGGATACTTGGATAGATTACTTCACTACCGGGGGCTGCTTTTGTAGTTACGTTATCGCCTATAACGAGCCTGTATCCGTTAGCAAGAATAGCAGACCACATTTCCTTTGGCTGAATGTTAATATTATTGATGGTAACTT
>JAZOCR010000046.1:0-10800 GCA_045596605.1 Eubacteriales bacterium | reverse complement strand
CTTGTTGTAAAATTTGCAGGAGTTAAGTGGATAAGCAAGCTTATGCCCGCTTCCGTTATTGGACCGACAGTTGCTCTTATCGGTCTTTCTCTCGCAGGCGCAGCTATAAACGATGTATTTTCTTACGGTGAAAAGATTACTTACGGTGTTTCCAGCTACTTCGTTATGAAGACAAACATCTGGGTGTCTGTTATTTGTGCTTTTGTGACCTTTGCAACTGTAATCCTTTGCTCGGTTTACGGAAAGAAAATGGCAAAGCTTATTCCGTTTATTACCGGAGTTATTGCAGGATATATTGTTGCGCTGGCATTCACTTTAATCGGAATTTTTACCAATAACTCCTCGCTTGTAGTAATTGATTTTGCTCCTTTTAAGGACCTTGTAGCAAACGGTGTTAATATAAACACCTTTGTTTCTATACCCAAGTTCTCATTCCTCGAGGCAATAAAGGGCACTGCAGATTTCAGCTGGTCATATGTTGCTACCGTTGCGGTTGCGTTTGTTCCCGTTGCATTCGTTGTATTCGCAGAGCACCTCGCAGACCACAAGAACCTTTCCTCCATCATCGAATCTGACCTTCTTGAAGAGCCCGGACTTCACAGAACACTTCTCGGTGACGGTGTTGGCTCTATGGTAGGCGCATTCTTCGGCGGCTGTCCCAACACTACATACGGCGAATCCGTAGGCTGTGTTGCTATCACAAGAAACGCTTCTGTGGTAACAATTACAACTACTGCAATCATGGCAATAGTAATTTCATTTATCTCTCCCTTTGTTGCATTCCTTGATTCTATCCCCGGCTGCGTAATGGGTGGCGTTTGTATCACTCTCTACGGTTTTATCGCAGTTTCCGGTCTTAAGATGATTCAGAAGGTTAACCTTGAAGATAACGCAAACCTATTTACAGTTGCAGCTATCCTTATCCCCGGTATCGGCGGTATGGCAATGGCAATTGGCAAGGTATATGTTACAAATATTGCTTGCGCACTTATTCTTGGTATTATCGTCAATATCGTTCTCTCCCGTGGCAAAAAGGCTGAGCAGTAATATAGAAAGCTTCTAATAAATAAAATTTCCCTGCACGGAAAAATTCGTGCAGGGAGTTTTTACCGACAGGTAAAAAACAACTGTGAGGAAATTATGAGTGATATTGTAAAGATTTTGGGGCAGAGAATCAGAAATTACAGAACATCTAAAGGTTTGAGTCAGGAAAAGCTTGCAGAGCTATGCAGTTGTCATCCTACCTACATCGGTCAAATTGAGCGTGGCGAAAAGAACGCTACAATTGAAAGTATAGAGAAGATTTCTGTGGCTTTGAATGTTTCATTGTCAGAGTTATTTGAGAAGCTTGGCTGGGAGGAGAGTGGAACACGCAATATCCCGCTTGAATGCTACGAATTTCTTTTGGCAAAAACGAAAGAGGAACAAGAGCACATTTATAGTATTTTGCTCGAAATGGACAAGTACAAAAAGAATTGAAAACTCTCAAAAGCTATCCGTAAGGGGCACCTTCCATAAAGCAGGTTTTACCTGCTGTGCAAAACAAATTCGTAGGGGCGTTCTGTGAACGCCCGCGGGCGAACGCAGTTCGCCCCTACGGCAAAAAGGACAGAGAACGTGAAAATTCTCTGTCCTTTTCACACGCCTTGCCTCGCAAGGTATAGTGGTGTACTATCGGGCGGCAACATAGCCTTCCTCCGAGAGGAAGGTGGCACGCGAAGCGTGACGGAAGGAGCCCGCGTAACTTTGAACTTGTACTAATTGTATCGTAATGTGCTCTCCCTCACCCGACTTCGTCGGGAGCTCCCTCCCAGAGGGAGCCTTTGGTTTGTGCACCCCGAAAGTCTGTCTTCTTTTCCTGACAAGCACTGCTTTTGTGGACACAAAAGCGAGAATATTTAAATTTCAACTATTTGATTCAATATTCTCTGCATACAAATATCTATCATATGGAGCAGTTGTGTCTTTTTTTAGATATCCGCACTTACACATATCCTCAATGACTCTTTTGGCAGTAGCGTATCCAATATTTAAAGTGCGCTGTAAAATAGATGTGGATATGTATTTTTTATTTTGAGTTGTTTTAATTGCACTTAAAATCAAGGGATCATTTGTTTTATCACACAACTTCGTATGAATCAGACATTCACCTAATAATAATTCATCGATAGAAACTCCGAAAAAAGTAGCCAACTCGGGAAGAATTTCTATATCTGGGCAACATTTTCCAGCCTCCCATTTTGATACCGCTTGATTTGATACATTCAGTCTATTAGCAAGATCCTCTTGCGTGATTCCCGCTTGCTTACGTAAAGCGGCAATATTTCCACTTATCTTTATTATTTTAAACATACCTCCATAGTTTTATATGTAGCTACGATTGAATTATAGCATTTATGCAAGCAAAAAGCAATAACTTATTGGTTTGATAGACACTTTTTCTCCAACCATAAGTAGGAAACACCTTGGCGCACCTGCTTTATCGCAGGCACCCCAATGGGTAGCTTTTATTGTATAATGAAAACCGTGCGATAGTCGCATAGTAAAAAAGGCAATGCAGATAAAAAAGAACAGCGAAAAGTAAGAGTGGGTGTATATGTGCAAAGGCTCCCTCCCGGAGGGAGCTGTCAGCGAAGCTGACTGAGGGAGAGTGCGTTGCATACAGATTATCACAATATTGTTTCGCACGCAGGCTCCTTCCGTCTTTGCGTTCAGCAAAGCCACCTTCCTCTCGGAGGAAGGCAAAACACTAACCCCATTTATGGACAACGGTAACAATTGCACGGCTACAGGCAAATATAAAAGTGCGCTTGTGCTCAGCCGGGTAGTATCAGGGCTATGCCCAATCCGTTCTGTGAAGAATATTTGTTGTAAATGTCAGTATTGACTTTTAGTATTACCGTGTGGTATAATGACTTCATAGGACGGTGGAAATATGGATATTTTTCAAAAGATTTCTCGAGCAATAAAGCTTTCCAATATATTAAAAAATGCAGAATTTGAGTTTGATGAACATTGTGCAAGTGATGAAAACTATGCAATGACGGTTGCGGATAACTATTTTCAGCTGCTTAAGCACGTGCACAAAAAAGGAAAAACCAGTACGGTTTCTTTGGACGCAGATGATTGTTTCGCTTTAACGATAGACGGTGAAATCTGTGATTTAGATGTTTGTATTCGTCATAGCGATACAAAATATACAGAGCTGAAAATGGAGATTGAGGCTCTTTTGGCAGATGGCGTATCAGCAAAAGAGGTTCAAAGGCTTCTTGAGAATAAAATTAGAAATGAATGGTAATAAAAATCTGCTTGGAAATTGCCGGTTTGGTGCAATTTTCAAGCAGATTTTTTGTCGTCGCAAAAAGCAAAAACCACCGACTGTAAAATCGGTGGCACATAGATTTGAATGTTACGGACTTACCGCAAATACAAGATATGTTAATCCATCTCAACGGGTGAAGAATCATTTCTCTGTAATTTTCCGGAATCTAAATCGGTATGTCAAACACGGAGTTCCTTCAGCATTACAAACGTGTTATCACCGTTTATTGCCGGGGAATCTCTTTACAAAACTATGATTATTCCTGCTCAGCTTTTTTAGCTGCGAAACATTCGCTGCAGTAAACAGGTCTGTCATCGCTGGGCTGGAAGGGAACCTTAGCTTCCTTGCCGCATTCTGCGCAAGTTGTTGTAAAGTATTCTCTCTGGCTCTTTACAGCGTTCTTTCTTGCCTGTCTGCATTCCTTGCATCTCTGGGGCTCGTTCTGGAAGCCTCTTTCTGCGTAGAATTCCTGTTCGCCGGCTGTGAATACAAATTCAGCACCACAGTCCTTGCATACTAATGTCTTGTTTTCGTACATGATTTTCCCTCGCTTTAATTGGATAAATTTTTTATTTTCGCCCGATACGGTGATAACCCGCAATGTGCAAGCGCACTTGCCTTCGGCTCGGACGTGCAGAAGTGTACTTTTTAACAGGATAATTTCTTGCGAATCCGGTCAAGAGCGTTTTCTACCGATTTCCTGCTTTTTCCGAGTGTTTCCGATATTTCAGAAGCACTCATATCCTCAAGGTACATAAGGAATACGCATTTTTCATAATCGGAAAGCTTCTTTATGGCACTCTTTTTCAGGCTTGTCAGTGCCTCCTTTGAAATGTAAATTTCCTCAGGACAGCTGTCAGCCTCCGAGAGTATCCCCTCAAAGCTTTCATCAAGCGGAATTTCGGTTATTTCCTTGCCGTCCGCTCCGATGTGTGAAACGTGGTCACGTACCCAGGTAAGCATCGCACGCTTTATACAGACGTTTGCAAAGGTGGAAAACCTTGCAATTGAATCGTCGTACTTGCATACTGCACGGTAAAGCGCAATAAGACCTTCCTGATAAAGGTCGTCACGCTCAGAATCCGGTACGGTGAAGGTGGACGCAATAGCGTAAATGGCTTTTTCGTAACGCCGTGCAATTTCCTCAAAAGCGGAGATATCTCCACTCTTTGCACCAAGTGCAAGCTGCTCCGAGGAAACAGACTCAGAAACTGCAGTATTTTCTTTTTTGCCATTCTGCTTTTTGTTCATTATCACCGATACAATTTTACCCTTTTAAAAAATCTCACTGTGAGTAGTTTACCATAAAAATTATCATTTGTCAACGATTTTTTTGCTTTGGTTGTAAAATTTTCTGAAATTTCCAAAAAATAATCAACAAAATTGTACAAAATGCTACATTTTTTCAAATAATCAAGAAAAAACTTCAAATTTTGACATAGTTAAAATGCCGAAATTTCGTTGTAATATTCGGGCTTTTTTGACCTGAAATGTCGAATGTGCAAATATTTGCAAGGAACTGTAACAAAAAAAACTTGAAATTTTCTTATATGGTATGTATAATTATAATGTATTATAATGTACTCCGGAAGGGAGCTTTGTGGGATATGGAAGAAATAAGACTTAATAAGTATATATCCGACTGCGGACTTATGTCACGGCGCAGTGCGGAAAAGGAAATAGAAAGCGGAAATATCACCGTCAACGGTGAAAGGGTAGAGGTAGGAAGAAAAATTCTGCCCGGTATAGATAAGGTTGCGTATAAGGGAAAGCCGGTTACAAAAAGCACAGACAAAAAAATATACGTGATGCTTTATAAGCCCCGTGGATACGTTACTACAATGAGTGACGAGCAGGGAAGAAAATCTATACCTGAGCTTGTTTCCGATGTCCCCGCAAGAGTTTACCCCTGCGGAAGACTTGATATGGACTCAGAGGGACTTCTGCTTCTGACAAATGACGGTGACGTAGCGCAGGCGCTCATGCACCCGAGAAATCACGTGGAAAAAATATATCACGTTAAGGTCAAGGGCGAAATAGAGCAGGAAAAAATAAAAGCGCTTAACTCGCCTATGATAATTGACGGAAGTAAAATTGCACCGGTAAAGGTATCTATTATCAGCCGCAGAGACGGTGAAACTGCCCTTAAATTTGTTCTTACCGAAGGACGAAACCGCCAGATACGCAAAATGTGCGAGCAGGTAGATGTTGAAATAAAAAGGCTCAAGCGCATAGCAATAGGCGAAATAAATATTGGTATGCTTACCCCCGGAAGATGGAAGTATCTTAACCACAACGAAACAGAATATTTGAAATCACTTATATAATATAACAGGAGAGGAATAAAAATGCTCAGAGCAAGACCTATAAGAGATATAAACGAACAAAAACAGTGCTGCGCAGCGTGCGGTATGCAGCACAACGCAGACCTTCTGTATTTTTCAATATTTGAAAACGAAACCGATTGCCTTGGAACCTGCGCATTCAGATTTTCCGGCAAAGGCGTGGAAATAATCGACGTACAGCCAAAGCCCGGCACATACGACGATGAAGCTATGTTTATTCTCGGCAAGGCAACGCTCAACTTTGTTGACCTTGTTGGATTTAAAGATGTAGTATATAAGGCAGAGGATATGAAGCTTGCGTCGCTTCTTGAATTTTTCCCGAAGGACGGCGTATGGCAGGTAAATCTTGAGGGTTATTTTGACGAGCCCTGTAAAAGACATAAAGAAAAGGATAAGGAATAAGGACTTTTAGATGAATAAAAAAGTTGTAAAGCAGAACGTTTTCAGACTTATTCAAGGCATAATAGTCGGTGGAGGCGCAATACTTCCCGGTGTATCCGGCGGAGTTCTTTGTGCAGCATTCGGGCTTTATATGCCTCTTATGCAGCTTGCTTCCCACCCACTTAGAGAACTGAAAAAGAACTTTAAAATGTGGCTGTTTGTGCTTGGTGGAGTTGCAATAGGCTTTCTTGGCTTTGCAGTAGGAGTTTCCTATTTACTTAAGGCATCGGCAAGTATTGCAATGTGCCTTTTTGCAGGACTCATTTTCGGAACTCTTCCGGCTCTTTTCAGGGAGGCACACACCGGAGGTGAAAATGTAAAGCCTTGTGGCAAATCAAAATATATTGCCATGATATGCTCATTTATTCTGAGCTTTGCGTTGTTTATGGTGATAACAATTCTTCAGAAAAACGAGCAGATTTCCATAACACCTAATTTCTGGTGGTTTGGCTTTTGCGGAGTGCTGTGGGGACTGAGCTTCGTTGTTCCGGGTATGACATCTTCGTCAATACTTATGCTTCTCGGACTTTACGAGCCTATGACAGACGGAATAGTTGCCCTTGATTTTGGCGTAATAATACCTATGGGTATTGGTGTTCTTGCAATAGCATTAACTCTTTCACGTGTGGTAAACGTTATTTTCAGAAAGTTTTATTCCCAGGCTTACCATGCGGTTATTGGTATAGTAATATCCTCAACGCTTGTAATAATACCTACAAGCTTTGCATCGGTGTGGTCGCTTCTTGCCTGCATTGCGGTCGCAGTTCTCGGCGCTGTTGCCTCATATTTTGCCGATAAGAAGCTTTACAGAAGCGCAAAGTAATTTTAGGGAAATATATTTCTGTATTCAAGCTTAAGTCTATGCAGAAGCTCCGGGGAAATTTCAGTATTCTCGCCAAGCTTTATACCGCACACCGAGCAGTCAAGACCGCTGTTTGATATAAGGCTTTCAAGAAAACGTATAACGTATTCCGCCTCGTCTTCTGTAAAATTATCTGCAAGTATGTAGAATTTGTCATGCAGTTTTTTACTGCATAAAAGGTTGAATATATATATTGTAAGCTCAACTATGCCGAGCGAAGCAAAAAGGCATATAAAAATAAGAAGTATATCGTAAAGCATAATAGGCTCCTAATTATTATTTTGATTTATATTATGCTCCCACCGAGGCAAATGAAACTTACGTATCTTTACGGCTTTTACAAAATTACATAAAACATTAAAAAAACAGCTTTCCGAAAAGAGAAAATTCCGGAAAGCTGTAATTTTTATTTTTCAAGGAAGAACAATTCCCGCAAGCGCTATTACAAGGGGTATCGTTACGATTGAAAGAACTGTGGACATTCCTACCACCTTTGCCGCAAGCTTTGTGTCTGCGCCGTAGTAATCCGCCATAATAGCCGTGTTGCTCGCCGCAGGCATTGCACACATTGTAACGAGAATATACGAAAACAGCAGCGGCACGCCTACGAGCTTCAGGACAAATATCGCTATAACAGGGAATATGAGATTTTTAAGCGCAAGGTACAGATAAAGGGTTTTATCAAGGAAAATTTCCTTTATATTAAGCTCACAGAACAGGCTTCCTACGATAAGCATAGAGAGAGGGAAGGTCATATTTCCTATATAGTTCATACCCTCAGATATAAAGGGCGGAAGCGTGATTTCAAGCATAAAGAATGCAAAGCCTAAAAAGCAGGCAATAACGTTAGGATTAAGAAGTATTTTCTTGAAAATCATCTTGGGTGAAAGTCCCTTTCCACCGTTCATTACTGCAACCCCGTAGGTCCAGCAGTATATATTAAAGAACAGATTGAAGAAAACTCCGTAAAACAGTCCGTTTTCATCTCCAAGTGACGAGCACAGTGCCATCAGCACCGGATAGCCGAGAAAACCGCAGTTTGCAAATACTGTGGCAAAGTTATAAATACTGCGCTTTGAGTTGTCTTTTACAAATCTGAACACCGAAGCACCAAGCACCGATGCCACAAGGTGCATAATAACCGAAAGTCCAAGGACTATAAATCCACTTTTTACAAGCGCGGGGCTATACTCCTTCTGAAAAGCGCAGATAACAAGGAAAGGATTTGTAAGATTCACAAGAATTGAGGAAAATACGCTTGTGGTATGCTTATCAACGATTTTGGTTTTACGAAGAATCATACCTATTATCATAACGAAAAACAGGTTTATAACTTTAAATGCAACGGAAGATGCGACGTTCAAGAAAAAACTCCCCAATCTTTTTAAGCGTCAGAGCTGTGTATTTTTACAGACGTATTTATTATAGTTATTTTTTGTTTTATTTCAAGTATTTTTTGAAAATTTTTAAGAATATATTCAAAATATTTACAGTCATCACAAAGATAAAAAATGCGGCATATCATATAGCAAAGAGCGCAGAAAAACAAAAGCTGTGTTCTTTGAATACTATACCTCAATTACATTACAGGAGGATAAATCAATGGCAGATAAGAATAACGCACTGTGTGGCGCTCTTGGTATCGGCAGCGGTAATCGTGGCAATATCGAGTGCGGTACCTGCATTTGCACAGATAAAATTTTTGACTCAGTAAAGATAAAGGAATGTCTTGAAGACCTCAGAGTATATCTTACAGAGGCAGGTCAGGACGCAGTTGACAGAGCAAACAACATCAGAGCAAAAAGCGTAGAAATACTCAAGGCTTGCATTTCCGTAAGCGAGGTTGCTTTCAACAGAGGATATTACTCTATAAGCATTCGCTACTACTTCAAGATAACCTTTGAAGCTTGCATTCCCGGCGGCAGATCTGCAGAATTCTGCGGTATCGCAGTATACGACAAAAACCTTGTGCTCTATGGCGGAGAGGGCGGAGTAAGCATCTTCACCTCCGACGTTACCTCTGACAGCTTCTGCGAGTGCACAAACATCGTTGAAGGAGTTCCAAATATGCCCCGTGCGGTTGTAGAGGTTGCTACTCCCATAGTTCTCGGCGTAAAGGTTGTAGACAGAAATTATAATTACGGCTGCTGCTGCTGCGCATGCGAGCAGATTCCTGATTATATATCCAACTGTGTGCAGGGAAATCTTTGTGATAACCTCGGCATGAAGAATCTCTACATTACTCTTGGTATTTTCTCAATAGTAAGAATGCAGCGTCCCGCAGCTCTGTTAATTCAGGCTTCCGACTACTGTATTCCCGACAAGGACTGTGACGACACTCTTGGAACAAGCACCTCAAATCCCTGCGACATCTTTAAGAATATGTGCTTCCCGGTTGAGGAATTCTGTCCCCCCGCACCGCCCTGCTGCCACGACACAAGTGCAAACGCAGGCTGCAATTGCAGACCGAATGGCTCGGTACAGGGTACAACCACCGGTTGCCATAGTCACGGCAGTATGTCCGGCAATACTTCCAGATGCGGCGGCTGAAAAGAAATTAAAACTTTTATATAGAACGAAAAACGGCGGAATGTTAGCGTTGTGTCCTAGGGGACACAACGCAACGATATAAATCCCTAACGGGATTTGCGATATACGCAAAGCGTGCGATATATCCTCGATGCGATATGCCCTGCGGGGCGTAAAGGGGATTTATATTATATCGGAACCGACAGTAAGGGCGGTTATATCGCATGAGAGCGCAGGCGAACATATATCGCATTTGCGGAGCAAATATATCACCAATATAAATTTGCTTCTGTGGATACAGAAGCAGTGCTTGTTAAGAAACGAGGGCGGAGAATCTGTTAAATTCTCCGTCCTCTTCTCGTCGGTATGTATTTTGTTGACTTACGGCTTTATAACGCTCCTTTACAAAGCCACTTTTTGCACCGTGCCGTTTTTTTCGCTGTATTTATCATAGTCTTTAGTTCTTTTCCGTAACCACGCTATACTCTTTGCCGTCGGAAACTACCGAAACAGTACCGCATTCTGCGGTTACGTAATAAGGAATATTTCTTTCCTTTAAGGCTTTAAGGGTTTCCGTATGCGGATGTCCGTAGCTGTTGTCCTTTTCACAGCTCATTATTGCCGCCAAGGGACTTGCCGCATCAAGGAATTTCGGTGTAGTTGAGGTTGAGGAGCCGTGATGTCCCACCTTGAGAATATCGCAGTCTACGTCCGCACCGCTTGCAAGGATCAGCTTTTCCGACTCAGCCTCGGCGTCGCCCGTAAACAGAACGGAAAAATCCTTATACTCAAGGGTCATAACTATACTGCAGTTATTAAGGTCGTCCTCATCCGTTCCAATTGGTGCAAGCACCGTCATATTGCAGTTGTCAACGGAATATTCGTCACCGGGATTTGAACGGTATACGCTGCAGCCCTCTTCCTTTTCCGTAGCTATTGCGTCAAGCAGTCTTGTAAAGGTTGCCGAGGTGGTTGCAACGTTCGGCATAATAAGGTTATTGATCTTATACTCAGAAAGCACGTCCGCCGCACCGCCTATGTGGTCTGCGTGGGGATGGGACAGAACAAAATATTCTATCTCGGAAACTCCTGCGCTTTCAAGAAAATTCAGAAGGCTGTCCGAAGCACCCGACGGTCCTGCATCCACGAGGATATACTCACCGCCCGGCGTTGTAACAAGTGCGCTGTCGCCTTGTCCTACGTCTATAAAATCAACACGAATTGTCTTATCTGCGCCTGTGGAAATTGCAACTTGTCCGTTTACGTTTTCGGTTACATCTTCCTTTGCAAATTCTGCATTT
>JAZOCR010000045.1:0-8503 GCA_045596605.1 Eubacteriales bacterium | reverse complement strand
CGCCGTAACCGCACTTCCGCTGTCGCCGAGCTCATTTAACATAGCTTTTAAGTATGTACCCGTTTCAGCAGTTGCGATACCGTTTGCAGTTAAAACCGCATAAGCAGTTGAAAGGTTATCCATTTCAACGCCATAAGCCGCCGCAATAGGAATAACCTTACCGACAGAGTTTGCAAGTTCATCAACCGTCGTTTTACCGAGGTTTTGCGTTGTAATGAGGTAGTCGGCTATCTGCGAAACCTCCGTTGCCTCTAACCCATAAGCATTTAACGCTGTTGTTAAAACGTCAACCGCCGTAGTCGCAGATGTAAAACCACCAACGGCCAATTCATTAGCTTGTTGAACGAACTCAACAGAATTTGCAGTATCAACACCGGCAGATATCGCCTGATATGTAGCCTCTGCCAAGTCGCTCGAAGCCTGCCCGACATCATTAGACAATGACATTATCTCCGAAGAAATGTCGTCAATGGATTTTACTGATGTGTCCGCAAGGGTGCTGACTTTCGCAACAGATGTTTGGTATTCTTGAAAGTTTTCCACACATTCAGCCGTTGCGGAGGCGATTCCTCTTAACAACTGAACAACACCCGCCGCAGTTATCGCATCAGCAAGCATTTCGGTGGAATTCGCAGCCTCGCCGGCACCTTCGCCGTATTCTTCGGATGCACGTGCTGCTTCTTCAGCAGCATCGGCCTCTTGGTCTAACGCATCAGCGGTCTTATATCCCATTTCGACAAGTTCTTCTGTGGAGTATATCGCTTCCATAGCACTTTTATCGTAATTGCCTATTTTGTCGGTCCAGTAGTCGGTTGATTGAGAGGCAGTATCCATTGCTTTAGCGGTTTGAGTTGCCGCTTTTGCGGTGTCTTCAAAGGCACTGTCGCCGATTTC
The DNA here is from genome assembly GCA_045596605.1 of Eubacteriales bacterium. Lineage (GTDB taxonomy): Bacteria > Bacillota > Clostridia > Oscillospirales > CAG-382 > SIG622. The sequence continues at coordinate 7,609 of JAZOCR010000045.1, read as the reverse complement.
GCCAGCTTTTTCCCATTGGTCCATAGCTTTCTCACCGCTATTAGCCATTTTGTCGAATTTATCGCTCATTTTATCTATAAGCTCAAATGTTGCCGATAAAATAGCCATCAATCACCACCTCCGTTTGTATGGCATATAGGCTCGTCGCTCAGTTCTATCATTTCAGAGGCAATATAAAAATGCTTGCGTGGTGAAGGGAATGCTTCGAATTCCTCCATACGCAAGCCTTTACGTTGCCATAGAACGTGAGCCCAATAAGCCTCCGAGCCTATCTGCCTTATGAGTTTTTTGCCGCTTCAATCTCCTCGTCAGCAGAAGGCTGGTCTATCATCCCCAAGGTTTTCATAACGAGCTGTGCGGCATCGTTGAAATCTTTTGTGTTTGAAAATACGTGCATAGGCATATCTGTAACATCCTGACACTTATAATGAGCCATAAGCTCTTTATCTTTAAGATCAGGATATACAAACGCCTCAACCATAATGTGACGGAGAGAACGGTCGTTGTCTTTTTCCATTTTCCAAGCAACTTCGCCGTTGATGATATAAGGATTTCCTTTCGCATCTGTCGCAACAGACCTTTTGCGATAGTTGTTTTGAATTTTACGGATATGTTCGTTTGTGAGGACTTTAATTTCAAAGTCGATAATCTTTCCGTTTTCATCCTTAAAACTCGGAAGACCGGGAACAGTTACGATCTCCTCGGTATTGTCTCTCATAAAATATTTAAGTGATTTTGCTGACATTTTGTATTACCTCCGTTTAATAAATTAAAATAAAATCTGCCCTACCATCAAGGCAGGGCAGATTGTAAATATTACACCATTTCTGTCGCACCGAATGAAACTGTGTCGGTAGCGTATTCGCCGCCTGTGTCGAGTTCCAAGATGCTGATATCACCGGTAAGAACGCATCCGTTACAGGTTACGGTTTCAGAGCCGAATTCATCATAGCAGTCAGCGTTTTTATCGTCTCTGATACCCGTAATAACAAATTCCGGTGTCTTGCCGGTCTTGATGTACTCTTTCGCAGCATCTTTCAGCCAAGGACTTGACGTATAATTCGTCATATCAATGCCGATGTCGTATCCAAGGTAACGTCTGCTTGTGCCTCTTTCTCCGAGTGCACGGGAAGTCGCAACGTCAGGCTTGAATTTAATCGAAAGCTTCTGTGCATCAATAACCTTTATGCCATCAAGAAAGACCTTACCTTCTCTCAAGCTGATTCTGTTTTTATTTGCACCCATAGTATGTTGTACCTCCTTCTTTAATTAGTTCTTACCTGGAAGTAGAGTTTTTCGGAGCTATCAACAGGCTGCAGATACACATCGAAATATGTATTGTCGCCCTCTGATTTTGCTCTGTCAACCAAGAAATCGTTCTTTTCGTCAACGTTCTTAATTGCTCCGTCTTCCTGCATTGCAAGATGTAACGACGCTCCAAGACCTTCCATAACGTTCCAACCGGTTTCGTTGTTATCGTACTTGTTGGGAGGGAATGTTGTCTTGTAAAGAGAGTTTGCATTGTCGAAAACTCTCTGCACTCTGTTTTTTCTGTAAGAGCTGTCTTTCTTTGAAGTAAACGTTACAAGTGAGTTGATGTCGTATTCTACAACAACATCACCGGCTTCGGAGAACGAGAAGAAGAATTCGCCATTGTTGATAGCCGCAACTGCTTCTTCGTGAAGTTTGTTTCCGATTATGTCAACTGCACCCTCATAAAGTGCGTAAGTGTTGGAAGTTGTATAAGACGCTCCGGCATATGCAGCCGCAACCCAAGCACAAGCTTTTACATTGTCGATTTCGGTACCATCCGAAAGAACAACGCCATTTGTAACGTTTATAATGAATTCACAGTCTGCCTTGAAATCGGGAACAGCTGCGTGAACACGCTTTCCGCAAGATTCCCAAAGGTAATTAACCTTTGATTTTACGGAGCTCTTTAAGCTCTCTGCACTCTCTCCTGTGATAGGGAATGCAAAAGAGTTGAGAGTAATTCCCTCAATAGCATCAAGAAAGTCTGTGTAATCTTTTGTAGCAGCAGTCTCGCATGTGCCTCCTGCAAGAGCTACGGAAGCGATTTCAGCAAGTTCCGCACCTTCTGCCGCAGTAAAGGTCACATATTCATCCTCTGCTGAAACAAGGTCAGCTACAGATGTTACACCCTCGTAGTTTGATACTTTCGCACCACCGAGATAAACTGTAACATCAAAGCCAGCGACAGGATTTGCAACAATGCTGAATTTGAGGTCGTTGCCTCTTGTTCCTGCATATTTAGCAGTAGCCGAAACGCCACCGCCGTTTCCTGTTGCCTGAGTACCGGCACCGGCTACAATGTAAACATATACAGTGCTTGCCTTTTTGAACGCCTCTTTGACAAGAAGTAATTCGTTGTCATAAACGCTATAACCAAGCATTGCATACGCCGCATCAGGTGCAGCATTTGTCAGTTTGATAAACTCACCGACAGGGCCGTAATTGTGATTGAAAAGAGGTATAGCCGTTATACCTCTCACGGCACTTCCAGAGCTTTCAACTTTGTCACTTTCAAAGTTGATATAATTGCCCGGACGCACCTTTTTAACTTTAGGATCAAAAGTTCCTCCAGCCATATTACTTTACCTCCTTCTTTAACCATTTGTCGATATGGTCTTTCATTTCTTCAACGGTGTATTCGCCGTCTAAATTGTGTGTCGCTCCCGCATACGTGCTCTGGGATACCCCGAACAGTTCGAGAGCGTGTGCTCCTAATTTTTCGACAGTAAACTTCGGAGCTTTCTTGGTTTCTGTAACATTGTTTTCCGTTGATTCGGAAACATTCTTTTTACTCATTGTTACATCAATCCTCCTATTCCTTTAAATTAAGAGAAACATCATAAGTCTGCATTTTTTCCGACTTAACTGACAAGTCGTCATATTCATAGCTTTCATCCCAATCAAGCCACATTTGATAAACTCCATCATCAGCCTTTTTTATTTCTGCACGTGAAATACGGATTTTTCGACCTGTGGGCGTTCCATCCTCGTTGAGTATAGGAATAAGGTATCTGCCTCCGACAATCTTTGCTAACACCTTTTTTGCGATAGCTTTCGCATTATCGGTTGTAGAGTGAAAGAATTTAATATACCACGCATTATTGAATGCATATGTATCTAAATCCTCTCTGCTTGTTCCTGTGTCTGTTTCGGGGAAGAATACCGATGGTACCTTAAATCCTGCTTTCAGTTCGTTATAATAAGGCGTAATGTTCTTGCCTGCAGCTGATAAGACGTAATTTGCTATACTAGCCTCGATTTGTTCCATATAAACACCGCCTTTACATCAAATCACCAAAGTATTTCCTTAACCATTCATCGAGCTTTTTATCAAGGAATTGCGGATACATTTTTTCCATAATCTTCAATGCACTTTCCCAATAATGTTTTCCCTCTACCCATTGTTGTTTAAGATACATTCCTGTTTTTGAGCCGGGATTATAGACAAATTTATCACCTTGCCAATCGCCCGGAATAAATCGTCCGATTTCACCTTTGCTACAAGTCCAGTGTCCGTCGTTTACGTATTTTGCATACTCAACATTGGTACCGACTTCGAGCTTCATTTTTCCATCAGACCAAATCCAGACGTTGTCGCTGTCGCCCTTTTGAAAACTGTTAAGCAGTAATCGGGTATCTACAACCTTACGCCGCATAATCTCGTCTTCACAGAGCCGCAAAAACTCAATTCCTAAAGCTTCGATAAATAGTTCAAGTTCTTTCTTGAAATCGCCTCTGGCCGCTGCCTGCAGGCGAGCAAAAAACGCACTGTATTGAGAGAGGTCTATGCGGATACTGTTTCCAGCCATCACAAAGCCCTCCCCGTTCCAGTGCGTTTAATATAAACAAACGTGTGATGATTTCTCGGGTGTCTCGGAATTTCAGCGATATAGGAATAACCTGTTTCTTTGCTTACGATTTTATCATTTACGCGAATATCAACACCAAAGGGAAGTGTGAGCTTTATTCGGGAATCCATATCGTTCGTCAGTTCATTTTGAACAATGTTTATAGACGCACTTTTGATTCCAAAATGACACTCTTGGTCCGTAATGTCGGGAGTTTCGGGATAACTATACTCGTCAGAGGACGGCAAACCATATCCCGGAGAGTTCCCTTCATTAACTGCGTGATAAATATCGCAATGGTGGTCGAGGAAGTCTAAAAACATACCAGCACCCCCTATAATTTGCGTAAACGCATATTTACAGTATTTGATGCCTTCGCTTTTTTGTAGTCTTCCAACAACGGCGCAATTTCGTCAAACAGAGAGGATACCTCAATTACGCTGCTTTCCGCAGTATAAGAATAATCGTCAAAAGTTTCCGATTTCTTATTCTTTGTCTTTTCAATAGCATTATGAGCAAATGCCTCAGCAAGAATTATGACGGCGTTTTTAACTTCCTCCGGGATAGAGGGGTATAATTCGCCGTCAAGAAAATCCTTGTTGTTTGTATAGGACATTATCTGCATTTCTGCTCTCGAAATGTCGATAGCAAGCTTTGAAGTGCTACGACCTTTGACATCCGAGTATTCGGTGTAGTCTATGACATCTTGCGGCTGTACCCACGGTCTGTCTGCCATAAATCACACCTCCGATTATTCCTGGATATCCAACATTGTTAAGCTGCCGCCGAGTGCAACAGAAATCGCCTCGAGGATTTCAGCCTTTCTGGATTTGCCCGAAAGGTCAATCCCGTGTTCACTTGCAAATGCGCGAAGCTCGTTGATATTCATAGCTTCGAGTGTTTCAGAATCGATTTCCCCTTCAAACAATTCACCGTCTTTGTTGTTATCGCCGGTACTTTCTCCGCCGTCTTCCTCTCCGTTGTTACCACTTTTGTCGTCTGCATCTTTTGTAAGTGCAAAATAACCGGTTGAAATCAATCTTTTTGCCTCTTCTTCAGATACAGATACTACAGGTTTTTTGAGAGTGGCTTTGATTGTGCCGTCTTTTGTTTCGCCCAAGTATGAGCGACCTTTGATAAGCTTAATCTTCACCATAAATCACACCTCCGATTAGTTCAAGCCGGTAATGATAGCAGTAGCGTCGAGCTCTTCGATGATTGGATCGTAATCAAGGTGAGCAACATAGAAACGCTTATCCTGCATAATCGCCTCTTTACCTTCAGTTGTCTTACGTACCTTCATATCGTAAGTATTAACTACGATAAGGTTTTTCGGGTCTGTAAGGATGATTGTATCATCGCTCATTGAAGGACATTCAATTGCCTTAATCTTTGCAGGAGCATTGTAAAGGCTTTCAGGAACAGCGCCGCCGGCACCGATTACCTTATTGAGCAAGAAGAGTTCCCATTCCTGTGCTCTCTTTGGAGACATCAACCAACGAAGTTTTCCGTTGTTGTATTTGTTCGGGAGAAGAGCAAGGGTTTTGTAGAACAGGTCAAGGCTCATTGTGTCAGATGCAGATGCATCATAAACGTGGCCGCCGTTCTTAATCTGCTTAATCCAACCATCATTGATTTTAAGGAAGTCGTAATCGTCAGCTTCAGAGTCTGTTTCTTCATCACCGTTAAGGTAAAGGTCTTCCAAATCAACGCCAAGCTGGGTTGTCATTAAGTTTGTGATAATAGCTTCAAGCTGCTGACCTTCGATATTCTCACGAAGAGTTTCCTCTGTGATTTCCCAAGGCAGACGAACAGCAGTAGTCGCATATTCAATCTGTGTGGTATCTACGCCTGCTCTGTATCCATCATCGGTGTTTTCCACCTTTTTTCTCAAGATACGGCTTGCGATACCGATTTTGTCGATTTCGCCGCTTTTTGCTCTGCGCATTTCGTGACGAATTAAGCCACCAAGATTTGTGGCATCAAAAGTCTGCTGAATAAACTTTCTCGCCTGTTCCGGATTCAGCAAACCGGAAGTAAGCATAGCTGTCTGAATAGGATCAGTAGCTTTTGCAACAATTTTGTTATTTGTAGGCATATTCTTTTCCTCCTCTTAATTAAAACATTCCCGTCATATAATGCGGTTCTTCTTCGCTTTTCTTGACTTCGCCTTCGTTGTTGAGATTAACGGGCAAGCCTTTAGCTTTTAATACAGGCTCCATAGCCTTCTGTACTGCTGCATTGATTGTGTCAGCAACATTTTCAGCAGTAATAGGGGTTTCTGCCGGAGCAGCAGGTGTTTCACCTGTTCCCATAGCTTTCTGCACTGCAGCTGCAACCATCTTTTCGATAGTGTCGGCAGTGATAGGGGTTTCGCCTTCACCGGCAGGGGTAGTCTCTGCGGGTGCAGGATTTGGTGTCTGAGGCTCTAAAGCCTTTTTGATTGAATCGTCAATCATTTTCTGGATAGCCTTTTCATCCATTTCTTTTTCCTCCTTTTCGGTTGTCTCGGCGAGGAAAGCGCCAAGACTTTCATATACATTTTCTAATGCTGCACGGTTTTTCGTGCTTAACTTTTTGCCTGCTTTTTCTATGGCACCCTCAACAGGCAACAGAGATTTCGTCAAGCTTTTCTCTGCAAGGGTATTGATTACGATTTCGGAGAATTCCTCCAATGCTTCTCTGATGACGCTCTCGTTGGTCTCGAATTCGTCTCTATCGGTAAAATAATTGTATCTGCACAAGGTTTCCTGCAACGAATACCAAGCATCCCAGAACAATGTTCTTTGTGTCTTCTGCTTGAATTTGTCTGCTACTGTGCCTTTTTCCACCACCTCAAAGCCGAGAGCCTTTGCAATCCTCGCAAATATGCCCTTCTGTTCGGAAGTGCTTGCGGATTTTTCAAGAGCAGAAATATCATCGTCAACTTCGCTATACTTGCCGACACCACCCATTGAAAAGCCTGTAAGCTCTCCTTTCTGAATGGAATCCCAAGCGTCGCTATCATCGGGAAGTTCTACCGTCATAAGCCACGTGCCTTTTTTGATTGGCTGACCTTCGATTGTTGTATCAGCCTTTTCAATCCAGCTTTCAACAACTACCGCATCAGCAATCGGCTCAAATTCGTGCTGAATATCAATCTGATTTCCGTTCTTGGTAAACCAATAAGCAGATTTTCTGATTTCTTCTTCGGTCATATAGTTTCCGTGAGCGTCTTCCTCCATAGGAGCATAAACAACACCGGTTACATAGTGACTGTCAGCATCGCTTTTGAGAATCATTCCGTTTGAAAGGAAATTAGCCGAGCCGTTTTCCGCCTTCGTAATCAAAAATTGTTTCTTGTTGGCCGCTTTATTAACAAGCGAAACAAAACTGATTTTTGCATCCGAAATCGCGAATGCTTTCTGAATTGCATCCATTTCTCTTTTCACCTCCTTTCAAATAGGCATAAAAAAAGCAGCCTAAAATAGACTGCAAATATTAAAAAAGCCGACAATCAGTAATTGACGTCGGTCTTTTTAACAGTATTAAGTTTTAACGTGTCCTCTTTGCCCTCTAATTTGACGTTGCGGACGCTTAATAATAATTTTGATGTGTTTATACTCTTAAACCGTTACAGAGCATTTAAGGGCATTTAAGCCTCAATCGTGCATACCTGCTTTTATTTCAAGTTCATCGAGAAAATCCCACATCTCGTCACTCGGAAACTTTTCGTATATATACTCAAA
>JAZOCR010000044.1:0-5057 GCA_045596605.1 Eubacteriales bacterium | reverse complement strand
TTGAAAATGAATTTCATTTTCAAATTATAGCACAAGTTACTTATAATGTCAAGAACAAAATTAAAAATGCAGGTTACCATAGAGGCAACCTGCAAATCAAATACCCGAAGCATTTATTTTTAACAAATATTTGAATAAGCTGTCTTTACACTTATTCCGGAAATTCTTCCTATTTTGCCGGAAAGAGCAGAAATCACATCCTGGGGGGCATCAATTGCAATACTTACAATATTTATACCCTTTTCTCTGTAAGGGATTCCCATTCTTCCGATAATGTACTGTCCGTATTCGTGAAGAAGATTATTCAGTACGTCTGCGGCATCTCTGTCTTCAACGATTATTGCCATAACCGCAACTCTGCTATCCGCATTCGGTGTTTCGTTTCTATCCATAATCACGACCCCTTTTCTTAGTTTATCCGCCTTGCAAATGCAAGGGTGGTCAAATATTATTTATCGTCGGAGCTTCCGTCGCCCTTAGGCTTCTTGCCGCTCTTTTTAAAGCTGAGCTTGTTTTCCTTTCCGTCAATAAGACGCTGAATATTACCTCTGTGAAGGAAAATAACGAAAACCGCTATAAGAAAAGCAAACAAAACCTTAGGTCCCGGATTTGCAGTATTTGCGGCATAAGTAATCATCGGATAAGCTGCAGCAGAGATAATTGAGCCGAGGGAAATGTATCTCCAGATAGCTACAACCACCACAAACACCGTGAACACCACAAGAAAAACACCGGGGTCAAGCATAAGAATTGTAATTGCCGCAGTAACTACGCCCTTGCCGCCCTTAAATCCGTAATATATGGGATATACGTGACCTATTATAGCGCAAAGCCCTGCAATATATCCGCCGCCCATAAAGCTTCCCACAAGAAGATAGGAAATAAGAATTGCAACTACAACCTTAAGTGCATCACCGAGAATTGTAGATATTGCGGCACCCTTACCAAAGGTACGAAGCATATTTGTAGTACCTGCGTTGCCGCTGCCGTACTTTCTTATATCATCGTGGTATACAAGCTTTGAAATTATAAGTCCGAAGTTAAGACTGCCAAGAGCATATCCGATAAGTGCAACAAGCACGTACATTGCAATTGCAACGGCTATGTAAGCGGAGCTTCCGTAAAAATACTGAAGCACGCCGAAGCCAAGAAGCTTAAATATATTCGTAGGAGTATCTGCTCCGCCAATTATATCAGTCCCATCGGGTGTCGAAACAAACACTGCAGTAGGACCGTCCGCACCGCCGATTATGCCTACGCCCTCGCTCTCGGCATTGCAGGCGCAAAGCGTAAAAATCATAAGTACCGCAGTAAGTAAAATTATAGCACTGCGTGATTTAAAAATATTCTTCATAATGTCCCCCACTTACATCTCGTCACTGTCGCCTTTTTCACGTATAACCAGCTTTATAGGCGTACCCTCAAAGCCAAAGGTTTCACGAAGCTTGTTTTCTATATATCTCTGATATGAAAAGTGGAAAAGCTCGGCATCATTACAGAATATAACAAAGGTGGGAGCTTTAATTCCCGTCTGTGTCATATAGTAAATCTTAAGACGCTTGCCCTTATCTGACGGAGGCTGAACACGGGTAATCGCATCGTTTAGCACGTCATTAAGCATACCTGTGGAAATTCTTGTTGATGCCTGACCGTGAACGTAATTTATAAGCTCATAGAGCCTATCAACTCTCTGTCCGGTCTTTGCCGAAATAAACAGCACCGGAGCATAGGTCATATACGCAAGCTTTGTATATACTTCCTTGCGGTAATTGTCAAGAGTTTTTCCGTCTTTTTCAACGAGGTCCCACTTATTTATTACGATAATTGAAGCCTTGCCGCTTTCGTGAGCGATTCCGGCAACACGCTCATCCTGGGCGGTAACGCCCTCGGTTGCGTCTATCATAATAACACAGACGTCACTTCTGTCAACTGCCATTTCTGCACGAAGAACACTGAACTTTTCAATTCTGTCCTCGATTTTTCCGCTCTTACGGATTCCTGCGGTATCAATGAACACGAACTTGCCGTTTTCGTTTTCAACCTTTGTATCAATAGCATCACGGGTAGTTCCCGCAATATTTGATACTATCATTCTCTCCTCGCCGAGAATTTTATTGACAAGTGAGCTTTTACCCGCATTAGGTCTTCCTATTACCGCAACCTTAACTGCGTCCTCATCCTCATCTTCAAAGTCCTCTGCAGGAACAAGCTCGCATACACGCTCAAGCACGTCGCCTGAGCCGGAGCCGTGAACTGAAGAAAGTGCAATAGGGTCACCAAGTCCAAGCTCGTAAAATTCATAGAACTCGGCAGGAATATGTCCCACCTTGTCCATTTTATTAACTGCAAGAACAACAGGCTTTTTGCATTTGCGAAGCATATTTGCGATTTCTCTGTCGTCAGCGGTTACACCTGCGTGAAAATCCGTCATAAAAACTATAACGTCAGCGCTGTCAATAGCAATCTGTGCCTGCGTCTTTATGTGGGACATTATGACGTCTTCCGTATCCGGCTCAATACCGCCGGTGTCTATCATCATAAATTTTCTGCCGGTCCACTCGGTTTCAAAGTATATTCTGTCACGGGTAACACCTGGAGTATCCTCCACGATAGAAATACGTTTTCCCGCAAGCTTATTAAAGAACGTACTTTTACCGACATTCGGTCTTCCGACAATAGCGATAATCGGTTTTGACATTATATCATACCTCCATTCTCTGAGGCTATTGTTTTCTTATTTTATTTTACCGCAAACTGCGGCAAAACTATACCCATATTTTGCTAATAATTTCGGAACATTTATACAGACTCAAACTACCGTACTATATTCCGAGCAGGCTTCTTACAAAAGAGTGCCCGTCGTTCTCACTCGGTGTAACCATTACACCTAATTTTTCCGAAAATTCGTCTATGCTCATATTATCAAGGAATAAATCGCCTTCGTGACGAAGTGTACAGCCGGGAATAAAAAGTTCTTCTCCAAGCTCTTTGCCCTCAAGCGCAAATAGCATATCAGAGCCGGTAAGAAGTCCTGCCACCGTCACAGAGCCCCCGAAGAAATTATTCTTCGCCATATAAACCTTGCAGGACAGCTTCGGATACTGCGCACACACCTTGCTTGCACAGTCCTTTATAAATTCATATGCCGCCTCACCTGTAACTATGGAAACACATCTCTCTGACTGCATTTCAAATTCTTCCTCTGAAAGTTCAAGCAGCTCGTCATTTACCTCGTCAGCCATTGAGCGAATCATACCAACACCGTTTTCAATCTGTGGATATTCTTCGTAGTATTCAAAGGGTGGGATTTCCCTTTCCGCTTTAAGATACCATTCGTCAGAAGCATATACAAGGCGTTTTCCAAACCTTTCAAGGTTTTCCCTGCCTTGTCTGTCAATAATGTGTAGAACCTCTTCACTGTCACTCTTATCGAAAGGAAGAAGCTTGCATAAGCCATCTCTGTGTGCAGTAAGTCCCGCAGGAACTACCGCAATACTTTCCACATAGGGCATAAGTGCCGACAAATCCGAAAGCGTTTTTACGAGCTCCTCACCGTCGTTTATCCCCTTGCAAAGCACTATCTGACAGTTCATCATTATCTCGCCGTCGTAGAATTTCTGTAGATATTTAAGAGATGTTCCGGAGCTTGGATTTTTCATCATCTGTACTCTGAGCTCGGGATTTGTGGTGTGAACTGAAATATTCACGGGAGAAATTCGCATCTTTATTATTCTGTCTACTTCTTCGTCTGAAAGATTTGTCAGAGTGACGTAGTTTCCGAAGAAAAAGGACAGTCTTGAGTCATCGTCCTTGAAATAAATGCTTTCTCTCATTCCCTTGGGGTTTTGGTCGATAAAGCAGAACACGCACTTGTTTTTACAGGAGTGCTTTTTGTCCATAAGATAGGTCTCAAATTCAAGTCCTATATCATCGTATTCGTCTTTTTTCTTTATATCAAATGACAGCTCCTTGCCGTCACACATCACCTGCACCGACAGCTTTTTTTCTATTATGAAAAATCTGTAGTCAAGTACGTCACGGATTACATTTCCACCTACAGAAATAAGCAGGTCGCCCGCTTTTATTCCTGCTCTGTCAGCATACGAGCCCTTTTCAATCCCTGTTATCTTTACCACTGACAAAACACTCCTTTCAGCACTTAATAATCAAAAAATAAGAGAAGGAAACAGCAAGACTGCTCCTTCTCGTATTTCAATCAAGGTCAGTAAAACTACCGTCCGAAAATTACTTGGGAGCCTCCCTCATAATTTTTCATTGATTTTGTAAGAACCTTTGCCTTACGCTTCTGCCTTTTCTTCTGCAGGAGCAGCCTTTTCAGGCTTTGAGTAGTCCTTACCTGCATATGTTCCGCAGTTCTTGCAAACTCTGTGGGAGAGAATGAACTCACCGCACTTGGGGCACTTTGTGATGCCGGGAATTGCAATTTTCCATGAATTATTACGTCTCTTATCTCTTCTTGCTTTGGATACTTTTCTCTTCGGTACTGCCATTGTAGTAACCTCCTTATATCTCGTATAGTTTTTTAATTTTTACTCTACTCATCGAACTTAAGATTTTTAAGAACAGCAAGTCTTGGGTCTACCTCTTTCTCATTGCAGCTGCAAGTCTTATCATTGAGATTTGCACCGCACACTGAGCAAAGCCCCGCACAGTCCTCACGGCACAAAAACCGCATCGGAATGTTGAGTAAGAACAGTGTTCTTGCCGCATCAAGTGCATCAAGCACGCCGCCCTCGGTAGTTATATAGTCCTCACTGTCATCGCTTACAACAGTTTTTGTAAGTCCGTAAACCTTAGTGTACGTGAGTTTTTCCTTTACCTCTTCAAGGCATCTTGCACACTCTGCAGATACATCAGCCGAAACCTTAAGCTCAAGCTCGATATATCCCTCGTTTCTGTCCTTGCCAGAGGCACGTCTTGTAACTATGCCGTCAACCTGCACAGGAGCTTCAAAGGTAACATCGGAAAACCCGTATTCTTCCTCGGGAAGCTCAAAAGAAAACTGTATCTCTTTTGTTTCACCGTTATAAACAGGG
>JAZOCR010000043.1:0-13538 GCA_045596605.1 Eubacteriales bacterium | reverse complement strand
AAACGGTAAGGACTGGGACCTCGCACGTCGCTCAGGCGGTATAAAGATTTTACCTCCCTTTATTACGGCATATGAAAGCAACGTGGCAAACAGGCTTTATACCACAAGACTCGAAGCTCTTGTAGGCGTGAGCAACTTTGTAAACCGCTGTACCGAGGATTACTTTGTTCTTTCGGACTGTGATGTTATATGCAATATTAATCTTAAGAAAGTAATAAAAGAGCATGAGGAAAGCGGAGCGGAGCTTACAGTAGTTACCAAGAACATTTTCCTTTCAAGCGATGACTCTGACAAATATACAATTATCACCGCAGACGACAGCGGATATGCAGTTGAAGCATACGAAAGTACAACAAATACTACCGGCATAAAAACTGTTTCTGCAAACATTTTCGTGATTAAAAGAACAGACCTTCAAAGCATAATCCTTGACGCTCTTGCTCACGGATACAAGTCCTTTACCAATGACGTGCTCGCTGTAATGGCGAAAAAGCGTCTTATAAAGTGTTATAATTTTGACGGCTTCTACGCCTGCATAAACTCTCTTGCAGGATATTTCTCCACAAGCATGCAGCTTCTCTCGCCTGAGGTTCGTGCGGGTCTTTTCAGTGTAAAGCACAGACCTGTAATGACAAAGGTAAGAAATTCACCGCCCACAAGGTATACAGATGGTGCAAAGGTGAAAGGCTCTCTTATTGCAGACGGATGCGTAATCGAGGGTGAGGTTGAGAACTCAATTCTCTTCAGAGGCGTAAAGATTGGAAAGGGAACGGTTGTTAAGAATTCAATTCTTCTTCAGGACACATACGTTGGTGAAAACTGTACTCTCGGATGCGTTATTACCGACAAAAACGTGGTAATAAAGGATAACAGAAATCTTTCCGGACACGAAACCATGCCGTTCTTTATAGAAAAGGGCGCAAGAGTATAACCGGATTCAGAATCGAAAGGAACTACTATGAAAAAAATATTATTTGTTGGCGCAGAGGCTATGCCCTTTGCGGCAACCGGAGGACTCGGAGATGTTCTCGGCTCGCTTCCCAAGGCTCTCTCTGATGCAGGCGAAGGCGAAGTTGATATAAGAGTAGTTATGCCGTTGTATGACAAAATTTCGGAAAAGTTCAAAAATGAAATGAAGTTTATTTGCTCTTTTACAGTTCCGCTTTCCTGGAGAAACCTGTATTGCGGTGTAAAGAGCCTTGAAATGGGCGGTGTCGTTTACTACTTTATTGATAATGAGTATTATTTCAAGCGTGGAGCACTTTACGGTCATTACGATGACGGTGAAAGATATGCATACTTCTGTAAGGCAGTAATGATGATGCTTTCACAGATTGATTTCTTTCCGGATATTCTTCACGCCCACGACTGGCAGGCGGCGCTTTCCGTAATATATGCAAAAAGAAAATTCTCGTCGCTTCCCGGCTATGAGGGTATGAAAACGGTATTCACAATACATAATATCGAGTACCAGGGAATATATGACTTTGCAATTCTTGGGGATGTATTTGATCTTGATGAATCAGATAAAAGTATTGTGGAATATGAGGGCTGTATAAATCTTGTAAAAGGTGCACTTGTTTGTACCGATAAAATCACAACGGTAAGCCCGAGGTATGCTTTTGAAATAAAGTTCCCGGCATATTCTCACGGACTTCACTATGTTCTTCGTGATAACGAGTATAAGCTTTGCGGTATTCTTAACGGTATTGACACAGAGCTATATAATCCCAAAACCGATACCGTGATTCCAAACAAATTTACCGACAGAAGTCTTGCAAAGAAAACTGCAAACAAGCTTGCACTTCAATCGGAGCTTGGACTTCCGGAGCATGAAAACGTACCGGTTTACGCAATAATTACAAGACTTGCCTCACATAAGGGCATTGACCTTGTAAAGTGTGTTATCGGAGAATTCGTGCAAGGCGAGGACGTACAGCTTGTGGTGCTTGGCACTGGTGAGAAAGAATATGAGGACTTCTTCCGTGAGCTTGAGGGAGCGTATCCAGACAAGGTGCGTGCACTTATTACCTATGACAGAGATCTTGCAAAGAGAATATACGCTGCCTCGGACATGTTTATAATGCCATCAAAGAGTGAACCCTGCGGACTTGCGCAGATGATTGCCTCAAGATACGGTTCTGTGCCGATAGTTCGTGAAACCGGAGGACTTTACGACTCGATAAAGCCTTATTGGGAAGATGGAAAGAAGGCTTACGGAAACGGATTTACCTTTGCAAATTATAATGCTCACGAGCTTCTTGACAGACTTCGTGCGGCAAATTTACTTTACAAAGATAGCGAAAAGTGGAAAAAATTAGTCAGAGTGGCAATGAAAACTGATTTTTCATGGGATATTTCAGCACAAAAGTATCTTGAAATGTACAAAGAAATGTGATATAATATTATAAAAATGTAAAAATTACAATATTGCAAACATATAAATAGTTTGTTATCAGTACAAATAAGACGCAAAACGGAACTGAAGTTGTCATATGCAGGCACTGTTTCGCAATTGACAATAAATGTTCCGCTTTTGCTGTATGAAAGGAACAGCACAATATGAATCACAATCCCGAAAAATCAGAAATCAAGGAGCTTGTCGAGAGTAAGCTCTCAAGATATTTTGGAGCTTCGCCCAAAGAAGCTACCAAGGAGCAGGTATATAAGGCAGTAGCTCTTACTGTGAAGGATATTCTTACGGATAAAAGAAAGAACTTCAAAAACGAGGTTAACGAAGAAGGCGCAAAGCGAGTATACTATATGTGTATGGAATTTCTTCTCGGAAGATCACTGAAGAATAACCTTTGTAACTTAGGACTTGCTGAAAGCTACAGAGCCGCACTCGATGAGCTTGGCTTCAATCTCTCCGACCTTTATGAGCTCGAACCCGACCCCGGACTTGGAAACGGCGGTCTTGGAAGACTTGCGGCGTGCTTTATGGACTCGCTTTCTTCACTTGACTATCCGGCTACCGGCTTTTCAATTTGCTACGAATACGGTCTTTTTAAGCAGAAAATAGTTGACGGTATTCAGGTTGAGCTTCCGGATATCTGGCTACCGGGCGGAGAGGTATGGCTTGTTCCGAGAACAGACAGAACCTTCAAGGTAAAGTTCGGCGGTCATATAAAGGAAAGCTGGGACAACGGCAGACTTGAAATTATCTACGAGGACGCCGAGGAAATTGAGGCAGTTCCTTATGATATGATGCTTTCAGGCGCAGATTCAAAGGCTGTAAGCAGTCTCAGACTCTGGAAAGCAAGAGATATCCAGAACTTCAATATGGGTCTGTTTACTCAGGGACAGTACTACAGCGCAATGAAGGAAAGCACTAATGCGGATATTATATCAAAAGTTCTTTACCCCTCTGACAACCATAACGAAGGTAAGCTGCTCCGTCTTAGTCAGCAGTACTTCCTTGTTTCTGCATCTGTTCAGAGCATTGTCCGTGACCATATGGCAGTTTACAAAACTCTTGACAATTTCTCTGACAAGGTTGCAATTCATATTAACGATACACATCCGGCACTCTGCATTCCCGAGCTTATGAGAATCCTCATTGACGATTACTGCTTTGATTGGGACAGAGCGTGGAATACTGTTATAAAGACTGTTTCTTATACTAACCATACGGTTATGCCGGAAGCACTTGAAACCTGGAACGAGGATCTTTTCAGACTAAAGCTTCCGAGAATACACGCAATTATCAAGGAAATAAACGAACGCTTCTGCAAAGCCGCATGGGATGCATTTCCCGGTAACTGGAACAGAATTTCCAATATGGCAATTATAGGCTATAATTAGGTTAGAATGGCAAATCTTTCCGTTATCGGCTCACATACCGTAAATGGCGTATCACAGCTTCATTCCGACATTCTCAAGGAAACGGTATTCAAGGATTTCTACAGAATGTACCCGGACAGATTTACCAATGTTACAAACGGCGTAGCTCACAGAAGGTGGCTTTGCTATTCAAACCCTGCACTTGCGTCACTTCTTGATGAAACAATAGGCACAGACTATCGCAAGCATCCGGAAACAATGGCGAATTTTGCGAAATTTGCAGACGACAAAACCGTGCTTTTAAAGCTTTCTGATATAAAGAAGAACAATAAAATAGCTTTCTCGAATTATCTCTTTGATAAAACAGGAGTAAAGCTCGACCCAAATTCTCTTTTTGATGTTCAGGTAAAGAGACTTCACGAGTATAAGCGTCAGCTTCTTAATGCACTTAATATTATTTCGATATACAACGAGCTTCGTGAGAATCCCGACCTTGATATTCAGCCGCAGACGTTTATCTTCGGCGCAAAGGCGGCTCCCGGATATACTATGGCAAAGCAGATAATAAAGCTTATCTGTATGCTCTCAAAGGATATAGAAAGAAATCCCAAAATCCGTGAAAAGCTGAAAGTTGTATTCCTTGAAGATTACAATGTAAGCCTCGCCGAGAGCCTTATTCCCGCAGCGGAAATTTCCGAACAGATTTCCCTTGCAGGTAAGGAAGCAAGCGGTACGGGCTGTATGAAGATGATGATGAACGGTGCTCTTACAATCGGTACCTACGACGGTGCAAACGTTGAAATGGTAGCGGAAACAGGCAACGAAAATATGTTTATTTTCGGTCTTACCTGCCAGGAGGTTGAGCAGATGTGGCTCTCCGGCTATCAGTCAACAATGTTCTATTCAGGTAACGAAAGACTTCGTAAGGCTGTTGACGCCCTTAATATCGGTTTTGCGGGTGAAAGCTTCCGTGACATCGGAACTTATCTCCTCCAGGGACACGGTATTGCTGACCCGTATATGTGTCTTGCAGACTTTGAGTCTTACAGACAGGCACATGACAAGGCGCTTTCGGTATATGCAAAGCCGGAGGCATGGAACAGAATGTCCCTTATCAATATTGCTTCCTCCGGAAAATTTGCCGCCGACAGAAGCATAGAAGAATACGCTGACAGAATCTGGCATCTTAAGAAAATGTAAACATCAGCCTTTCCGCAGTAAAATTGTTTTTTGCTGCGGAAATGCGGCTTTATATCTGTTTTTATATTTTATGTAAATTTATTTTTTACGGAAAAGGTTACAATGCATAACACAACGATTACAAATAATCTTAGAGAGCTTGGTGTACTTGGGAAAGTGCATCGCATGGCACTCGAAAACCAAAGCTCCGAGGTGAAAATCAGTAAGCAATACGGAAATTTTGACTTTTCAAGGCTTGGTGCACTGCCGTGCAGCGAAAGGGGAGAAAAGCTGAAATTTACAGTTACCTTACCAAGACGTGCAGGTGCATGCGGTGTCTCTCTTTACATAAAGCAGGACGGCGGAGAATATGTAAAAATTCCTTTTACACTCTGCGATATTAACTGTGTAACAGACTGCTTTGTATGCGAAGTGCGCTCCGATGAGCTTCCGAAGGGATTTGAAATTGGGCTTTATTATTACTATTTCGCCATTGATTTCGGAACTGTTAGCTTTCATACGTCAAGCGTAAATAATGTTGACTTTGAGCTTTCATCACAGGAAGATGTATGTGCATTTAAGCTACTTGTGTATGATAAGGAGCTTACTACACCCGACTGGTTCTGTGGAAATATTATGTATCAGATTTTCGTTGACAGATTCAGTAAGGGTACAAAAGAAGTTCCGGTTTCAAAAACTGCAGTAATAAATCCCGACTGGGATAATGGAATACCTCAGTACGGGGAATACCCGGGTGCATTTGTGAAAAACAATATGTTTTTTGGCGGTACGCTCTGGGGCGTCTGTGAAAAGCTTGATTACCTCGTATCTCTTGGTGTTGGATGTATCTATCTAAATCCTATTTTTAAAGCCTACTCTAACCATAAATACGATACCGGCGATTATATGACGGTAGACGAAATGTTTGGCGGTGAGGATGCACTTAAAAAGCTCATATCCGAGGCTAAAAAAAGAAATATTAAGATAATTTTCGATGGCGTATTCAATCACACCGGTGACGACAGCCTTTATTTCAACAGATACGCAAGGTACAGTGAGCTTGGTGCATATCAGAGTGAGCAGTCGAAATACCGTGATTGGTACTGCTTTGAAAAGGATGGCAGTTATAAGGCCTGGTGGGGAATAGAAATTCTTCCGAAGCTTAATCTTGCAAATCCGGAATGTGAAAATTATTTCCTTGGCAAGAACGGCGTTCTTGAAAAATATCTTGATATGGGTATGGGGGGAGTGCGTCTTGACGTTGCGGATGAGCTTTCGTCTGATTTCCTTGAAAAGCTTCATTTTGTGGTAAAGGGCAAGGACAAGGATGCGCTGATTATAGGTGAAGTGTGGGAAAACGCCATAGACAAGGTGTCCTATGGTGAGCGCAGAGGATATTTCAGAGGTAAACAGCTGGACAGCGTTATGAATTATCCGCAGAAAAACGCCATTATTGAATTTGTGAAAAACGGCAATGCCGAAATTTTTTACAACACTCTTGTTGAGCTTTACGCAAGCTACCCCAAGGCATGCTCCGACGTTCTTATGAACATTCTCGGTACACACGATACGGAAAGAATACTGACCGTACTTGGCGGTGCATCGGCTGGCGGGCTTTCCAACAAGGAACTTTCAACCAAGCGAATGACAAAGAGGCAGAAGCAGTACGCAATAAGCTGTCTTAAAGTAGCTTCTACCTTGCAGTATACCATTTTCGGTACTCCATCTGTATATTACGGCGATGAAGCAGGTGCCGAAGGCTATCACGACCCATTCTGCCGTATGCCGTTCCCCTGGGGCAGAGAAGACGAAACACTTCTTTCCCACTACAGAAAGCTCGGAGAAATCCGAAGAAGTGAAAAGGTATTTGAAAAGGGTAATTTTGAGTTTCTTCAGGTATCTTCAGGATTTGTCGTATATAAAAGATTTGACAAAAAAGGCGAAGTAATAGTTGCCGCAAATACCTCAGACAGTATACGTGCTTGCGAGCTGCATGATGAATATCGGGACCTTTTTACAGGCGAAAGATTAAGTGGCAAAATAAGACTTTCTTCAATGAGCGTAAGAGTATTAAAAAAAGGAGAATGAAGCTATGAAAAATAAAATGGCAGCAAGGATACTTTGCTGGATACTTGCAGGACTTATGGTTTTATCGGCAATCGCAATGGCGTTTTTAGCATTTTAATTAAACTTAAAACCAAACGGCAATACGCTTTATATGCGCATTGCCGTTTTCTCATGTATTCTGATATTCTTGCCGTGTTTCGGTGCTCTTTTCTTCGCTACTGCTTTCTGCAAGCCTTGCGTTTGAAAGCATGAGCCGTATTCTGTTTTCCTGATTTACAGCCGTTGCACCCGCATCATAGTCTATTGCAACAATGTTGATGTCAGGATTTTTCTCTTTAAGAGGCTTCATCATACCCTTTCCGCAAATATGATTTGGAAGACAGCCGAAAGGCTGTGTGCAGACAATGTTTTTAGTGCCACTGTGATAAAGCTCCATCATTTCAGATGTCAAAAGCCAGCCTTCACCCATTTTTGTGCCTATATTTATGTAGTCCTTTGCAAGAGTAAGGGTTGTATCAAAGGGTGTTGGTGCTTCAAAGTTTCCGTCTTGTTTTATCAGATTTATCAGGTCCTTTTGCTTTTTAAGAACAAATTTATAAGCAAGCTTGTAAACTGCATAAACCGGAGATTTGAAGCCGTACAGCTTTTTATCAACAAGTACGTTATATACACAGTAAAGCATAAAGTCAACAAACCCCGGTATAACCGGCTCTGCACCGTTCTGCACTAAAAAATCACAAAGATTGTTGTTTCCGAGAGGGGAGTATTTAACGAAAATTTCGCCGACAATTCCAACTTTTATTTTTTTATCGGTTGTCTTTTCGATTGCCGCAAAATCTGAAAGTATTGCACGGTAGTTATCTTTTACCTTGCCGTATTTTATACTTCCGACTGCATTCTTGCCACTGGTCAGCTTTGTAAGCCACTTCTCGCATACAAGGTCGGTGTCACCTGCGTGCTTTTCGTAAACCTTGCACTGATTTTGCAGGTTCATAAGAAGGTCTGCATAAAGAATTGCGTAGAACAATCTGTGATATATCGGTATTGTGATATTCCAGCCGGAGTGCTTTTCTATACCGCCAAAGCTGAAAGCAATTACAGGCACGTAACCATAGCCTGCTTTTGTGAGAGCTTTACGAAGCAGAGATACGTAGTTTGATGCTCGGCATCCGCCGCCGGTCTGAAAAAGTATCAGGGCAACCTTGTGAGGGTCGTACTTTCCGCTTTCAATAGCGTGAAGGAATTGACCTATAACCAGAATTGCCGGGTAGCAGGTGTCGTTATGAACGTATCGCAGCCCTTTTTCAGAAAGCTCTTTGCCCTCGGTTTCAAGTAGCTCCATATTGT
Source organism: Eubacteriales bacterium (assembly GCA_045596605.1). Classification (GTDB taxonomy): domain Bacteria; phylum Bacillota; class Clostridia; order Oscillospirales; family CAG-382; genus SIG622. The sequence goes on along the minus strand of JAZOCR010000043.1, from coordinate 5,162 downwards.
AGCCGTAGTTCTTCATTACACGCATAATAAGCTTGAAGTGCATAGGAAGCATATTAGGCACGAGTATAGTGTAGTCCTTTTTCATTTCACTTGTGAATTCCACAAAGCTCTCTGTCATTACTGCACCCCCTTTTGTTCTCTTGCTTCATCGAGTGCACCTATAAGGCTTCTCAGTCTTATCTTTACTGCACCAAGGTTTGTTATTTCATCTATTTTTATCTGTGTATAATACTTGCCACTACTCTCAAGTATAGTTCTTACCTCGTCTGTTGTGATTGCGTCGACGCCGCAGCCAAATGATACAAGCTGTACAAGCTCTACGTCGGGATTTTTTGCCGCAAAGGAAGCGGCTCTGTAAAGACGTGCATGATAAGTCCACTGATTAAGAACCTTTACCTTAACCGGCTCGCCAAGATAACACACACTGTCCTCGCTTACAACTACAAACCCAAGGCTTTTTGCAAGATTGTCAATTCCGTGACCGATTTCGGCATCAATGTGATAGGGGCGACCGGCAAGTATCATAACACGCCTGCCGCTTTTTCTTGCAAACTCAAGAGCTTTTTCTCCCTCAAATCGTACGGATGCCATATGTTTTGCATAGCATCCAAAGCCTTCATCTATCGCCTTTTTTACTTCACTATAGGGAATTTTGCATAGGTTTTCAGAAAGGTATTTTGTAAGCTCCTTCGTTAGCTCTGTCTTGCTGTTTATATTAAGATAAGGGTATAAGAACTTTGTGCTTTGAAGCTCATCAACGTTTCCCGAAAGAAGCTCCGAATAATATGCAACTACCGGACAGTTGTAATGGTTGTCCGATTGCTTTTCGTCGATATTGTATGTAAGACATGGGTAAAATATTGCGTCAACGTTTTTCTCAAGAAGCTCTGCCACGTGTCCGTGCATAATTTTTGCCGGGTAGCAGACAGTGTCGGAGGGGATTGAAAGCTGCCCCTTTTCATAGGTTCTTCGGCTTGACATTTCAGACACCACAACCTCAAAGCCAAGACTCTTGAAAATGCCGCACCACAACGGCAAAAGCTCGTACATTCCAAGCGCAAGCGGCAGACCTATTCTTCCACGTCTGTTCTCGCCGCCTTGCATTGAAAGAAGTGCATTTCTTTTAAATTCGTAAAGGTTAGGCAGAGCACTTACCGAGCTTTCAAGTCCAAGTCCCTTTTCACATCTGTTGCCGGAGATGAACTTTCTTCCGTCACCAAAGGTGTTTACCGTCAGGTGGCAGTTATTTGTGCAGCCCTTGCATACGGTTGATTTTGAAGTGTGTGTAAAGGCTGATAAAGCTTCGGGAGTGATAAGCGTAGACTTTTCGCACTTTTTTGAATAAAGTGCCGCACCGTAAGCACCCATAAGACCTGCAATAGCCGGTCTTATAACGTTTTTTTCAAGCTCACGTTCAAAGGCACGGAGCACCGCATCATTATAGAAGGTACCGCCCTGAACTACCACATTTTCTCCAAGCTCATCTGCGCTTGCCGCACGGATAACCTTGTATATTGCATTTTTTACAACGCTTATGGAAAGACCTGCTGAAATATCTTCAACTCCTGCACCGTCCTTCTGTGCCTGCTTTACCGATGAATTCATAAAAACCGTGCATCGTGAGCCGAGATTTACCGGGTGTTTACCGTAAATCCCATGCTTTGCAAAGTCCTCAATGGAGTATCCCATTGATTTTGCAAAGGTTTCAAGGAAAGAACCACAGCCCGATGAGCATGCTTCGTTAAGCATAATGCTGTCAATAGCACCGTTTTTTATTTTGAAGCACTTGATATCCTGACCGCCTATGTCGAGTATAAAATCAACCTCGGGACAGAAATATTTCGCCGCAGTGTAATGAGCAATTGTTTCAACCATTCCTATATCACAGCTGAAAGCATTTTTTATAAGTTCTTCACCGTAGCCGGTTACGGCACTTCCGCAAATGCTTATGCTACCATTGCAAAGACTGTAAATTTTTTCAAGCTGACCTCTCGCCACTTCAACCGGATTTCCCATATTTGAAGCATAGTAGCTGTACAGGATTTCGTTGTTTTCTGAAAGAAGCACAAGCTTTGTGGTTGTACTTCCGCAGTCTATGCCAAGATATGCTTTTCCGTTATAATCTGAAATTTCTTTAAATTCAACCGACGCCTTCCTGTGACGAGCCACAAATTCATTGTATTCCTGCTCGTTTTTAAATAACGGTGAAAGGGTATCTGCTTCCGAAACGTATGATTTTGAATTTTCAACTGCCGCTATAAGGCTGTCGATATCTGTTATTGTGCCTGCTTTTTCTGCGTACAGGGCAGTACCAAGGGCTACGGCATAAATTGCATATTCCGGAAACACTGCGTTTTCTTCTGTGAGCCCCAGAGTTTTTACAAATCTTTCACGAAGGCCTACACAGTAGTAAAGTGGACCTCCCAGAAACATAACCTTGCCTCTGATTTTTCTTCCTTGCGCAAGACCGCCGATTGTCTGATTTACGACCGCCTGATAAATGCTTGCCGCAACGTCAGCCTTGTTTGCACCTTGATTAAGAAGCGGTTGAATATCCGTTTTGGCAAAAACACCGCACCTTGATGCAATAGGGTATATTTTTTTATGCTCAAGGCTCGCCTTGTCCATTTCGTCGTTGGTCATACAAAGCAGTGTTGCCATCTGGTCGATAAATGCTCCGGTGCCTCCTGCGCAGGAGCCGTTCATTCGCTCGTCGGGAGTACCGTCAAAAAAAATGATTTTTGCGTCTTCGCCGCCAAGCTCAATAACCACCGAGGTATCCGGTTCATTTCTGCGGATAACCTCTCCTACAACGAAAACCTCCTGTGCAAAAGGAAGGTCTGCGCTTTTTGCAAGTCCCATACCTGCAGAGCCTGAAACGGCTACCATAAAGCTTTTGCCACACAAAACAGAACGCATTTCCGATAGCATTTCGGAAATTTTATCACGCACCTTTGAATAGTGACGCTCGTATTTACTGTATATTATTTCTCCATTTTCCATAAGGACTACCTTTGCGGTAGTTGAGCCTATATCAATTCCAAGGAGAAGGTTGTTTTTTACCTTGCTTAATTCCATAGCAAAAACCCCCTTTTAGTGTCAAAAAATGTAGAAAGACGTATGTTTGCAAAAATTATAACATCTTATTATAACACTTTTTTGCGCTTGTGTCAACAAATCAGAGGTAAAGTTTAAAACGAAAAGGTATCTTTTGTCTGAAAATTATGTGAAGCCCGCACATGTAAAAGTGCAGGAGAAAAGCTCTCCTGCACAAGGGTGTTTATCTGACGTGACCGTCACCGTTTACGACGTATTTGTATGTGGTAAGCTCACAAAGTCCCATGGGTCCTCTTGCGTGAAGCTTCTGTGTGGAAATTCCCATTTCACAGCCGAGACCAAACTCACCGCCGTCGGTAAATCTTGTTGATGCGTTTATATACAGTGCCGCACTGTCAACCGAGCGCACGAATAAATCTGCGGTTTGCATATTTTCCGTAACTATTGCCTCGCTGTGCCCCGTTGAGTGTAAACTTATATGTTCTATTGCTTCTTCTGTGCTTTTTACTGTTTTTACCGCAAGAATATAGTCGAGAAATTCGGTGCTGAAATCCTCCTCGCTGCACGGACTTTCACCGAGTATTTTTGCGCTTTTCTCACATAAACGAAACTCAACCGGAATTTCTCCCCGGTCTTTTCTTGTGTCGCAAAGCTCCTTTTTTAGCATAGGAAGGAACTTATCTGCGATATCTTTATGAACTATACAGCACTCTGCTGCATTACATACAGAGGGTCTGCTTGTTTTGGCGTTGTATATTATTTTTATAGCTTTTGAAAGGTCTGCGTCCTTGTCGATATATACGTGACAAATTCCCGTTCCTGTTTCAATACAAGGAACCTTAGCGTTTTCTGTGCACGCCTTTATAAGTCCTTTGCCACCTCTCGGAATAAGCAGGTCAACATATCCCACACCGGTCATAAGCTCGTTTGCACTTGCTCGTGTCGTATCGTCAATAAGGGATATGAGATTTTCCGAAAGTCCAGCATTTTTAAGTCCTGCCTTCAGAGCCCTGACTATCGCCTTTGAGCTGTTATATGCTTCCTTTCCGCCACGAAGTATACATACATTTCCTGATTTCAGGCATAGTGCCGCAGCATCACTTGTGACGTTAGGACGGCTTTCATAAATTATCGCAACCACGCCAATGGGTACGGATACCTTGCTTATTTTAAGCCCGTTACTGCGCACCGCTTCGGAGATTGTTCTGCCACAGGGGTCGGAAAGCCCTGCTACCGCTAAAAGCCCCTCTGCCATAGCCTTTATTCTTTCCTCTGTAAGACGAAGCCTGTCTATCATAACATCGGAAATTTTGCCGGTAGCGTTTTCAATATCTGTCTTGTTTGCTGCAAGTATTTCTGCCATATTCGCAATGAGTTCCTTGCTCATTTCCGAAAGCGCAGTGTTTTTCTTTTCCGTTGTAAGAAGAAGGGCGTCTTTTTTTGCCTCTTTTGCCGCTTTCATTATTTCAAGTGTGGTCATAGTGCCTCCGCATTTTATTTTTTACTGTAAAATCTCGTGCCAAAGGGCTTTCCGTCACAGATGTTATAAAGGATTTCCGGATTTTCACCGTTTGCAATAATCATATCTGTACCAGCACTGCCCGCAATTTCTGCGGCTTTAAGTTTTGTTGCCATGCCGCCCGTGCCAAGAGACGTGCCTGCACCGCCCGCAAGTGAAAGAATTTCAGGAGTGATTTCAAAGACCTCGCTTATAAGCTTTGCATTTTCGTCTTTATGAGGGTCTGCCGTATACAGTCCGTCAATATCAGAAAGAAGAACAAGCAGGTCTGCAGTTGTTTCCGCCGCAACTATCGCAGATAAAGTGTCGTTGTCGCCTATTCCGATTTCTTCAGTGGAAACCGTGTCGTTTTCATTTATAACCGGTAGCACGGAAAGCTCAAGAAGCCTTGACATAGTGCTGTGGAAGTTGCTTCTTCTGTGTTTGTCATCAATATCGCTTTTTGTAAGAAGTATCTGCGCAACCGTGTGATTATATTCTGAAAAAAGCTTGTCATATGTATACATAAGCTCACACTGACCGACCGCTGCCGCAGCCTGCTTTGTGGGCATATCTGAGGGGCGGCTGTGAAGTGACAGCTTACCTA
>JAZOCR010000042.1:0-11382 GCA_045596605.1 Eubacteriales bacterium | reverse complement strand
GTTATTTTGGCAATACAACGTAGTTTATCATAAGGAGAAAAAATATGGCTATATACGAAAAGTTCGTTGGCGCTTCAAGAGATGATTTTATATCCCTTGAAGATGCGCAGCAGAACTATAAACTTACATTTAACGAAAACTTCAACTTCGCATACGACGTAGTTGACGTTCTTGGAAAGACAAAACCCGATAAGCTCGCTATGATATGGGTTTCAAAAGACGGCGAGGAAAAGAAATTTACTTTTAAGGATATGATGCTCGCTTCCAACAAAGCGGCAAACTACTTCAAGTACCTCGGCATAAAGAAGGGGGACAGAGTTCTTCTGGTTCTCAGAAGAAGCTACTATTTCTGGTTCTGTATGCTTGGTCTGCATAAAATTGGTGCTGTTGCAGTTCAAGCAACGGATATGCTTAAAGCAAAGGACTACGTCTATCGCTGCAATGCCGGTAAAATCAAATGCGTAATCTGCACCGGATACGGTAATGCAACTGAATATTTTGACGAGGGTGAAGGCTATGAAACCGTCGAAATAAAACTCGTTACAGACCACAAAAAAGCAGGCAATGGCTGGCACGATTTTGAAGAAGGCTTTGCTATGGCGAGCGATAAGTGGCAGCATCCTACAGGAAAAGATGCTACAAAGGCAGACGATATGATGCTTATGGCGTTTTCCTCCGGAACAACCGGATATCCAAAAATTATAACTCATAATTTTAAATATCCGCTTGGGCACATCATGACCGGTGTGTTCTGGCACAGAGTAGTGGACGGTGGTCTTCATTTTACAATATCCGACACAGGCTGGCTAAAATCTCTCTGGGGTAAATTCTATGGACAGTGGTTTGGCGAAAGTGCTGTGCTTGTATATGATTTTGAGAGATTTGTACCTGAAGATATTCTCAAGATAATGGAGAAATACAAGGTTACTACCTTCTGTGTTCCTCCGACGATGTACAGAATGCTTCTTGAGCAGGACGTTACAAAATATGACCTTTCTTCACTAACTCACTGCTGTTCGGCAGGGGAGGCACTCAATCCTGAAATATTTAACAAATGGAAAAATGCAACAGGTCTTAAGATTTATGAGGGCTTTGGTCAGACTGAAACTTGCCTATGTATAGGTACTCTGTACCCCTGGACTGAGCCTACTCCCGGAACGCTCGGATATCCTATTCCCGGTTTTGACGTGCATATTCTTGATAGCGACAATAACAATGTTGCTCGAGGTGCTACCGGTGAAATCTCTATAAGAGTTCTCAGCGCAAAGAGAAAGTCCTGCGGACTTCTTGACACATATAATTTTAGTGCGGATGATACCCAAAAGGCGTTGTATGGCGGCTACTACCACACGGGTGATACTGCTTACAGAGATGAAAAGGGTATGTTCAGATACGTAGGTCGTAACGATGACGTTATTAAATCATCAGGCTACCGTATAGGTCCTTTTGAGATAGAAAGCGTACTTCTTGAGCACGACGCTGTAAAGGAAGTAGCCGTAACCGGTGTTCCTGACCCGGTACGTGGCTTTGCAGTTAAGGCTACAATTGTACTTAACAGTGGTTTTACTCCGAGTGACGAGCTTACAAAAGAGCTTCAGAAGTATGTAAAGGACAATACAGCTCCGTATAAGTATCCAAGAGTTGTTGAATACGTTGAAGCACTTCCAAAGACCTTCAACGGAAAAATCAGAAGAAGCGAGCTTCGTGAAAACGATGCAAAGAAGCACGCATCAAACAATGCATAATTAATATTTGCTCTATAATAAGTACCACCCGATTTTGTGTGGTACTTATTTGTTTATTTACTGAATTGTTTCATAAAAATTGTAAATATGTATTTACAAAGCGGGTTAATTGTGTTATAATTACATTTAGACTGTAATTGTGTCGGCTTATGCACTATTTTTTTGAAATATGTATTTTGAAAGGAAATCAGTAAATGAATTTTTCTGTTATTATTCCGTCATATAATCCAGATGAAAAGCTTTTATCTGTTGTTGAAGGACTTGAAGTTTTAGGCGTATCAGATATAATTGTTGTAAATGATGGCTCAAAAAAAGAATGCTTAAAGTATTTTGAAAAAGTAAAAGTGCATGAATCTGTGACACTTCTTTCGCACGAGAAAAACATGGGTAAGGGTGCGGCTCTCAAAACTGCTTTCCGCTATTTTCTCGATAACCGCAAGGAAATGGCAGGCTGTGTTACCGCCGATGGCGATGCTCAGCACAGACCTGAGGATATAGTTGCCTGTGCAATGGAAATTTCACCTGAAAATCCTGAAATTATTCTTGGTGTAAGAGATTTTTCACTTCCTCATGTTCCTAAAAGAAGCAGAAGAGGTAATAGAATTACATCATTTGTATTCAGAATTTTCGTTGGCATGAAGCTTTCCGATACTCAGACGGGACTTCGGGCTTTTCCTATCTCATACATAAAAGAAATGTGTGACGTTAAGGGCGACAGATATGAGTATGAAACTAATATGCTTCTCGAAATGAAAAGACTTCATATTCCGTTTTCCGAAAAGGTTATTGAGACTGTTTACATAGAAGAAAACAAAACCTCTCATTTTCACCCTGTCCGTGACTCCTGGCGAATATACAAGCTGATACTTGCACACTTTTTTAAATATACAATAAGTGCCCTTATAAGTCTGCTGATAGAAACAATAATTCAATCGGGAATTTTTCACCTTATTAAAGGCTTGAAGTGGGGATACCTAACTGAAATTTTGTCTTTTGGTCCTGCGAGAATTGTTTCTTCCATAGCAAACTACTTCCTGAATAAGAATTTTGTTTTTAAAGATAAATCTAAGGGAAAAGCAACACTTATAAAGTATTATATTCTCTGGATAATTCAGGCAATTGTTACGTATGGTCTTGACTGGGTTATTATATATAAGCTATTTGATACAAAATCAACTGTTTTATATACGATTATCACGCTTGTAATTAAAGCGGTCATTGCCATTGTCAGCTTCAGAATACAGAAGGATTGGGTGTTTGCTGAAATGCCACATAGAAAGGAAGAAAAATGATGTCAGCTATTATTAATTTTGATATCACAGTTTTGAACTTTATCTATGATAATCTTCGCTGTGCTTTCCTTGACTTCATAATGCCCATTATTACCTTATTCGGTGAATCCGGTATATTCTTTATATGCATTGCTGTAGCCTTGTTAATTTTCAAAAAAACACGCAAAACAGGTGCTATGCTTGGTTTGTCATTGATAATTGGTCTTATAGTGTGTAATCTTACACTTAAACCAATTGTTGCAAGACCGAGACCTTATACACTTCGTGAGGTTGAAATGCTTGTTGACGGACTTTCTGATTTTTCTTTTCCATCAGGACATACGGTTGCAGCCTTTGAAGCGGCATCAGTACTTATGATGCGAAATAGGAAGGTAGGAATACCTTTTCTTGTACTTGCAATTCTTATAGCTTTTTCAAGGCTATATCTATATGTTCATTTTCCAACTGACGTCATAGTTGGAGCTTTTATCGGAGCTGTTTCAGGTTTCATAGCTGTAAAAGCTGTTGACGCCCTTTGGGATAGAATTTCTAAAAAAATCAGCAGTAAAAAAGAGGTTTAAAATGAAAAAAGGATTTAATATAAAGTCTAATTTATCAAAATTCTCAAAATTTTTAATTGTATATATTCTTGTTCTCTTGGTGATATCATCCTTTGTTCTTATTCGAGTAAATTCACTTCTCCGTGATTTCGAAGCATCGCAACCGGAACGTATAGTTGAACAGCAGATTACTCTTATCAGAGATGCAGCAAGAGCGGGTGAACTTGAAAAGGCGCTTCCTATAACAGGTGCTGCTGACGAGCTCCTTGAGACAGACCATTATCCTGATAGCTTCGTTGAGTGTATCGCAAACAGCGACTTGACATATGAGCAGAAAACAGGTGCGTTCGGCGCTAATTCAACCGAATATACTGTACTTGCCGACGGAAAGCCTGTAGTTGATATTTGCCTTACAAGCACAAACGAGAGAACACAGATGATAGTGTTTTCAACTGCCGACTGGTCTCTCGAGTCGAAAGAAGCTGTCGTTTTTGAACGTGAATTTTCTCTTCCGAGCGGTATTTTTCTCAGAATTAACGGTAATATCGTTACCAGTGAGGAGATAGATGAAAATGGAGACAATAAGTACAACATTGAATATCTCGGTAACACTGACGTTGAACTGCTTGATACATTTGGAAATTCCGAAAAGCAGTATCGAACTGTAAGGAAAAATTTTGGTGGTGCAAGATTTACTGTTCCTTCAAATTTTGAAGTAACTGCAGACGGCAAAGAGGTTTCAGAAGTATGCAAGACCTCCACTGCTATTTCAGAATATGAGTATGTTGCAAAATACACCGAAATGCCAACACTCGTTGATTATGACATAAGCTTTATTCCGCGTGAGGATGGTTCAAGACCTGTAATTTCTATAAAGGACAATCTTGGGGATGAAGTTGAGTATTCATACGGAGAAAAGCTGAAGGTTTCAAAGCAATCGGCACTTCCCACCGTTCCGGAAGAGCTTATGAACCAAGCAGGTGTACTTGATTTTTCAAAAAAATGGAGTCTGTTTATGACTAATGACCTTGCGGGTGGACTTGGCTCACTTTCAAAGTATCTTTTTAAAGATTCTTATCTCTACAGTGTTGCTTATAAGTGGTCAATAGGTATTGACAGAACCTTCACAAGTATTCACACTCTTTATAATCCACCATTCAAAGATGAAAAGGTAACGAATTTCGTACAGTATTCAGATAACTGCTTTTCCTGCGATGTTCGTCTTGTTAAAAAAATGAGAATCGCCAACGGACTTGATGTTGATGATGAGCTTTCAGGAAAATTATTCTTTGTAAAATACGATAATACCAAGGACGGCATTGATAATCCACAATGGATGGTTGCTGATATGGTTGGCTCTGATATAGAGGATAATGAAGAATTGAAGGATAACGGAGGTGACAGCATTGAATAATACTTTAAAGAAAGCACTTGGAATTAGCGGCAAGGTGCTGCTTACTATCGTTATAACTCTTGTGATTCTTGTGCTTCTGTGTTATTTCATTCTCTTTTCGATTTGCGGAAATACGTCGCCTGCAGCAAAGAAAATGTTTGTTACTACGGTGCTCGAATCCGGTCAAATGAAGTTTCTTGCTTCAATTTGCCTTAGCCCTGAGGAAATTCAGTCACTTGTTGACGAGAATTCTATGGAGGTGTTTGACAACGAGGTTGATACTGGAATGATAGAGGTTGGTGGCGACGTTACGAATGTTGATGATGGCGAAGACATAGAGGTTGTTGAAATCAACGGCAGAACCTTCTACGCAACCCTTCTTATAGTAAAGGATCCATCAAGAGTAAGTCTTGCGACAATTTACCCATGGAGAGCAAAAGGTGTAACGCTTGATAAGCTTGTTAATGATAACAATGCTATTGGCGGTATAAATGCAGGTATTTATGCTTCAGCAAATAATACCGGTGGAGTTCCATATGGAGTTGTTGTTTCAAATGGTGAAATACAATACAATAAACCTCAGCAGCTTCAGGGACTTGTACTTATCGGTCTTACAGAAGATAATATTTTGCAGATAATTGATATAAGTAAAATGAATGAAAAGGATATTGAAGCTCTTGTTGCTGAAAAGAAAATTCGTGATGCTACCACCTTTCAGGAGGAAAGCAGTGATAAGAATAATCATTTCGTTCAGCTTGTAATTAACGGAGAAGCACGAGATATGAAGGGCGCAGGCAGTGGTCTGAATCCCAGAACTGCAATTGGTCAAAGAGCTGACGGTGCACTTCTTTTGCTTGTAACCGATGGAAGAGGTACCTCTGGACATCTCGGTGCATCTGCATCCGACCTTATAGGAATTATGACCGAGTACGGTGCAGTAAATGCAGCTAACCTTGATGGCGGAAGTTCTTCCTGTATGTACTATGACGGTGAGTATCTGATGACAAGTGTCACTTTCTATATGTCTAACTCTTCCTGGTATTTACCTTTTGGGTTTGTAATTAAATAACTATAAAAACAGCAGTGATACTAGACTCGTGTATCACTGCTGTAGTATTATTCTTCAGCTTTTTTCAGCTTTGCATAGCTTGCCATTATCTTTTTAGTTCCTGCTTCATCAAATGCAATTTCGTAAAGAGTATCAGGACCAACTGCTTTTGACGAAATTATAAATCCTCCTCCGAATACCGGGTGAATAACCTTGTCACCGCTGTTGAAGGTTTCTGTCGTTACAGGTTCAGCCTTTTTTATCTGCGGAATCTGAGTGATTTTTTGTTGGACGTCTGAATTATTATAGTCATTGAATCTGTAAGACACAGGGGTTTCACGCCTTGCTCCATATTCATTTCTGCCAAGTGAATAAGTATTAAACTGAATTCCGGATTCTCCTTCTCGTTTTATAAGTTCCTCCGGGATTTCGCTTGCAAACCGAGAAATCTGATTAAAGGATGTTCTACCAAAAAGAAGCCTGCATCTCGTGTGAGAAATAAACACTCTTTCCTTTGCTCGTGTTACTGCAACGTATGCAAGACGGCGTTCCTCTTCAAGTTCTTTTTCGTCACTCATAGACTGTGAGCCGGGGAAAATGTTTTCCTCCATACCGGGCAGGAAAACTATAGGGAATTCAAGCCCTTTAGAGCTATGAATTGTCATAAGAGTAACAGCCTCGGCATCTTTGTCATAGTTATCAATATCTGCAACAAGTGCAACTTCTTCGAGAAAGCCTGCAAGTGAAGGTTCATCTGAGGTTTCGTTATAAGTTACAGCGTTCGATATAAGTTCCTCTATGTTCTGAAGGTCATCAGCGCCCTCTTCTCCCATGTCAATAAGCATTTGACGGTATGTACTTTTATCAATTACCTTTTCAATAAGAACCGGAAGACTCTCATTTTCCGAGGTTTTCTTCATATCATCAATCATATCGCAGAACGCCATAAGCTTGGGTGCGCTTTTAGAGAGCTCAGAGTAGCTTCTTGCATCTTTCATGGCAACATAAGGTGTTACACCGTATTTAGTGCAAACGGCTTCTATAGCGCTTACAGCGGCTTCTCCGATGCCTCGTCTTGGACAGTTGATGATTCTTCTGAGTCTTACCATATCTGACGGATTTGAAATAAAGCACAGATAAGCAATAATGTCCTTGATTTCTTTTCTGTCATAGAAGCGTGTACCGCCGAGAATCCTGTAAGGATATCCGCTTTTGGCAAAGGCATTTTCCAGGGCGTTAGCCATGGCATTCATTCTGTACAGAACAACTATATCGTTGTAGCCATATTTACCACTACGTGTAAGCTCTCCGATTCTTTCGGTTATGTTTCTTGCTTCTTCATTTTGGTCGCCAAAGGTTGAAACGGTTATTTTTTCACCTTTTTCGTTGCTTGTCCAAAGAGTCTTGCCTTTTCTGCCTTTATTATTTGCAATTATTGCGTTTGCTGCGTCAAGAATCGTGCCTTTTGAACGGTAGTTTTGTTCGAGTTTAATTAGCTTTGCATTTTCAAAGCTCTTATCGAAGGAGAGAATATTCTCAATAGTTGCTCCTCTGAATTTATAAATACTCTGGTCGTCATCGCCAACGGCCATTACGTTACATTCCTTTGAACAAAGAAGCTGTACAAGCATAAATTGTGCCATATTTGTGTCCTGATACTCATCAACAAGGACATATTTGAACTTATCATTATATATCTTTCTGATATCAGGATATTCACTTAAAAGCTTTACTGTATATACAATAATGTCATCAAAATCAAGAGCGTTTGCTGAAAGCTTTTTCTCCTCGTACATTTTGTAAAGGTTGCTGATTGTCACATCACGAATATTATGTCTGTTAACAGAAAGCTCGTACTGGGTGCAGTCAATCATCTTGTCTTTAGCTCTGCTTATTGCCGAAAGAACGCTTTTTGCAGTCATATTCTTTTCATCAATATTAAGCTCTTTAAGACAGGAGGAAATGAGTTTTTTCTGGTCGTCGGTATCGTATATTGTAAAGCTGTTATCAATTCCGAGTCTATCAATATGGCGTCTGAGTATTTTTACACATATTGAATGGAATGTACCTGCCCATATCTCAAGCGCTGAATCGCCAAGTAAGGCAGAAAGTCTCTCTTTCATTTCATTTGCCGCTTTGTTAGTAAATGTTATGGCAAGCACCTGATAAGGCATTGCAGGGGAGTAGGCAAACATGTTGAGAGTATCTTCAATTTCATCTTTTGATAGGTTTGGGGTTTCGCAAAAAGATTCAAGCATTGAAACGAATTCTTCGGGGATTCCATCTAAGCTTATATCACCGTAATAAGCATTTCCATATTTAATTATAAATGCAATTCTGTTTACAAGTACAGTTGTTTTTCCGCTTCCTGCACCTGCAAGTATCAATAGAGGTCCTTCCGTTGTAAAAACTGCTTTTCTTTGCATATCGTTAAGATTTGAATAGTATTTTTCAAAAAGCCTTTGTTTTGCTTTTGTAAATCTCTGTTTTAAAGTCATTGTATTCTCCATATAAAATGTATTAAATGTATTATACATCACACTGATAAATAAATCAACAATATTTTCTTAAAATTAAATATAGGTGTATATAAAACAAATTTAATAATTATGCTTGCTTTTTTTTGACTTCTATGATAGAATATATCGTATTAAATTTCTTTTATGAGGTAAATATTTATGTTGAATTCTCCGGTGAAAAAGCTCAAAAGCTCCGGAAAAACAGAAAATGAAATAACTTATGCGATAGGGGGTATTGGCACAGGCTATGTACCTCTCAAGAGCAGTGGTGCGCTTTCTGATTTTAACGTAATGAATATACCTACTGCTTTTAATCCGGTTTCTTTTTTTGCGGTAAAAGCGCAAGGTGCACATGAGAATAAAGTCTTTGTCCTTGAGAGCAAATCGGATTTTCAAAACAGTAAAACTACAGAAAGATTTTCTGATTTTTATAATATTTTTCAGACCTTTGATAACGCTACGCTATTTGAAAGCTTTCCTTTTTGCGAAACGGACTTTTTAAATAAAGAATTTCCCGGAAAAATTCATATGACAGCGTGGAATCCTTTTATACCTGGTAACGACAGTGATTCGGGAATTCCTGCAGTTCTTGTCGAATATGAAGTGGAAAACTTCTCTGATGAGGAAATCAAGTACACCTTTTATGCTGCTATAGAAAATCATGATGTGAATATGAATACATATATCAAATTTTCCGAAAGCAGAAAAGACGAAATTAAGTATATTTGTTTAAATAATTCTGCTAATGACGGAAGCATATACGATACCGCAGACATGTGTGTTGGGGTATGCGGTAAAGATATTAATTATGTCGAAGGTCTTGCCGGAATTAACGGAAATGATGCTGTTTATAAGCTAAAGGATTATATTTTGCACAGAAACGTAGAGGACTGCATTGACAGTTCTTTTAATGAACACTGTAATTTTGGCGTTATTTCTTCTTCTTTCACTGTTAAACCGGGAAGCTGTGATAAAGTAAGATTTGTTATTTCGTGGTACTGTCCCTATTTTTTTAAGTCTGATGGCAGTTATGAAAAAAAATACTATACAAGATATTTTACAGGTGCTGATGAATGTGCTTTTTATTGTTTATCACAGTGGGAACGACTTTATGAAGAATCTGATATATTCAGACAGCTTTTATATTCTTCGACTTTGCCTGAGGAATTAATATATAACTTTACCCGTGAGCTTTATGAATTAAAGCAAGCTTCGTTTCTAAGAGGGTTTGATGGTGCAGTATATAATTCTTTTGAAAAGTATTTAGATGAAAACTTATTGATATCCTCATATTTTCCCCGGCTTATGGCTTCATTCCTTGAGCAAGCTTTTGAACACGGAGCTTGTGATAAGTCTGCACTCCTGAATTCTCTTTACAATTATTTTAAGTTTACCGGAGACAGTCTTTTCCTTGAAAAAGTATGGAGATATCATTCTTCGGCTATATCCATCGATGATGGTAATGGCTTATCTGATTATAACATTGCTGATAAAGCACTTGAGCTTGCGTATGTTGTAAAGGATAAGAAGCGCATAGATTTGCTATCAAAGTGCTGTGATGAAAACAATTATGATTCAAGGGTGGAAGGAAAACTATTTCATAATGACAATACCGCTTTTTCAAGTATAGGTGATGTGTGCGGTCTTAGCATTGATTTGTATAACCGGTATTACAGAATCGTACCCGACATGAACTGCGCAGTAAAAGACGTTTTCCAATGTATTTTGTGCTTTGGCTCATTTCTTGGGTTTATTGAGCGTGGAATTGATTATATACAGATAAAATGCATAAAAGGAAAAGCATTTGTCAGAAAAATTGAAGTGCCGGATATTCCTCTTAAGGTAAAATGCGGGGGCTTTGAAATTGGATTTAAAGCTGACAATAATATGGCAATACTTGATAATGACTGCGAAATAAATCCTTATCGTGATTTACTTGTAATATTCCGCAGTTGAATTTTATTACAGAATTAAAAGGTGATTTATTTGAATAACAAAGAATTAAACGACGACATTTTTCTTTTATCTTCATATGACTATACACTTCCGCAGGAGCTAATAGCGCAAAGTCCTGCAGAAAAGCGTGATATGTCAAGGCTTCTTGTTATGGACAGAAAAAGCGGTGAGCTTTCCCATAAGCTGTTTTGTGATATAATTGATTATTTAAATCCGGGCGATGCACTTGTAATAAATAATTCTAAGGTTATTCCTGCAAGACTTTTTGGCAAACGCAGGATTAAAGACACAAAGGGGAATATTACCGACGTTTTAGGTGACACAGTTATAGAGGTGTTTCTTCTTGAAAGAAAAAGTGAAAAACGCTGGGAAGTGCTTATGAAGCCGGCGAGAAAAGCTCCTGTCGGAACAGTTATAGAAATAGGCGAAGGAAAGCTAAAAGCTGTTGTTTCAGAAATTCTTCCTGATGGAAACAGAATCGTCGATTTTGATTATGATGGTGAATTTTTCAGCATACTTGATGAAATAGGTGAAATGCCGCTTCCGCCATATATTCACGAAAGAAGTGCCGAAAAGGGAAGATATCAGACAGTTTACGCAAAGCATGAAGGTTCGGCAGCAGCACCTACGGCAGGTTTGCATTTTACTAAGGAGTTGCTTGAACAGATAGAAAAGAAGGGCGTAAAGATTGCGCGAGTTACTTTACATGTAGGTTTAGGCACCTTTAGACCGGTTAAAGTTGAAAATGTATTGGAACATCATATGCATTCTGAATTCTATCAGATTGATGCAGATGCAGCAAAAACTATCAACGAAGCAAAGGACAATGGTCATAGAGTTATAGCGGTAGGCACTACAAGCTCAAGAACTCTTGAATCTGTTGGTGATGA
>JAZOCR010000041.1:0-15213 GCA_045596605.1 Eubacteriales bacterium | reverse complement strand
GAAGAAGGAGAAAAGTATGACGACAGTAAAAAACATTGACAGCTTTATGTCGACTTTTGCACCGAGGGAGCTTTCGGAGTCCTGGGACAATGACGGTGTAATGCTTTGTAAGGATACAGAAAAAAATGTTAAGTGTGCGCTTATCTGCCTTGAAGTAAATCTTCCGGCAATAGAAAAGGCAATAGAAATAGGCGCAGACCTTATTATTACCCATCATCCCTTTATCTTTAAGCCCTTGAAATTTCTTTCCGGAGAAGCGTTTTCCGAAATTGAGCTACTTGTAAAGCACGGAATTTCAGTGCTTTCATACCATACAAGGCTCGATAAAGCGGACGGCGGTGTAAACTGTGTGCTTGCAGAAGTGCTGGGACTTTCAAATGTAGAGAAGAAAGGCGAATTTCTTTACGTAGGCGAGCTTTGCAGCGCTATGTCCGGTGAGGAGTTTGCGACATATATAAAGGAAAAACTCGGCTTTGAATGTATAAAGGCATATTTTGAAAAAGGTGCAAAAATCAAAACAGTTGCCCTTTGTGGCGGTGCAGGCAAGGATTTCCTTTTTGAAGCCTCTATGTGCGCCGATGCATATGTCAGTGCAGATTTTTCACACAACACCTTTATTGATGCTAAAAATCTCGGAATAGCCGTGTTTGATGCAGGACATTACCATACGGAAAACCCTGTAATTTACAAACTGAAATCTCTTCTTGAAGCGGAATTTACAGGCGTAAGCTTTGAGTGCTTTGACGTAGGATGTCCCTTTTTTACCTTTTGATTTTTTAACCCATATCTACGGAGGAAACTATGCCCTTTGACGCAGGATTTACCGCCGCTGTAACAAAAGAGCTTTCAGATAATGCAGTGGGCGCAAGAATAGATAAAATATACCAACCGGAAAAGGACATTGTAATTTTCGGTCTGAAATGCGGTAATGTAAACCGAAAGCTGCTTTTGTCTGCGGCTTCCGGTGCTTCACGCTTTGCTTTTACGGAAATTGAGCGTGAAAACCCTGCTGTGCCTCCTATGTTCTGTATGCTTCTTCGTAAGCACCTTGTAGGTGGACATATTACTTATATAAAACAGCTCGGCTTTGAGCGTGCAATAGAAATAGGGGTAAGCTCTCACGATGAAATGGGCTTCAAGAGCGAAAAGGCAATAATCGTTGAAATTATGGGAACTTACAGCAACATAATACTGCTTGATGAGAAGCGGTGTGTGCTTTCTGCCATAAGATACGTTGATTTGTCAGTTAAAGCAAAAAGACAGATACTTCCGGGATTTCCCTACGAGCTTCCACCACAGCAGGAGGGTAAGCTTGATACTCTTGAGGTTACCAAAAATGAGTTTATGGAAAAGCTTGAAAGGGATTTTGAAAACGGCTTTTCCGAAACAGCGGTGGATAAATATCTTATTGCAAGCTATCGTGGACTTTCTCCGCTTATCGCAAGGGAAATTTCCTACAGAGCCACAAAAAGCGTTAAAATAAGACTTGCAGATGTTGACCCGGAAAAGCTGTGGTTTCATTTTTCCGAAACATATGCGAGGGTTAAGAGTGGAAATTTTGAGCCATATATTCTTTACGACACAGACAAAAAGCCCCTTGAATATTCTTTCTGCGAAATATGGCAATACGGACTTTCTGCAGTATGTGTAAAATGCGACAGCTTTGGACAGCTTCTTGACAGATTTTCCTTTGAAAAGGATAAAAACGAAAGCATAAAAAGAAAAAGCCAGGATATTCTAAGGCTTCTCTCAAGCGCAAGCGCAAGAATTACAAAAAAGATTTCACTTCAGGAAAAAGACCTTGAAGAGTGCGCTATGAGGGATAAG
Source organism: Eubacteriales bacterium (assembly GCA_045596605.1). Taxonomy (GTDB): domain Bacteria; phylum Bacillota; class Clostridia; order Oscillospirales; family CAG-382; genus SIG622. The sequence continues at coordinate 13,386 of JAZOCR010000041.1, read as the reverse complement.
TACCGACTTTACGGCGACCTTATTACAGGTTATATGTATATGCTGAAAAAGGGAGATACCCTTGCAAGGCTCGTTGACTACACCGACCTTGATGAAAACGGAAACGGTAAGGAAGTTGAAGTTCCACTTGAAATAAATCTTACGCCGTCGCAGAATGCCCAGAAATACTATAAGCTTTATAACAAGGCAAAAAACCGTGAAATTCAGCTGGCACAGCAGATAAAAAGTGCAAGGGAAGAACTGGAGTATATCGACACAATTTTTGAAAGCTTTACAAAAGCTACAGGTGAGAGGGATATTGCGGAAATCCGTGAAGAGCTTTCACTTTCAGGATATGGTAAAAAGCTTGAAGCAATGTTTGGCAGTCGCACAAAGAACAAAAACGCAAGAAAGCAGAAAATGAAGAAGACCTATGACCTTATGGAGTTCAAATCCGGCGGTGGATACAGAATTCTCTGCGGTAAAAACAACCTTCAGAACGATTATCTTACCACAGTTCTTGCGGACAAAAACGATATGTGGTTTCACGTTAAAGGAATGCCGGGCTCTCATACCGTAATGCTTTGCGGAAAGGATGAGCCGTCTGCAAAGGATTACACGGAAGCGGCACTTATTGCGGCATATTACTCAAAGGGCAAGGATATGCCGGGAGTCCCCGTTGATTATACGAGAATAAGAAACGTAAAAAAGCCGTCAGGCTCAAAGCCCGGCTTTGTAATATACGAAACCAACTTTACAGCGTACGTCACCGCAGACAAAGAAGCTGTGGAAAAGCTTAAAGTATCGAAATGAGAGTGCGGAATGGAAAGAGCAGAATATAGGGTTAAAAGAATAGACGGTGATTATGCAGTACTCGTGCGAACCGACGACGGAAGCTTTGATGAAATTCTCGTTGCAAGAGCACTTTTGCCTATGGAGATTGACGAGGGAACAGAGCTTGTATATGAAATGTTCTCATACAGTATAAAATAGTAAGCATTTTAAGTGTGCATAAATCAGAAAGGTTACAGTTCGGGAAATGAAATATATAGCAATTGACCTTGAGTGGAATCAGGCTCAGGTTTCAAGCAAGACGAAAATACTTGATGACGGAAAGCGTTTTTCCGGAGAAATAATACAGATTGGTGCTGTAAAGCTGGGTGAAAACCTTGCGATTGAAAGTATGTTCAAAACAGAAATAAAGCCTAAAATATACACGAAAATGAATAGCAAGGTGTCAGAGCTTACCGGAATTACGGGAGAGATGCTTGAAAATGCTCCCGGATTTTCCGAGTGTATAGAAAAATTTGTTGCATGGTGTGAGCCGGAAGCGGTTTTTCTTACATGGGGAGTTGACGATATAAGAGTTCTTCGTCAAAATTGCCGTGTTAACGGTGTAAACTTTGATTTTTGCAAAACCTGGTATAATCTTCAGGTGCTTTTCAATATGCAGACGGACACAGGAAGTAATCAGAAATCCCTTTCTGCAGCAACGGAATATTTCAGCATAGAAAACACCCTTAAAGCCCACGATGCGCTGAATGATGCCTATTATACCGCAATGATAGCGAGAAAGCTTGACCTTGAAAAAGGTATTGCCCAGTATCCAGGTGCGAAATGCGCTCTTTGCGGAAGCGATAACGGGAAATCAGTATTTACGGGACTTCGCAGCAGAAGAGCCGCATTTTCAAAGAGAGAGATATGCAGTCCGTGCTGTCCTGTGTGTGATAAAAAAATGAATGAGATTTCACCTTATGTACGTGCGGGTAGATATAAGAGCGTAAGTCTTGCAAAATGTAATGAGCACGGCGAATTCTGCATAAAAATCCGTGTTGCCGATGCAAATGACGGTACTAAAACCGTTTACCGCACGGTAAGGGAATGTAAGGATAAGGACAGAGAGCTGTATGATTCATTGGTTATGAAGGAAGTAGAAAAACAGCTCAGAAAGACAGCAAAGCAAAAAGAGACTGAAAAGTTTAAGACCGAAGCAACCGAGTCAGACGGTGCTTCAAAGACAGAGCTTTAATGTGAGAGAATAGATGGAACAAAAAATCGTAAGCAAAAACGGTGTCCGGATATACGGATATAAAAATCCTGCACTTCATTCCTTTTGTCTTTGCCTTTATGTAAAGGCTGGACCCCTTTATGAAAATGCAGATAATAACGGCATATCTCACTTTTTTGAGCATACTGCGTTCAGAAGCATAAATAACGCTCTTGGTGGCGAGCTTTACAGACGTGCAGATATGCTTGGAATTACAATAAACGCCGTAACGTACAAGGAATTTATTCAGTTCAAATTTACCGGAAGCAGCGAAAAATTCCGTGAGAGTGCAGAAATACTCTGTGAGATTTTCACACCTTTTTCGGTAAGCAAGTCTGAAATTGACATTGAAAGAAAAAGAATAAAAAGCGAGCTTCGTGAAAGTGATGAAAAAAATTCTCTTGAATATTTTTCTCAGAAAATAATATGGAAGGGCACAAGCCTTGAAAACACTATTCTGGGGAAAAATTCGGTGCTTGACAAAATAGGGCAGACAGCCCTTAGAAATGCACAAAAAGAACTGCTTTCACCCGATAATATTTTCTTTTACGTTACAGGAAATTATGGCGATGGTGACCTTGAATATATATCAAGGCTTGTCGGTGAGAAAAAACTGCATGGGGGCATAAAAAAGGCGGAAAACATAGCGGAAGTACCGCTTGGATTTGCAAAAAGAAACGGTGAGGTTTACGTCAAAAACTCCACCGAGCATATAGTGCGTTTTTCCTTTGACATGTTCTCTGAAAGGTATACGTCGGCAGAGCTTTATCTTCTTTATGATATCCTTTTTACCGGTGAATGCTCAAAGCTGTTTAAAGCGCTTTCCGACGAATCGGGAATGGTTTACAGCTATGATGCGTCAATTGAAAGGTATAATAATATAGGAACCCTGAGTTTTCTTTACGAGGTTTCCGCTAAGGACGTTATAAAATCAGTTGAAAAGGTAGTCGAGGTGTGCAGGAAGCTTAAAGACGGTATTACGGACGAGCTTTCGCTTACAAAGCCTGCGTATATTTTCAATGCGGGAATACTTCTTGACGAGCCGGAGGAGCTCGGGTTTCAGCTTGGATATGAGTATAAAATTATGGGCAAAGAGTTCATTTCTCTTGATGAAAGAAAAAAATCCTTTGAAGACGTAACGCCGAAGCGTATGACGCAGATTGTCCGGGAAATCTTTACTGCAGATAACCTTGTATTAACCTTTAAGGATAACAAAAAGAAGCTTGATACGGAAAAAATCAGAGAAATTATAAAAACACTGTGAGAAAGCGGAGAACAAAATGACTTATTCTGAACAGAAGCTGGTAGATCTTGCACTTGAAGCTATGAAAAATTCCTATTGCACGTATTCAGGCTATGCCGTTGGTGCAGCGCTTCTTTGTAAAAGCGGTAATGTTTATCTTGGCTGTAATATTGAGAATGCTTCATATACTCCTACGGTTTGTGCCGAAAGAGTAGCATTTTTTAAAGCTGTAAGCGATGGTGAGAAGGAATTTTTAGCGATTGCCATTGTCGGTGGCAAGAATGGAGATGCTACTGATTATGCGGCTCCCTGCGGTGTCTGCCGCCAGGTGATGCTTGAATTCTGTGAGCCGGAAAGCTTTAAGGTGATTTTCGGGAAAAAAGACGGCTTTGAGGTTCATACCCTCTCTGAGCTTGTACCCTATAGCTTTGGCAAAGAAAGCCTTAAATAAGCCGTAATCTGTGAGGTGCATGTTATGAGAATGTTTGATATAATAAAGAAAAAGCGTGATGGAGAAGTACTTGCAAAGGAAGAAATAAAGTATTTCGTTGACGGCTACAGCTGTGGTCAGATACCCGACTATCAGGCTTCCGCACTTGCCATGGCGATTTATTTTAAAGGAATGACAAAAGAGGAAACCGCATACCTTACCGAGTGTATGGCAAATTCAGGCGAAATGCTTGATTTGTCAGCGTTGGGAGAGAAAACTGTTGATAAGCATTCAACAGGTGGTGTAGGGGATAAGACAACTCTTATAGTTGCACCGATAGTTGCCTCTTGTGGCGGAATAATTGCAAAAATGTCCGGCAGAGGTCTTGGCCATACCGGTGGAACTATTGATAAACTCGAATCTATACCCGGCTTTCGTGTATCACTTTCAGGCAGTGAGTTTATGCGACAGAGTAAAGATGCAGGCATATGCGTTATAGGACAAAGCGAAAATCTTACACCCTGCGACAAAAAGCTGTACGCACTGCGTGACGTTACGGCAACTATCGATTCTGTGCCTCTTATAGCTTCAAGCGTCATGTCAAAAAAAATTGCTGCAGGCTCAAAAAGCATAGTTCTTGACGTAAAGTGTGGAAGCGGTGCATTTCTTAAAACTCCCGAGGAAGCAAAAAGACTTGCTTCTGAAATGGTAGAAATCGGCAAAAGCTGTGGCAGAAATATGACGGCGCTTATTACGGATATGGACGTGCCGCTCGGAAATGCCGTCGGAAACTCACTTGAGGTTATTGAGGCTGTTGAAGTTCTTCGTGGCAAAGGTCCCTCTGACCTATATGAAGTATGTCTTGAGCTTTCTGCAAATATGCTTTCACTCTGTCTTGATGTGGAATTTGACAAAGCGTATGATATGGCAAAAGACGCTGTGGAAAGCGGCAGAGCATTTGAAAAAATGAAAGAGTGGATAAGTGTTCAGGGCGGTGACGTGTCGGTAATAGAAAACACCGATAATTTCCGAAAGGCAAAATACAGCCATGATATAACTGCAACGGAAAGCGGATATATTACCGCAATGGACACCGAAAAAATTGGCATTGCCGCAATGCTTCTGGGCGCCGGCAGAAAAACCAAGGAAGACGAAATTGACTACGATGCAGGACTTGTTATCTCTGCGAAGGTAGGGGACAAGGTGCAGATAGGCGATGTAATATGCACGCTTTTTGCAAACGACGTGGCACTTTTTGAAAATGCAGAAAAGCAGTATCTCACGGCGCTTACTTTCGGCAAAGAAGCCCCGAAAAAGAAGCCGCACATATACGAAACGATAAAATAAAACTTCGTGCTGTATCAGTTTTTGGTACAGCACCTTTTTCTTGTATTTCCACAAAATACCACTTATAAATATCGTACCTTTGCATAAACTACTTTCGAAGCAAAAAGACGCAGAAAAGAAAAAAGCAGAAAGTCGGGTAAGGACTCGATTTCTCCTTGAATCTTTACTCGGCTTTCTGCTTCGGTAAAGCTCTTTTTTAGAGCCGCAGGCGTCCCCGAACCGTTTTTTTAGGCTTCGGTGTACGTGAAATGTGGCAGGAGAATTTCTGTGACTTTCTCTGTTGAAAAGCAAAATGACGAAGGACTGTGCGGAGCGCAGTCGCAATTTGTACGGCACTTTGAGAGTATTTTACGCAAAGTGTGATTCGCGCTATGAGTTTTTAGCGTTATGAATGATGTGCAAAATGAAGTTTAGCGGTAGCTTTATTTCAGTGGTTTACTTCGGCAAAGAATCGCCATTTACCAAGGCTTACGGCAAGGGGAGTCTGCGATGAAGAATATTAGCAATTATTTTTACAATAAAAACTTAATAGCACACGGAACTCTCCGTGTGCTATTGATGTTTTCAGGATTCTAATTTTTCACATCTCAGTACAATTCTGTACTGACCGCCTATGGTGCATGTGAAGATTGTAAGGTCGGCGTCAGTGCCGGTCAGCTTGTCGAGCTCTTTTTTATGTAGATTTTCCATAGAAGAAATTGTATAATTCGTTATCTCACCGTTTACGTCAGTGAAGATTACCTTATCACCAACATGGCAATTCTTAAGTCTTCCAAAGTGATGATCATAGTTGTGTCCGAGAATAATAAGGTCATTTCCCTTAACACTCCCTGAGTATCTGCAGGCTGAAATTCTGAGTAGGTCATAGTTCCACGTGTTTTGCACAGGAAGCTCTACCGAAACGACAGGTACGCTTATTATTCCTACTACATTATAGTCCATAACGGTTTTCTGCGGCATTTCGCCTTCGGCTGTGCTGACAACGATTTCGGCATCGATTTCAAAGCTCTTTTCTTCTTCAGCCCGGTAAGTTTCAAGAAGAATTTTTGCGTTTTCATCTGCAGTCTGCCCCTGTATGTCGTAGAACATAAATATTCCTGTTGCGGTGAAAACGAGAAGAAAGCCAATGATTATAAATGCTGCCGCTCTTATTTTTCTCTTCATTTCTCGTCCCTCATTAAAAACATATCTACAGTACCGATAACGACCATAAGCGCACCAAGTGCCATTAGGATATAAATGGGCAGGGTATTAAAACCGGTTTGAGGAATACTCGGCGCATTTGGGTCTGTTTTGTCCTGACCGTCGGGATTATCGGCAGGATCGTCCGGATTATCCGGCTCATTGGGGGTATCCGGCTTTGTGGGGTCAGGCGGTGTGCCGGGGTCTGCCCCCTCGGGGGTATATTTATTGACAATTACGAATCCGTCTGTAGCGTTTCCACTGTATGCTGTCGAGTATTGCTCGATAGCTTCTTGTAGCACGGTATATTCAAGGTTTGCGGGGAGATTTTCAAACACACATTTCCAACCGTCGCTTTCGGTTACGGTTATAGCTTTTATAACGCTGCTGTTTGCGATAAGGCTGAGCTTTACTGCAGCAGGTCTTGTGCCGTCGATATTTTCAGCATCCTCCCAAAGGATTTTTGCGCTTATATTTACTGTTTTCGGCTCGCCCGGATATTCCGGCTCGGGAATAACGCCCGGGTCAGTAGTACCTTGGGTATATTTGTTTGTGATAGTAAATCCATATATAGTGTCGCCACTGTATGTGACGGAATAATCAGCGGGAAGAATTTCCTTTACCGTATATTTTGCGCTCTTTGAAAGCTCCGTAAAGGTGTGCTTCCATAAGTTATCTTCGGAAAGTGAAGCAGTTTTTATAACAGAGCCGTCCTTTATAAGCTGAACCGTTATGCTTTCAGGGCGCTTTCCGCTTTTATTATCTTCGTCGTCCCATTGTTTAATAACACCTATACTTGCCTTCTCCTGAGCAGGCGGTGTATCCGGTTCTTCTCCTATATATTTATTTACTATAATAAATCCACTGTCTACATTTCCGCTATACGTTGTTTCGTACTCGGGAACGTTATTCTGCAAGACGCTGTAAGACGCATAGTCAAAGGGAATCTCAAAGGTATGCTTCCAGTCGGCTGTGCTGTCAATCACCGCTTTACTGTAGGGAACACCTTGGCGTATCGTGCTACTTGCGTTTGTCAGGTTTAACGTCTGTGAGTCACGAAGAAGCGTCACTGTAACGCTTTGCGGGCGTTTGCCGTATTTATTGTCCTGGTCATCCCATATTACTCTGACGAAAACCCGTCTTAACGTTTCATCTGCACCGTCATCTCTGTCGGTGGTCTTCGGAACGCTTGTTACGTAGTGATTATTCACTCCGTTTATGCTTAAGGGCAGAACCACTATAAACGGGTCAAAGTAAACGCTTTGTCCCTCAGTGGCAAATACTATGTATATTCCTCGCTGAAGGTTCGTGTAGATTGCCCTGCCTTCTTGGTCGGTGCCTAGGGAGCTTACAGGGATACTGTTGTCCTTTATGTATTTGTGTACGTCCTTTGCGGCATCGGCACTATGGGTGCCGAGAAGCGACGGAATCCGAAGTCCTGAGCTCTGAAATGCATCTGAAAGTCCGTAAATTCCATTTTTGGATAAGGCGATATTACAGAGGTTTACCTGGAAATCGGAAATACCTCTCGTGCCGTCCTCGCTTCGCACGTTTACCGTAAGATGGCAGTCGTTTGCGGCAAAAGACGTGCAAAGGCTTGCCATAAGGCAGATAAGGACTAATAGTGCCAATATTATTTTTTGCACTTTATTTTGCTTCATCGTTACTGCTTTCCTTTTTAGTTTTATTCTTTTTCTTTTTCAATACAAGATTTATTAAGTTTGCCAAGATAAAAAGAACCACAAGTCCTATCGGCACAACGTATATTGGGTTTATGTTTAATATATCATCAGAAACGTTAAGAACGCTTCCGTTGTATGCGGTTTTATTATTCTCCACACGTTCGCCACGTACAAGCAAGCGGTGGGAGTTCACGCCGTAGGGCGTACAGGTGACAAGGGTTACGTAGTCCTTGCCGTTTTCAATTTTTAATTTTGATGTTTCGTCCGGGAGGACTACGGAAATGTCGTCCACCCTGTACTCAAGCTTTTCGCCGAGTAGGTTTATATAAAAGCTGTCACCGGGCACGAGCTGGTCAATATTTGTAAGAAGCTTTGCCGACGGCAGTCCTCTGTGACCTGCAAGCACGCAGTGAGTACTGCTTCCGCCAACGGGGAGTGAAGACTCCTTTACGTGTCCTATTGCATTCTGGAGAACACTGTCATCGACGGTATGGTATATAACAAGCCTTACGCTTATTTTGGGAATTTCAATATAGCCCATAATTCCGTTGCCGTAGGTGTTAAGACAGCTCTCATAGGAGAGCCCAAGCTCTTTTAGCTTTTCTTCGTCGTGGAAGTATTTGTTGTATTTTCTTGCGTCTTCAAGAATTTTTTCGCTGTCAAGATCATCGGTGTCACTAAAAGTGTCCACGTAGTTGTCTATGAGAAGGGAATTTTTGTGCTCGTTGTAAAGGTTACTTACAGTGGGATAAAGGAAAATGGTGAGTCCGAGCAGAAAAATAACTATTGCCATAAGCGGCCTTATTGCTTTTTTCATCCGGACTCACCTTCTTTCAAAATTTAATAACTATTATTTATGGTATGTGCTCAGAAAATGCTTTTCTTAACACACCACCTCATCTTTTCTTCGTAACATAAAAAAACCGAGAGCTATCGCCATAAGAAGAATACCGCCTACGGTGAAGAGAGTTGTACCCATACCACCGGTTTCGGGAAGTGCTGTACCTGCGGCGTTGGTAAGCTTGAAGGTTACGTAACCCATATCGCTTGTACCTGTGTTGGAGATATGTCCCGAGGGCTCAATAATTTTGCCGAAGGTGTTGCCGGTAGTAATATTTTCCATTGCTATACCGTCAAGAACAGAGCTTCCGTCACTTGCGAACGTTTCAGTTATTGTAAATTCAAAGCTTGCAAGAGGGAGCTTGTATCCGTCAGGGGCAACGGTCTCGAGAAGGCTGTAGTTGCCTGCGCCAAGTCCGGATACCTTAAGCTTTCCGCCTGTGCTTTCAAGCTCAAGCGCTTCGGATACTGTTCCTACCTTTGCCTTGTAGCTTCCGTCGGACTGCTTTTCAAGATTTATGGGAGTTTGTGTGCCGTCAACCATACGGAAAAGCTTGAACTTTGCCCCTGTCAGAACCGTGTTGTAGTTTTCATCTGCAACCTTTGTAAGCTCAAGATAGTAAACGTGAATATCTGTTGAAGAGGAAGTTGTTCCTGTTGAAGCTGAATCTGTTGGGTCGTTGCTGTATGTAAGAGTTGCGGTGTTTACTGTGTGTGCTTCGGGAGAAGCATCGTCGTTGAGTGTTGCCTTGTAGGAGATTGTAAGTTTGTCGCCGTCAGCATATTCAAGTATTTTCTTGAATGTAACGGTGATCTTCTGAGCTTCAAGTGCGATTTCGTAATCTGTACCTTCCGAAAGCTCTGTGCCGTCCTTCTTGATGGAGATGCTTTCTTCATCAAGAGTAAGAGAAACGGGGATTTCGTCTTTAATGATATACTGGTAGTCATTTGCATTTGTGAAGTACTGATGATTGGGAACGATTGCGGAAATTTCAAAGGAAATTTCATCGCCGATTGTTGCAGAACCGTTCTTCTGTGTGCCGTTGAAGGTCTTTGAGATTGCAGGCTTTTCTGCCTTGAGGGTAACAACACTTGTAGGTGCAACAGAGGTAAGGATTACTGCCGCACGCATCGCAGGGTTTGATGTTGCATCGTAAATAAGGTAGTAACCGTACTCGAGGGCTGTAAACTGAACGTTGATGTCATTTGCAGCTGCTGTCTTTGTGTCGGTTTCTTCGATTCCCTTTATATCGATGTATTCGTAGAAGTCAACAGAGAGAACGATAAGGTCGTCTGTTGTAAGGCTTCTCATGTACTGAGCAGCTCTTTCCTGAGAGTCGCCCTTGCCGTCTGCGGGGTCAAGAAGAACGCCCTTTGAGTTCCAGTTGGTGTAGAAAAAGTCATAGTAGGGACTTTTCGTTTCTCCTGCAGGGATATACCACTGATAAGAGATGGCAGTACCGGAGGTGGTTGCGTTGAATATCTTGTAGATATTGAAGGTTCTTGACGCTACCTGTTCGCCGCTTTCAGAATCGCGGATAGTGATAGAGCCGTCGTTCTCGCCGGATGCTAGGGTGGTAGCCGACATTGAAATTGCAAGCATAAATACTGCAAGACACAATGCGACAATTTTCTTTGCTGTTTTCATAAAAACATCTCCTTTAAATATTTTTCTTTCCTCTTTTTTTATATATGCAAATGGCAGTTGCCATTAACACCAATGATAATGTATAGTGAATAAGCGTTCCCGGTCCGCCCGTCTGCGGGATAGGTATAGGCTCGCTGTTACGGATAATTACGCTAAGGCTGCTACTGTTGTCTATTTCTATATAGAAGTTATCCGATACAGAAATGGTATTGTCTGCGTTTATGGTAACGTATACCGGCTCACGTATCGGCTCATAGCCCTTGGGTGCAGCTGTTTCCGTTATTGAATATGTGCCGTATGCAAGGTCAGAGAAGATTGCTTCACCGCTTCCGTTTGTGGTAAGCGTTATAGGTGTAAAGCCGTCGTCCGGAACAAGGCTGTCGTCAAGGCGGACAAGCGAGAAGGTTGCTCCCGCAAGCGCCTTTTGCTTATTCATATTGGTTTTGGTAATTCTCAGAACTACCTTTTGTATGTCGTTTGCAACCGGGATAATCACGCTTTCAACGTAGCCATCGGCGTCGTAGGTATACTGTGATGTCTGATAATAAACAAGCCAGTTTACGAAGCTGTAATCGCTTCGGCAGCTTTCGTTTCCTATCTTGGTTTCTCGCACAGACCATTCGATTTCATCACCGTTTGCGTATGCCGCAAGGTTTGTCCAGGTATACTCATATCCGTTGGCCTCTGTCAGCATTACAGTAGGTGTTACAGACGGGAACAGAGCACTTACAACTCGTCCATTTGCAAAAAGCTGAATCTCGATGTCCTCGTATGCATAGGCGGGACAAAGCCAATTCTTTTTTACTGTAACCGTTATAGTATTTGATGTGTTGGGGATAACAAGCAGATTATTACTGAATCTTGCATCAGAGGTATTGATAATTGCAATATTACCGCCCGCATCGTAGCCGAGCGTTACGTTTCCGCTTCCTGCATAGCCCGTCGGGACTACCGACTCGGTTACGGTAATGTTTCCGTCGTCGTAGGAAATTCCCTGTATGGATACCTCCATAAAGCCGTTTTGTTCACAGGAAAGCTCGATTATACTTCCGTCTTTATCATAGTGATAGGACTGAGTAGCGTTATTATACGAAAAGGTCAGCGGCCTTTCGTTTTGGTAAAGAATGAACTTTGCACCGGCGAGGGCTCGTCCTGTTTCCGAGTCCTCCTTCTTTATAACAAGCGACCGGGTATCACGGTATACGTTATAAAAGTCAAGCTCCAGCACCTCGTACTGACCTATGTCGGTGGCGTAGGTCATACCGAGAACCGAAACCGAGCTTCCGATGCCCGAGCCGGACTGCTCACCTGCCGCATCCGTTATGATATACTCGGAATAAACCTCGTAATCGTTTACGGTATGCTGCATTTCGGATATATCCCAGGTTTCGCCGTAGGCAACGTCGTCTATCTGCCAGGTATAAGTATCGGTATCGCTGTCATAATCTATATAGTTATCAAGAGTGAGGTATTCCGTTCCCTTTTCACTTCCGACCGCCCGGATATAGAAGCTTTCCTTCGCAAGCGCAACTGCCGTCTTATTTCCCGCAAAGGTTTTTTTGACGTTCATCATACCGTGTTTTCTTACCAGCTTTCCGTCAATGTGCCAAGCGTCGTCCTGACACTTGAAAACGTACCATCTTATCGCATAGCCGTTTTCGTTAAGGTCGTCAACGGATACCTTGATTCCGTCAACGGTAAGCTGTGAGGCGTACTGCTTGAGCTGTTGGAAAATATATTCGTCGCTTGGGAAGCTCGTAAGGTAAACGCCGTCAGCGTTTGCGCCGTATTTTGCTCTTACCTTGCCGTCAACCTCAAGAACCTCTTTGTCAGTTACCGCTTCAATGTTAACGCCGTAAAGCTGATCAAGCTGGGAGTGTGAAAGGCTTGCGTCTATTCCCTCGATATAAGAGGTAAATATACACGGTGTATATTCGGTTACGTCCAGACCCTCGGTGCTCGCAACGCTGTCGTATTTTACAAAGAACAGACAGGTTCGTTTTTCCTCATAGCTCCAGGAAGCGGCAAGACTTATTTTTCCGTTGGTTGCATACTCCGTAAGAGTTTCCCAATCAAGAACCGTATTGGGAAGAAGTATTATTTCGGTGCCGTCAATCTTCCAGCCGTTAAAGTGGACTATTCGCTTATTCTGGGCGTGACCACCGCCAGCTTCACCAATTACGTTTTCCTCGGAAATTCGCTTTACGGTTGCACTGTTAAATTCGTCGATTGTTTCCGATGTGCTTGATTTTCCGTCAACCGTCGGCTCGTTGTCTACAGTTACGCCTGAAATCGTCGGGAATGCCACGTCGTATTCAATGGTTACACGGCTGCTGTCATATGCGGTAAACTGCGAAATACTTGCGATGTTTACGCTCTCACCGCCGTCGTATTCGTTTCCTGCCGCATCTTTCCACTTATAGCCCTCGGGAAGAACAATTGAGGTTCCGCTCTGTACGTACTTCTTCTCCGTATTGCCCTGGGGATAAGTGAGAGTAACCGTGTAGAAGCGCAGTGCGGTACTGTTGCCGTTCTGCCCCGGCGCAACTACTCTTACGTACTTTGCTCCTCGCACGCTGTTAACTCTGGAGGCTGTACCAAGGGTTATGGTGTTGGCGCTTTTTGTCGCAGAGGTATAGTTGGTTGCGGTACTTCTTGTAGCGTAATAGAAGTTTACTGATGCGTAGTTGAAATTCGTGCCAAGAGAGTCGTTAATAAGATTCATAACGTCTTCTGTGGCAAGAGTTGCTGCATATGAGTTGTTGACCTTCGGGGCAGTAAAGGTAAGTGTACCTATACACTCCCAGGTGCCGTCAAGGTAAACGTAGAAGTTTGCACGGTAGTTATTTCCTGACGCATCGTCACCTACCGAGAGAAGTGCGGCTTCATTATTGCTTATTATCGTGTTTTTTAGGTCATACTGCTCTTCAAGTGTAAGTACATCGTCTTTTGTATTGAGATTTGCGTTAAGAACTATTGACGAGGTCG
>JAZOCR010000040.1:0-15820 GCA_045596605.1 Eubacteriales bacterium | reverse complement strand
TGTGTCAATTATTTTTTTAAACATCGCTGTTATCTCTTGCAAAATCCGATACATTATGATATAATATCCAAATTAAGTTTACACCTGCCGCTTGTTTGCGAAAACGTTACATTTATGTGTAAAATTATACATTTTTATGGTGTATATTTACTTCATTGATTTAGCACGCTAAAACAGAAAAGAGGTTTTGGCGCAAGCACAGCATATCGAAAGGAAGATTTTTTCTGATGAATATAGATTATTCCGTTCTCAAAAATGATGAAAGAGCTATCTTCGGGCTTCGTTCTCTTTATTCAAGATACGGTTACTCACAGTATAAGATGAATAAGTTTGAGGAATACGACCTTTATGTGCGAAACAAGGATTTTCTTGTTTCCGACAATATAATTACCTTTACCGACACAAGCGGTAAGCTTATGGCGCTCAAGCCCGACGTTACTCTGTCCATTATAAAAAACGGCAAGGACGTGCCCGGTGTACTTGAAAAGGTTTACTACGACGAAAACGTATACAGAGTTTCAAGGGGCAGTCAGTCCTTCCGTGAGATTATGCAGGTTGGGCTTGAATGTATCGGTGATATAGACGACTACTGCATATACGAGGTTATTTCTCTTGCGGCAAAGAGCCTTGAAAGTATTTCAGGGGACTTCGTTCTTGATATTTCCCATCTTGGACTTATTTCTGAAGTAATTTCCAATCTCGAAATTTCAAAGAGTGCGGAGAAAGAAATAATCAAGTGCCTTTCCGAGAAAAATGCTCACGGCATCTCTGCTATATGCGAAAGAGAAGGAGCAGACAAGGAAACATCAGAGCTTCTCTTGAAGCTCACTTCAACTTACGGAAAGCTATCCGACGTACTGCCTGTGCTTCGTGAGATGTTCACGAAAGACGGCGTTCTGTGTGAGAGAGCACGGGAGCTTATTGACATCTCTGCTATGCTTTCAAAATGCGACTTTGCAGATAAGCTCAGGATTGATTTTTCTGTTGTAAACGATATGAACTACTACGGCGGTATGGTTTTCAAGGGCTTTATAAGCGGTATTCCGACAGGCATTCTTTCCGGCGGAAGATACGACAAGCTTATGAGTAAGATGGGAAGAAAAAGCGGTGCTATCGGCTTTGCGGTATATCTCGATATGCTTGAACGTCTTTCCACAAAGGCATCGGAATACGACGTTGACGCAGTAGTTCTTTATGACGAAAGCACAGATATGAGTGCGCTGTGTGACTGTCTTTCAATGCTTACGGCAAGGGGCAGCGTTATGGCGCAGAAGGCTGTGCCGGAAAACATAAAGTACAGACAGCTTCTGAGAGTTCGTGAGAGAGGAGTTGAGATTCTTGAAAACAATGCTTAATATTGCACTCCCAAAGGGAAGACTCGGTGAAAAGGTTTACGATATGTTTGAGCGAGCAGGACTTGAGTGTCCCTCAATTCACGAAAAGGGCAGAAAGCTGATATTTGAAAACGAGGAGAGGGGTGTTCGCTACTTCTGGGTAAAGCCCTCTGACGTTGCGATATACGTAGAGCGTGGTGCGGCAGATATAGGCGTTGCGGGAAAGGATATACTTCTCGAATACGAGCCTGACGTTTACGAGCTTCTTGACCTTGACATCGGAAAATGCAAAATGGCGGTTGCGGCGAAAAACGATTTCCGTGACGACGTTCAGAAAACTCTCCGTGTTGCCACGAAATTTGCAAATATTGCGAGAAACTATTACACCTCTCTTGGCAGAGATATTGATATAATTCACCTTAACGGCTCAATAGAAATTGCGCCGATACTTGACCTTTCCGATGTAATCGTGGATATAGTTGAGACGGGCAGTACACTGAAAGAAAACAATCTTCACGTTGTGGAAAGCATTTTCCCGATAAGTGCTAGATTTATTGCAAACAAGGCAAGCTTTAAGTTTAAAAATGAGCAGATCGAAGATGCGGCAAGAAAGCTTGCGGCACAGGTAGAGATAAGAAAAGCAGAAAAAGCGGCAGAAAACGGCTGATTTTTTAGAGGTAGTATAAATGATTAAGATACTTAAATACGGTGAGGTTTCAAACTCGGAAATATTTGCAAGAGGCGAAAGCAAGGCAAGTGTTGAGGGCATAGTTTCCGACATTATTGCAAATGTAAGAAGTAGGGGCGATGCGGCACTTTTCGAGTACTGCGAAAGATTTGACAAGGCAAAGATCAGTTCACTTCTTGTTTCAAAAGAGGAGATAGACGAGGCAATTTCTCTTGTAGAGCCGAGATTTCTTGAAGTTCTTGAAAAGGCAGCGAAAAATATCCGTGCTTTCCACGAAAAGCAGGTGCGTAACAGCTTTATTATAAACGATGAAGACGGTATAGTTATAGGACAAAAGGTTATCCCCGTAGACCGTGCCGGACTTTACGTTCCCGGAGGCACTGCGGCATATCCCTCAACGGTGCTTATGGACAGTATCCCTGCGAAAATTGCAGGTGTTCGTGAGCTTGTTATGGTAACACCGCCTAATAGCGAGGGAAAGGTAAATCCTGTTATTCTTGCGGCAGCAAAAATTGCGGGCGTTGACAAGATTTTTAAAGTAGGCGGTGCACAGGCGGTAGCGGCTCTTGCGTATGGCACAGAGAGTGTACCAAAGGTTGACAAGATAGTTGGCCCGGGCAACGCTTTCGTTGCAGAGGCTAAAAAGCAGGTTTACGGAATTGTTTCCATTGATATGATTGCAGGCCCCAGTGAAATTCTCGTGCTTGCCGACGGAAAGTCAAATCCCCGTCACGTTGCGGCAGACCTTCTTTCACAGGCAGAGCACGATAAAATGGCAAGTGCGGTGCTTGTAACCGATTCTTACAGCTTTGCCGAAAAGGTAAGAGATGAAATTGAGCTTCAGATAAAGGAGCTTGAAAGAGAGGAAATTGCAAGAGCATCTATTGACGATAACGGAAAGATAATAGTTGCAGACGACCTTAAGCTTGCAATTGAAATTGCAAATGAAATTGCACCGGAGCACCTTGAGCTCTGTGTTGACAATCCCTTTGACTATCTTGACAGTATCCGTCACGCAGGGTCGATATTTATGGGCAGAAACTGTCCTGAGGCGCTTGGCGACTACTTTGCAGGTCCTAACCACACACTTCCCACAAGCGGTACGGCAAGGTTTTCAAGCCCCTTGTCGGTGGACGATTTCGTTAAGAAAACTCAGTATACCTACTATACAAAGGATGCGCTCTCCCGTGTTGCCCGTGACGTTGAGTTCTTCGCAAATAAAGAGGGACTTACAGCTCACGCAAAGAGTGCGGTGGTAAGACTTGAGGACGATAAATAAAAATACGGAAAAGAGATAGAAATGAGCAGATTTTTCAGCCAAAAATATAAGAATTTGAAGCCCTATACTCCCGGTGAACAGCCAAGGGATATGAAGTACATAAAGCTTAATACCAACGAGTCACCCTTTGCACCGTCAGAAAAAGCGATAGAAGCGGCGGCACAAGCGGCAAAGTCGCTCCAACTCTACAGTGACCCTGAATGCCGTGCACTTACCGAAAAGCTTGCAGAGACTCTTGGCGTTGACTTTTCCGAGGTGCTTTGCACAAACGGCTCTGATGAGATACTGAACTTTGCTTTTATGGCGTTCTGCGACAAGGAGCACCCGGCGGTATTTCCGGATATTGCCTACGGCTTTTATCCGGTGTTTGCAAAGATAAACGGAGTGCCCTACGAGGAAATCCCGCTTCGTGAGGATTTCACGGTTGACGTATCCGATTATATCGGAGTAGGCAAGACAATTTTTATAGCAAATCCCAATGCGCCGACGGGTATTGCTCTTAAAGTGTCAGAGATTGAGGAAATTATAAAGTCAAATCCGGACAGTATAGTTGTCGTTGACGAAGCTTACGTGGATTTCGGTGCCCAGAGCTGTGTACCACTTATTAAAAAGTATGACAATCTGCTTGTTACGGGAACCTTTTCAAAATCACGCTCTATGGCAGGAGCGAGACTTGGCTTTGGCGTTGCTTGCGAGGCGCTTATTCGTGACCTGAATACCATTAAATACTCGACAAATCCTTATAACGTAAACAGAATGACTATGGCGGCAGGATACGGTGCGCTATGCGATAAGGAGTATTTTGAAAACAACTGCAAAACTATAATAGAGAACAGAGAATATGCAAAAGAAAAGCTTTCACAGCTCGGCTTTACTATGACAAATTCAAGTGCAAACTTTATTTTTGCAAAGCACGAGAGTGTGGGCGGCATAGAAATATACGAAAAGCTGAAAGAGCGTGGTGTTCTTGTCCGTCATTTTACAGGCACTCGTGTATGTGAGTACAACCGAATTACAGTTGGAACACGTGAGCAGATGGACACCCTTATAGATGAGATTTCAAAGATTATAAAAGGAGAGTAAACATATGAGAGAAGCAGTAATAAACAGAAAAACAGCTGAAACTGATATAAGCCTTAAGCTTTGTGTTGACGGCAGTGGAAAGAGCGATATTTCCACAGGCTGCGGATTTCTTGACCATATGCTTGTGCTTTTTGCAAAGCACGGACGCTTTGACCTGACACTTAAATGTGAGGGCGATACATATGTTGATTATCACCACACTGCAGAGGATATAGGAATATGTCTTGGCAAGGCTTTCAGCCAGGCGCTCGGCGATAAAAAGGGTATAGTACGCTATGGCAATATGACACTTCCTATGGACGAAGCTCTCATTCTTTCTGCGGTGGATATTTCCGGCAGAGGCTGCCTTGTATACGACCTTGAAGTACCTACCGAAAAGGTTGGAGATTTTGATACTGAGCTTTGCGAGGAATTCTGGCTTGGATTTGTCAGAAATGCACTTGTTACTCTGCACATAAAAAAGATGGATGGCAAAAATTCTCATCACATAATTGAGGGTGCGTTCAAGTCTGTGGCACGCTCGCTGAAAGAAGCGTGTGCTATTGATAAAGACTTCGCAGACGAAGTTCCTTCCACGAAGGGAGTTCTCTGAGATGATAGCGATAGTTGACTACGGCGTTGGTAACCTTTTCTCTCTTGAAAGCTCCTTTGCAAGGATAGGGGCAGTGGTAAAAGTGAGCGGAGATGCAGAGGTTATAAGAAGTGCCGATAAAATTATTCTTCCGGGCGTTGGTGCGTTTGGCGATGCGGCAAAAAAACTGAAAGATAGCGGTCTTGGAAAGGTCGTTATAGAAGAAGCAAAAAAGGGAAAGCCGGTTATGGGCATCTGCCTTGGTATGCAGCTTCTTTTCGAGAAGAGCTTTGAGTATGGCGAGCACGAGGGGCTCGGACTTCTATCCGGAAGCGTTGTTCCTATGAAGGGTGTAATTCCCGAGGACCTTAAAATCCCCCACATCGGCTGGAATGCTTTGAAATTCACAAATAAAAAGAGCAGACTTTTTTCCAATATAAAGGACGGAGATTTCGTATATTTCGTACATTCCTACTTTGCCACGGACTGCGAGGATGATGTTATAGCTTATGCAGAATACGGCAAGGATTTGTGTGCGGCAGTGGAAAAGGATAACGTTTTCGGCTGTCAGTTCCACCCGGAAAAAAGCGGTGACGTGGGGCTTTTGATACTTAAGGCTTTTGTGGAGCTTTAAGGCTTTGTATTTTTACTTTAGTTTTTGAGAGGATTTTATGTTAATTTTTCCTGCAATAGACCTGTATGATGGTAAAGCAGTGCGGCTTTACAAGGGCAATTACAACGAAATGACGGTTTACAGCGAAACACCTTGGGAAATTGCCCTTGATTTTGAAAAAAACGGTGCAACCTGGATACATATAGTTGACCTTGAAGGCGCAAAGACCGGTGATACACCGAATATTGAAACTGTAAAGAAAATTGTTGGTTCCACTTCACTTCGTGCTGAAATCGGCGGCGGTATAAGAAGTATCGAGGTGATTGAGAAGTATCTTGAAGCGGGCGTTTCAAGAGTAATTCTCGGAACTGCGGCGGTGACGGACGAAAAGTTCTTACTTGAAGCGGCAAGCAAGTACGGCGACAAAATTGCCGTAGGTGTTGATATAAAGGACGGCTACGTGGCAATACGAGGCTGGACAGAAAAGTCGGAATATGAGTGCTTCGCTTTCTGCGAGAAGATGCAGAAAATAGGAATATCTACACTTATCTGTACCGACATATCAAAGGACGGCGCAATGATGGGTACAAATCACGAGCTTTATACGGAGCTGTCAAGGCGCTTCGGAATGAACATTATTGCGTCAGGCGGCGTTTCCTCGCTTGATGATATTAAAAAGCTCCGCACTCTTGATATTTACGGTGCGATAATCGGCAAGGCTTACTATACGGGAGCTATAAACATAAGTGAAGCAGTGGAGGCGGCAAGATGATAACTAAAAGAATTATTCCCTGCCTTGACGTGAGAAATGGCAGAGTGGTTAAAGGAGTAAATTTCGAGGGGCTTTCCGACGTTTCCTCACCGGTGGAGCTTGCAAAATATTACAGTAGCTGCGGCGCAGACGAGCTTGTGTTTTACGATATTACTGCCTCCGCCGAGGGACGTGCAATTTTTACCGACATACTCTGCGAGGCGGCAAGGTCGGTATTTATTCCGCTGACAGTAGGTGGCGGCATAAACACGGTGGAGGACTTTGACAGAGTTCTCAAATGCGGCGCTGATAAGGTCAGCGTAAACTCGGGGGCTATCAGAAATCCCGACCTTATATATGAGGCGGCAAAGCGCTACGGCGACCAGTGCGTTGTTATTTCCGCCGACGTAAAGAGAGTTGACGGAGTTTTCAGAGTGTTCGCTAAAGGCGGCAGAGAAAACACCGGTATGGAGGCTATTTCCTGGATAAAGAGATGCGTTGAAAATGGCGCAGGAGAGGTAGTTCTCAATTCCATAGACACGGACGGCGTCAAGGGCGGCTTTGACATAGAAATGCTTTCTGCGGTGTGCGATGTTGTTGACGTTCCTGTTATTGCTTCTGGCGGCGCAGGTAAAATTTCGGATTTTACGGAGCTTTTCAAGGCTCTGCCAAAGGTTGACGCAGGTCTTGCGGCTTCCATTTTCCACTTTGGTGAGGTTAAAATTTCCGACCTTAAGGAAGAACTTAAAAATAGCGGTATTCCGGTACGTATATAATTTATAAAGGAGTTTTTATAATGCTTAATATAGATGAACTTAAATTCGACGAAAAGGGACTTATCCCTGCGATAGTTGTTGATGCAATTTCCAAAAAGGTGCTGACTCTTGCTTATATGAACAGAGAAAGCCTTGAAATTTCCCTTGAAAAGGGGCTTACTTGCTTCTGGAGCAGATCCAGACAGAAGCTCTGGCTGAAAGGGGAAACAAGCGGACATTTTCAGCACATAGTTTCAATCACTGCCGACTGCGACAATGACGCTCTTGTGGTTATGGTAGAAAAAGACGGTGCAGCGTGCCACCTCGGCACAGACTCCTGCTTTACAAAGCCGGTTTATGACAGCTGCGAGCTTTCCGAGTTCTCATATGAGGGACTACTCGAGCTTATTCGTGGAAGAAAAGAGGAAAAGAAAGAGGGCTCCTATACCACTTACCTTTTTGAAAAGGGTATTGACAAGATACTCAAAAAGATAGGAGAGGAGTCTACCGAGGTTATTATTGCGGCAAAGGCAGAAGATAAAAAGGAAACTGTATATGAAATAGCAGACCTTGCTTATCACGTTATGGTGCTTATGGTTGAAATGGGTATTTCTCTTGAGGATATTCACCGTGAGCTTGCCTCCCGTCACGTTATTGACCACAAGGTTAAGCAGGAGAAGATGACAAAATGATAAGGCGTGACCTTCATATGCACACGCTCTACTGCGACGGAAAAGCAAAGCCTTTGGAGTATGTGGAAGCAGCAATTGAAAAAGGCTTTGAATGTATCGGCTTTTCTGTGCATTCCTACGTTCCCTTTGACGAGGATTACTGTATTGCAAAGGAGAAAATTTCTGATTATATATCCGAGATAAACCACCTTAAAAAGAGCTACCGTGACAAAATAAAAATTCTCTGCGGCGTTGAGCAGGACTATTATTCCGAAATGCCGACGGAGAGCTTTGATTACGTTATAGGCTCGGTGCATTATCTGAAAACCCCGAATGGCGATTATGCCTCGGTTGACAATACACCGGAGATACTGGAGGAGCTTTGCAAAAGCGTTTACGGCGGAGATTTTTATGCACTTTGTGAGGATTATTACCATACAGTTTCAGACGTTGTACGAAAGACAAACTGCGATATTATCGGTCATTTTGACCTTATTACAAAGTTCTGTGAGAAGAAAAGCCTTTTTGACACCCGGAACGAAAGATATGTTTCCGCATACACTGCGGCAATAGGTGAGCTTATTCCCTGCGGCATTCCCTTTGAAATAAATACCGGCGCAATTTCGAGAAATCACAGAACCTCTCCCTATCCGGCAGAGGATGCGCTCAAGACCATTGCAGGCCTTGGCGGAAAGTTTGTTCTTTCGAGCGATGCGCACGCTCCGCAGAATATCGGCTTCGGCTTTGAAAAGTACGAGGCGTGGGCAAGGGAGCTTGGGGCAAGGCTTGTGTAAGAGCGCAATATAGAATTGGAATTTGTAAATTTAAAAATCCCACTTCGGTTTGAAGTGGGATTTTGTGTATCCTTATGTATCACATATTTGCCGCAAGCATTCTTGCGTCGTTTGAAATATTGTTGGGAAGGCTGTATTGCTGATATGCTCCAACAGCACCGGTGATAAGCGGAATAAAGCAGAGGAACCAGCCGATTGCTATGCCGATAATTTTGCTCGTCCATTCCTCGTCAAAATAAGATACAGTGAGAATGTTTCCGCTCTGAGCACAGTTAACCTTTATTCCTTGACCAAGGCCGAGAACGGTGTTTATTCCACCCAGATCCTTTTCTATTGTAATTACTGTATTGCCGTTAAGATATACGACGTTTGCGTTGTAGCCCTTTTGTCTGTATATATTTGCAAGCTGTTCGGAGAAATTGCCGAGGTTAAAGGTAGGGCTTACGTTTAGGATAAGATTGTTTGCCATAGCTTTTTACCTTTCCTTAAAGTTTAAAGTAAATTCTTACGAAGCTCACTCGCATCCTTAGGACTGAGATATGCGGGAGCTACGTCAAATACGGTTTTTGCACCGGACATTCCCTCTTTGTTCATGCGGTATGCGGCACGTGCGTATGCGACAATAACGCTTGCGGTAAATTCGGGATTTGAGTCAAGCTTTAAGCTGTATTCAATGATATGGCTGTTTTCAAGATTTTTGCCTGTTTTTCCGCTTCTTATAACAAAACCGCCGTGTGGGATTCCGCTGTGTTCACGCACCAGCTCTTCCTTTGTGATAAAGTGAACTGTGGTGTCGTAGTCTGCAAAATAATTAGGCATATTCTTGATTTCAGATTCAATTCTGCTTTTATCTGCGCCTTCCTCCGCTACAACAAAGCATTCACGGGTATGCTTCTGACGTGCGGTGAGCTCGGGATTTTCGCCGTTTCTTACACTTTCGAGTGCTGACTCGACAGGTATAGTATACTGCTTTGCATCAAGCACACCGTCTATTCTTCGGATAGCGTCCGAGTGTCCCTGGCTTACGCCCTTACCCCAGAAGGTATAGTCCTTGCCGTCGGGAAGTATGCAGCCTGCATAAAGGCGGTTTAGTGAAAACATACCGGGATCCCAGCCGACAGAAATCATGCCGATTTTTCCGCCCTCGCTTGCCGCTTTATCAACGTTTTCGAAGTGCTCCGGGATTTTTGCGTGGGTGTCAAAGCTGTCTATTACGTTAAAATATTTTGCAAGCTCCGGTGTCTGCACGGGAAGGTCTGTTGCGCTTCCGCCGCAGATTATCATAACGTCTATTTCGTCAGTCATTTCGGGTGCCATTGAAGTTTTATAAACAGGAACGCCCTCGGTTAAAATCTTTACTGTTTCAGGCTCACGTCTTGTGAAAACTGCAACAAGCTCAAGGTCGCTGTTTTGCGCAATTGCACATTCAACGCCTCTGCCAAGATTTCCGTAGCCATATATTCCTATGCGAATACTCATATATATCTTCCTTTCGGGTGAAAATACAAACTTTGTTTACTACGGTATTTTATCACATTTTTTGCCTGATTTCTATTATATAATGTTAAATTTATTTTTATAAGTTGAGTTCGCTTTGTACTAAGGGGACTTGAATAGTTCATTATTATGATGTATAATAAACTAAAAAGATATTTTGCATCGGGAGGTACGGTATGAAAAAGCTTGTTAGCTGGATATTTGCTTCTGCGCTTCTTATGATTGGAGCCCCTTTTCTTGCGGTGAAATTTGCGGGAGATGCGGGAATGGCGGTTTGCTTTATTCTTTTTTTGGCTGTAAATCCCGTGTACTCTCTCGTTTGCGGAATATTTGCCGGTGCAGATATAAAGCGAATGTGGGCGCTTCCCATTATTGTCCCGGTGCTTTTCCTTTCGGGAGTATGGATTTTCTTTGAGATGGGAGAGCCGAATTTCCTTGTTTACAGCGGTGCTTATCTTGCTATAGGTTTAGCTTCAATGCTCGTAAGAGCTTTGTTTGCGGCAAGAGCCTTGGGGAATTGAATTGTTAGGTGTAATTAGGTAAAAAGATATTTATAACTGTTAGATAAATTGGAATTTAACGGAGGAAATTATTAGTATGAAAAAGAGAGTTATATATCTTATAGGAATTGCTATTGCGCTGCTGATTTGCGTTATTGCGTATTTCAAACCCATGTCGCTTTCAAACGCTGTAAGCGAGAATGGTAAGATAAGCAGTATGATTGAGCATGTAATTAGAAATGGCGAGCCGGGCTTCGATGCTGTTGAATATAAAGATATTACCACAGAACAAGAATGCGCCATTTTAACCTTATTTGAGAAATACACTTACAGAAGAACATTTGGCACACTGTTTTCAAATGGCTCTATGTCTGGACTTGGGGATAAAATGCTTTCTATTTATGTGCTTGGTGATAATACGTCGGGTGGTGAAATTTTTGTGACATCATCGGGAAAAATCAGAATCAATGCTAAAATTTATCGCATGGAAAATGCAGAACAATTTATTGAGCAAATAATTGAGATTATGGAGCAAACAGACTAATTAAAATTTGGCGAAATAAATGAGAGCGGAGGATTTTCCTCCGCTTTTTATGTCAGTATAAAGGAAAAGGTAATTGCCGAGGATACTCCTATAAGAAAACCCGATAGGAGAAGGAAAACTCCACGAATCACCGCACGCTTATTCGTGGGTGTACTGTGCGTATCTCCCGTGCGCAGTGCGATAATTCTGTTTGCTTCCGCAAGAAAATCGCTGTGCTTTCTTGCGTTTTCCTTTGGATTTATTATAAAATACGCTTCTTCAAACATATTGCTTCCCGTATTTTTTACTACTATTACTTTTTTTGAACAGCCTTTAATCAAGTGATGTGCCCTCCGAATTTGTTTTGCTTTTTCAGGTATTTTTGCCATATTTTTAAAATATATGCAGCTAAAGGTATAGAAAAATAAATTGAACACATTACGGCTTTTTCACTTGACAAAAAGGAAAAGTTATGATATAATACATCACGCTGTCAAAGACAGCGGTTTATTCATCTTGCCGTCGGTCGCCCGAAGCTTCCGACTGCGTGGCATTGCCGAAAAATGCTGGTGTGGCTCAATGGCAGAGCAGCGGTATCGTAAACCGCAGGTTGCAGGTTCGACTCCTGTCACCAGCTCCAAAAAATCCGTACACGATAGTGTGCGGATTTTTTACTTATTACTTATTCACTTTTCACTATTCACTAAAAATATTTTAGTACGGATTTTTTGGGAAGTAATAAGTAATAGTGAATAAGGAAGAAGTTAGGTAGTTTTGCTTACGCAAAACAAAAATATAAAACATCTCTATGCTTCTGCTAATTTTACTGTCGGTTGCTTCCAAAATATAACAAGAGCGGAGGATTTTCCTCCGCTCTCATCTATTCGACATATTTTGATTTATACAACTACTTTTTTAGCAAGGATTTAATCAATCGACAAGCTTCAATTCGCGCTCCACTAGGAGTATCTCCGTGTTCTTTATCACAGGAGTAATCTATTAACAGTTGACACGGAAAGTCTTTACACATACCGCAGAACATAACATCTTTGTTTATAGCGCAGATGGCCACAGGACAAGGTTCCTCTTTGCAGTGAAATGGAAATCCCTTTGAAGATACGCACCCATTACAATTACAAGACTCTTTCCACTCACAGCCTGTACAGTCCAGCCCGCAATAAGTTGTAACCAGAGTTTCCTGTCTTTTCTTTTTGCTCAAACCTTGCAAAACCAGTTCGTAGGATGTATCCAGCATTTCCTTTAATAATTCATCTGGTATCGCACCATCTGGATTAATAGAATTCCAGTGCTGTTTGTTAGAGTAGTATCCCGGCACGATATCTTTATGCTGACTGCGCAAAAAATCTCCATCAAGAGGATGCAGCTTCAGATTTATGTAGTATGGTTTAGCTTCTTTGTCCAGTAGCACTGCCGCAAACATTTTTCCGCCTATAAAATATCGAATCCAATTCCACTCCGGCTTGAAATCCTTAGTAACCGCAGGTTTAGCCATCAAATAGTCGTCAAGCCATGTATACCTCATACATTTTCTCCTTAATTTATGTTCTTGTTTATAAGAAAAGAATTGTATTCCCGTCAGGGTCTGTCACTATCAATTCCACGCCGCCCCAAGATGTTTTAATCGGCTCAGGACAATCAATTCCTGCAGCCTTTATTTTTTCGTAAATTTCATATACTTTTCCGTTTGTGGTGAAATACAAATTATTACAACAAGGTTGTTCTTCGCCTTCAGGTATTGACCATATCCACATAAGCGGTTCTTGTTCATCTGTAAGAGCAAGTGCTGCTCCAAAATAATTATCAGACTCTTTTTCTTGATGAACTCTAAATCCTAATGTTTTGTAAAAGTCAAATATTCTTTGTGGTTGTTTAGAATAATAATTTAGTCCATGAAATTTCATAATTCCCTCCGTCAAATTCAAGTTTTTTTGATGAATTAGCCTTCTATGATGCCATCGTTATCGTCCTCATCGGAAACAATTTCGTGACCGCAATTAGTACATTACCAAGAACCGTCCCAGTACATAATACCATCACAGTTAGGGCAGGTCTTATAATATCTCTCACCCTTGTCATCGTCTAATTCACCTGAACAATACGGACAACTAGTATATTCTGATTCGTCATATACCTTGTCGCAATTCGGACACATCTGCATTATTTTCACCTCCTCATAAAAAAGGTGCGCCCCAATAAGAGAACGCACCCGAAAAATGCAAACTCCTATTGTTGCCACACAATTCATAACAAATCACGATTCTCTCCGTGTTCATCAAGCGGAATTTGCATTTTTACCAAATTCAGACTTAACGAACACGCAAATGAAAATGGGTATAAACCCCCTATAAAAATAGAGAGCTATCGTAGAAATTTGTTGATTAAATTGTGTGGCAACTATATAATACCACAAACTTATGAATAATTCAACACCCCTTGAAATATTCACATCTCTGTGGTATTATGGATTTGCTTTTAAGAAACTCTATTTACAATGAAACGATTTTGCGAAAGGAAAGCATATATGATAGACGAAAAAAGAATAAACGAGGACACCCCTGCGCTCGTGCGCTTTATCGGCGACGAGCACGATTATACAATATACGATGCAGAAAAAGCGGGCTGCGGAAACTGCGCTATGTGCGAGGAAGTGCCCAGAGATGCGGGAATACATCACGGCGCTTGTCATAAGGTGGAATTTTACTATGATGAGTTTTATCTTGCGTATTACACCGAGCAGCTTGACGGCTTTGTGGGCATCTGCGTGCGCAACAATGACGATGAGCTTGTGTTTCCCCGTGATGCAAAGGATTTTGAGGTTGTGGAGGATAAAGAGGGCGTTTTGAATATAAAAGCTACGGAATAATCCGTGGCTTTCTTTGGTTTTACGACAAAATGTAAAAAAAATGTAAATCCTATGCTTTGTGCTTGATTTTATATTATATCTGTGGTAGAATATTTCGGTGAATGTGCAAACACATACTCACACAAATAACACACACACCGTATGCGGAAAGGGTGGCGCAGATCTGTGCTTTTCTTCCGTAAAATCCAAAGCGGTGTGGAGGGTAAAACCCAAGGAGGACATAATATGTCAGTAGTATCAATGAAACAGCTCCTGGAAGCGGGAGTTCATTTCGGACACCACACAAGAAGATGGAACCCCAAAATGGCTGAGTACATCTTCACCGAAAGAAACGGCGTGTACATCATCGACCTTCAGAAGACAGTTAAGAAGCTCGAAGAAGCATACATGTTCGTTCGTGAAGTAGCTATGGAAGGCGGCAACATTCTCTTTGTTGGTACAAAGAAGCAGGCTTCCGATGCTATCAAGGAAGAAGCTGAAAGAGCAGGAGTTAACTTTGTTAACGTAAGATGGCTCGGCGGTATGCTCACAAACTTCAAGACAATTCAGAAGAGCATCGCAAGACTCAACAAGCTTCACCAGATGGAAGATGACGGCACATTCGATCTTCTTCCCAAGAAGGAAGTTATTTCTCTCGTTAAGGAAATCAACGACCTTGAAAGAAACCTCGGCGGTATCAAGAATATGAAGAGTATTCCCTCCGCTATGTTCATCGTTGACCCCAAGAAGGAAAAGAACGCAGTTGCTGAAGCAAAGAAGCTCGGTATCCCGGTAGTTGCTATCGTTGATACAAACTGCGACCCCGATGAAGTTGACTACGTAATCCCCGGAAACGACGACGCTATCCGTGGTATCAAGCTCATTCTCTCCGTTATGGCTAACGCTGTTCTCGAAGGAAGACAGGGCGAACAGATTGAAGAAGCAGCACAGGCTCCCGCTGAAGAAGTAGCTGCTGAATAATCTTTCAATAATTAATATTACGATAATCAGGAGGAATATACAATGGCAATTACAGCTAAAGACGTTGCGGAGCTCCGCGCAAAGACCGGTATCGGTATGATGGAGTGCAAGAAGGCACTTACTGAAGCAAACGGCAATATGGACGAGGCAACTAAGATTCTTCGTGAAAAGGGTATGGCTGTTGCTGATAAGAAGCAGGCAAGAATCGCCGCTGAAGGTATTGTTTCTATTCTCGCAGACGGAAACAAGGCTGCTATGATTGAAGTTAACTCTGAAACAGACTTCGTTGCAAAGAACGCTTCCTTCCAGGAATTTGTAACAGGTCTTCTTAAGACAATTCTCGAAAAGGCACCTGCTGACGTTGACGCTCTTCTCGCTACAAAGTTTATAGGCGAAGACAGAACTGTTGATGAAGTTCTCAAGGAAAAAATCTTCACAATCGGTGAAAAGCTCACAATCAGACGCTTCATCGTTGTTGACGGTATTTCCAGCACATATGTACACGGCGGCGGCACAATCGGTGTTATCGTAACAGGTGACACAGAAACAGATAATGACGACGTTCACGCAATTCTCAAGAACGTAGCTCTTCAGATAGCTGCTATGGAACCCGAATATCTCACAAGAAACGAAGTTCCTGCAAATGTAGTTGACGAAGAAAAGGGCATCATCCTTGAACAGATGAAGAACGACCCCAAGATGGCAGGCAAGCCTGAAAAGGTTCTTGACGGCATCGTAATGGGCAAGATCGGCAAGTTCTTCTCTAAGGTATGTCTCCTTGAGCAGGAATATGTTAAGGACGAATCTATGTCCGTTGAAAAGTACGTTGCATCTGCTGCTAAGGAAGCAGGCGTTTCCCTCACAGTTAAGAGCTTCGTAATGTTCAAGAAGGGCGAAGGTCTCCAGAAGAGAGAAGA
>JAZOCR010000039.1:0-4548 GCA_045596605.1 Eubacteriales bacterium | reverse complement strand
GGTTTTCAAAGCTTCCGCCGTAGTCGTCGGTACGCTTGTTGAAGAACTCTATTGCAAACTGGTCAAGAAGATAGCCCTCATGCACTGCGTGCACCTCAACACCGTCAACGCCCGCATCCTTGCAGAGCTTTGCGGTCTTTGCAAATGCTTCGATTATTTCGTGTATCTGCTCTACGGTCATTTCAGGACACTCAATGTCGTGTGCCCAACGGGAGGGCTGCACAGAGGGAGAAGCAAGCTCGTGGGAGGTGTCGATAATTGGCTTTATTATAGCACGGGTGAATTTGTTCTTGTGAAGTGGAGCAATAAGCTCGGTAATCGCCCAGGAGCGTCCCATGCCTGCCGTAAGCTGAATAAACAGCTTTGCACCGGTCTTGTGGATTTCATCCATAAATTCACGAAGGTCCTCAAACATTTTCGGGTTCTGCCAGAGCCATTTTCCCCAGAAGGTGTCACGCAGTGGCGCAATACCGGGGATAATAAGACCTACGTTGTTGTTTGCTCTTTCAAGAAACAGCTTTGCCGCCTCCTTGTCAAAGTGACAGCCACCCAGCTCAAACCAGCCAAACAGCGACGTTCCGCCCATAGGACACATAACTATGCGGTTTTTGATTTCCACGTTGCCGATTTTCCAGGGGGTAAATAATGCTTCGTACTTTTTGTCGGTGTTGTTCATTGCCGTTTTTCCTTTCGTTTTTAGTAATTATTAAAGACAAAAATATTATAATATATTATTGTAAAAAAGTCAACGTTGTTTGTATAAATATTACCCCAATTAAAAAAACACCTTGACTGTTGCCAAGGTGTATGCTAAAATAAAACCATAGAATATAGTGTGCTTATAATTCATCAAAGGAGCTTTGCATATGGGCAAAAAGTTATTGTTTATTCCGGTGGTGCTGTATCCTTACTTAGTTTTGCTTTCGGCACTGCTGTTTTTCGGCGGAGAAAGATTTTTTAAGATTCCCATGGATGCGGGAATGATTTCGGCATTCTTTATATTTGTGCTTTCTCCGTCTGTTGTTTTCTGGGCTACTATAGCAATATTGATTCTCTGCACCAAAAAGCGGTTCAGACCCGGCGAAATGTCAAAATGGGTAATGATAATAAAGCTTGTGCAAATACCTGCATATATTGGTGTTTTTGTTATGGGATTGTTTTGCTTTATTACAATTTTTACTGTCGCTTTCAGCTTTCTGTTCTTTTGGGCTGACTGCTTTTCTATACTTATGACGGGAGTTTTGGGACTTTCTTCGATAATTCTTGATGTCAAAGACAAAAGGGCACCTTTGACTGCAAAAACAGTCATACTTGCCATTCTTCAGTTTGTATTCTGCGCTGATGTCGTTGCCGCTGTGATACACTATATAGAAATTAAAAAAGCAGGGCAATCTCAAACCGGTCAAACAGTGACGCTGCGCCCATAGGATACATAACTATTCGGTTTTTGATTTCCACGTTGCTGGTTTTCCGGGTAGTGAATAAGGCTTCTTCAAATTACGCAAAAATGCGCAAGTCGGCTTTTGCAGGCTTGCGCATCTTTATATCCGCATTGAATTTCAGTCTAAAATTCTTCCGTCGGTTGAAATTGTCACTACTCGCCAGGGGATAAATTTATCGCTGTTTTTAAGAGCAGTCTTTGCGGCGTTTTCAATCCCGCCGCAGCAGGGGACTTCCATACGTACTATGGTTACGCTTCTTATGTCGTTGTTTTCAATAATCTGAGTGAGCTTTTCTGCGTAATCTACTCCGTCAAGCTTTGGACAGCCTATGAGAGTTACGTGATTTTTTATAAAGTCGTTGTGAAAATTACCGTATGCAAAAGCGGTGCAGTCGGCGGCAATAAGAAGCTTTGCACCGT
The DNA here is from genome assembly GCA_045596605.1 of Eubacteriales bacterium. Taxonomy (GTDB): domain Bacteria; phylum Bacillota; class Clostridia; order Oscillospirales; family CAG-382; genus SIG622. The sequence goes on along the minus strand of JAZOCR010000039.1, from coordinate 2,687 downwards.
CAAAATAGGGCGCATTTACCGGCACGAGCTTTATTTGCACAGGCCACTGTGAAAGCTTGCTTGTAACGGGAGCCGTATTTGCCGCTTCACAAGACTCATTCCGGATTATTCTTTTTGAATTTATTCCCGGACAGCCGCAGGGCAAGGTGCTCGCATTTTTCTGCTTTTTAGCCCTTTCCACCGCCGCCCGGTCATATGCCGGCGCTTCTCTTTCCTCAAAGGAAATTGCACCTGTGGGGCAGGCGGGCAGACAGTCCCCGAGTCCGTCGCAGTAATGCTCACGGGTAAGAGCCGCCTTGCCGTCAATCATTTCAATTGCACCCTCGTGGCAGGCGCTGGCACAGGCGCCGCAGCCGTTGCATTTTTCCTTGTCGATTTTTATTATTTTTCTTATCATAATTTGTGCTCCTTTCGGTTTCCTGTGAGACCATTATACTATACCCGTTTTGTCAAGTATGTTGGATTTTCAACAAAAATGACGTTTTTGCGAGCTGTGAGAGAAAAATATTTTCCACTTGACTTTCCTTTTTTTATAGATTATAATTCTATTATAGAGGCAGCTTGAAAATCTGCAAAAAATCCGAATTATGTGCAGTCTCTTTTTTGAAAACTTAGTATGTGTTGGCGTGTATGTGCGTTGAATTACGTAATTAATGTAAAAAATAACACAAAATTGTTATATTCTGACACTATATTTAGAAAATAAAAAAAAGATATTGATTTTTACATTTGTTTCATTTATACTATTATTACTATAATTATTGAAAGGATTATAAAATATGAGAAAGCTTAAAAATATTGTTACGCTTCTGCTTGCACTTATCCTTTTTGCTTGCTCTTTTTCAGTGTGCACCCTTGCCGCAGAGGAATCCGCTCCCGGTTATGTACTTGTAAATACATATGACGAGGAAAACGGCACAGTTACAACCGAGCTTTACGTTTCCGGCGGCAGAGCAGGCGTAGGTCAGGTAGGCGTTGACTATGACGAAAATCTTCTCGTGCTTATAAATAAAAGCGGCGAGACTTCTTTTAAAAGCATAAGTGACATCGTAACGGAAAACGGCGTTTTCGTGACAGCCGAAACAAATAAAATTTCCGACCTTGTAAACGAGGAAAAGGGCGAATTTTTCTTTGCCTGGTACGTGGGCGGACTTGATAAATACGTAGAAGCGGAAAAAGAGAAGGTAAAGATTGCAAGCTTCAGCTTTAAGCTTGCCGAGGGAAAGACTTTTGCAGACCTTGGTGCAAAGGGAGCGGAAATTATTAAATTTTCCGAAAATGCACCCTCCGATGCAAGCGTAAAGGGCTATGCCTCCGGTGTATACTGCGCAAACGAAAAGAATACAGCTTTCAGAAACGGCATAGAGGGTGTAAATGAAATAGCTCTTTCTGTAAGCTTTAGCGAAAATTTTGGTATTTCCACCTTTGTAAATCCCTTTATGGACGTAACCGAAGCGGACTGGTATTATAGCGCAGTTGAGTTTGCGGTAAGCGAAGGACTTTTCAACGGCGTTTCCGATACAAGCTTTGCACCGAATGCGAATATAAACAGAGCTATGCTTGTAACAGTTCTTTATAGATACGTAGGCGAGCCTGCTGTAAATAAGAGTGCTCCTTTTTCTGATGTAAGTATGGACGCATATTATGCAAACGCAGTAATCTGGGCAAAGCAGAACGGCATCGTAAACGGCGTTACCGAGAGCGAATTTGCTCCGGACACAAGCCTTAGCCGTGAACAGCTTGCAACAATTCTCTACAGATTTGCAGGCAGCTACCTTAAGATTGAAACTGCAGCATCCGGTGACCTTGAAAAGTTTACCGATTCTGCAAAGATTGCTCCTTATGCACAGGACGCAGTAAAGTGGGCGGTTGGCGAAGGACTTATAACCGGTATGACAGATGTCGAGCTTGCTCCCCAGGGGACAGCCACAAGAGCACAGGTTGCAACGATACTCAAGAGATTTATAGAAAAGCTTTAAATATATACAATTTTACCGCACACGGCTCTCCCTATGGGAGAGCTGTCAGCGAAGCTGACTGAGAGGGTATAACATTTAACTCCCTCTCCGGCACGCCTTTCGTCGTGCCACCTCTCGACATCGGGAGAGGCATATATGGCTATCCATATAGGAAAGATTGAAGATAGTTGCCACACGTGCGGTGAATCAATCTCCGAAGCTTTTAGCAGACGTGCTTCAGTAAAAAAATGACTTAAAAAATTCCCCCTTGACAAACGGAAAAATCGGGAGTATAATGTTATAGTAATATAATGCTTTGAAAAAGACACGGGAACAAAGAACCTTGCATCAAGAGAGTGCGGCACTTTGGTGGAAGCTGCGTATGCAAAGGGCTTGTTCTTACCACTTTTGAGCTTCGGCGGGGTAAAAAACCGTCGGCGTATGCTGCGTTAAAGCGAAGGCTTTGTGAAAACAAAGTTTGAGGTGCGAAAATTCGCATAAATTCGGGTGGAAACACGGCAATAGTCGTCCCGTCGGTATAAAACGCCGACGGGATTTTTTTGTTAAACGAAAACCACCAGCAGTGCTGGTGGTTCCAAAAAGCTTTAGCTTTGCCCGGTTTCTTTATCCGAGCAGAGCGAGGAACCAAGTTGATTTTGAAAGATAAAGTGGTAATTGCTAAAAAGGCTCCCTCCGAGAGGGAGCTGACACCGAAGGTGGCTGAGGGAG
>JAZOCR010000038.1:0-3553 GCA_045596605.1 Eubacteriales bacterium | reverse complement strand
CACCACTCAACACAAATGGCAACAATGACTACAAGTGCTGATATTATAAATCCGTGAATCATTGGATTTATTCCGGACTTTTTCATATCCTTAAAGCTTGTGTTTAATCCTATTGCCGCAAGTGCAGTAACCATCAAAAATTTACTTATATCTTTAGCAACTGATGAAACATTTGCCGGTATCATTCCCATACTGTTTACTGCTGCCAAAGCCAAAAAACCCAAAATAAACCATGGAAACAGCCTTAAAATATTAACTTTCTGATATGAAGCATCAGATATTTCTTTTCGTTTTAACCTCAAACTTACAAAAGAAAACACCAAAACTGTCGGGATTATACTAAGTGTTCTTGTCAGTTTAACCATAGTAGCGAAATCGCCTGCACCTTCGCTAAAAGCATACCCTGCAGCAACCACGCTTGATGTATCATTTACTGCCGTACCTGCCCATAATCCGTAAGCCATATCGCTTAGTCCCAAAGCTCTGCCCATTATAGGAAACAATATAATCATTGCCATATCAAACAAAAAAGTTGCTGACATTGCATAAGCAATATCAGAATCTTTTGCATCAATAACAGGGGCAATAGCCGCAATGGCAGAACCTCCACAGATACCGGTTCCTGCTGAAATCAGATTTGATAGCTTCCAATTTAACTTCAAAGCCTTACCTATAAAGAAACCTCCGCCAAAACAAGTCAAAAGAGTGAAAACCATTACCATCAATGATAATTTACCCACGGAAAGAATCACCCCAACACTGAGAGAAGCGCCAAGTAGAATAATAGCAAATTTCAAAACTTTCTTTGATGCAAACTTGATTCCTGCTTTCAAGAAATCCGGCCTCCAAAAATGATTAATTATCATTCCTATAAATAGTGCAATAACCGATGCTCCCACAATATGTATTGGTAGACGGCTTTCAATTGTTTTTGCCACTACTGCAATCAAAATTGATATTGCTAATCCGGGAATAATTCCCCACACCTTTTTTATAATTTTCATATTATACCTCTTTTCAACAAATTTCGACAATCCTTATAGCCTCACACCAAGCCAATAACAAAAACTTCCCCCTCATTATACCACACTCCCCTCCCATTGTCAAATTTTTACGAATAATTTTCCCTCACTGTAGAAGAATAATGCGGGAGGCGAAAATTTTGGAGAAAATTGCAACTATAAAAGGAAACATAATTGCATTTATTTTTGGGGCGTTCGTATACGGAGCACTTGAAATTTTGTGGAGAGGATATACCCATCCGTCAATGCTTTTTCTTGGCGGTATTTGTATGTTTATAATATTTATTTTTGAAAAAAAGCTAAGTGAGAAAACGTCAATTTTTATAAGGTGTATTTTTTATGCTTTTATAATTACTGCGCTTGAACTGTGCTTCGGTCTTGTGTTGAACGTGCTGCTGAGGCTTGATGTTTGGGACTATTCAAATATGCCGATGAATCTTTTTGGGCAGATTTGTTTGCCGTTCTTTGCGCTTTGGTATGTTCTATCCTTTGCGTCATGTGGTATTTGTAAGGGAATAAGGTTTGTAATGGAATAGAACAGCACATAAAATCCTTAGCAGAGCTCGATAGAGCATTACAAAATTGAATATCCCAACAGCAGAAAATGGGCAGAGAATTTTATGTTCTCTGTCCTTTTCTTCTCGCAAGCAGTGCATTTGTAGACATAAAAGCAAGTTATACATTGATTACATAGACGAATTCACAAATTTATGATATAATTATTTAAAAAGTGCCAACCTTTTTGCATTTCTTTCCACTATATAGGCAAACGGTACCGAGGTAATAAAATGAACAAACAAAAAGCAGACAAATTGATTGTCGAATATCTGCCTAAAATTTACGGCTTTGCGATAAAAAAAGCCTTTTCCTTTGATGAAGCGGAAGAATTAAGCTCCGATATTGTTGAGGAAGTATATTTGTCTTTGCTTTCCGCAAAGGAAATCTTAAATATGGACGGCTATGTCTGGCGAATATCCGAGCACGTTTATTCAAAATTTGTATCTTCCAAGAAAAAACTGGAAGGCATTTCGATAAACAGTATGGTTATTCTCGATGACACGCCTATTTTGGATGAAGATTCCGAGGCAGAGATTGCTTTGTTGCGGCGTGAGATTGCGTTTTTAACACAAATGCGTCGTAAAATCGTTTATTCTTTTTATTATGAAAACAAGTCAATTTCTACTATCAAAAAAGAAATAGGAATTCCCGAGGGTACAATTAAATGGCATCTTAACAAAGCCAGAAATGAATTGAAGGAGGGTTTTATAATGGAAAGAAAAATCGGAAAGCTTGGCATCAAGCCAATTGAAGCAAAAGGTTTTGGTCACGGTGGAAATCCCGGAAACAACAGCGGCCCCGAGTATTATTTAGGAAACAAATTAAATCTCAATATCGTATATAGTGTTTATCATTCTCCGAAAACAATGATAGAAATCGCAGAGGAACTGGGAGTTACTCCGGTTTATATTGAGGATACAGTTAAGGAGCTTGAGGAAAATGGTTTTTTGGTAAGGCAGGCAGGAAATCGCTATACGACATACGTAGAGTTTAATCCCGAAACATATTCACTTGAACAGCAAGACAAGCGCATGCAAAAGCAAATGGAGGTAGCCAATCTTTTAATTCGGGAATATGTACCAAAGGTACGGGCAGCTATCGCAAATGTAGAAGATATTTATATTCCAAGCGGAAACCGAGAACTATTCGAAGCTGCCGTAATATTCTACGCAATATCCAACAAATGCAGCATTACGCTAAAAACAGACCTTTCGCAATACTATATCAAGACATTGGCTGGCGGAGATTTTATTGCTTACGTTGATATTCCTGCAACGCAGAGAGATCCGGACTATGTTCCGTCAAAAAGTTATCCATCCTATTGGGCTTGCGGTGATATGACTCGTTGGTCTGAAAAATATCCGTCGGTGTATTCCTGGTCGATCGATACATGTTATTGCTCACGCAAGGGCACTTGGGCAAATAATCGTACTTCGGATTATGAATATCTGTATGAATTTATGACAGGAAATATAGAGGATACTCCCGCAAACAAGGAGAAATTTGATCGCCTGAAAAATCGAGGATATTTAACCAAAGATAATAAAGTTAACATTATGGTAATGCGTGGTGATCAAACTGAGTTTTTCTCAAGTCTGCCATCACTTGATGAAAAACTTAAGAAAACATTCGCAGACTATGCATTGGAGCAAGCGGTGCTGATTGCAAAAGATTACCCACCTCAAATGCGAGAACTTGTAGTAAATTCTAACACAGGTAGCTTTGTCGGAAGAACTGTGGCGCTGATGGTCATGGATATTCTTTATGAGAATGGTACGTTTCGACCTCTTACAGAGGATGAAAAAGTAACGTCAAATCTTTTGATGTTTTGTGACAAATTACCCGAATAAGTAAACATCCGCCGAGAGTAACCATTTGCTTACTCTCGGCGGATTTCTTTTTATCGTTTATTCTTACTTTTTAAGCGTCTTTCCATAGCTATCCTTAAGAGTTTCAATTCTGTTAAACTCACC
>JAZOCR010000037.1:0-5493 GCA_045596605.1 Eubacteriales bacterium | reverse complement strand
CAGAAAAATTTGTGTTTTCTCTTGACTTTTCTGAATCTTGTGTTATAATATCATTGGATAAAGGCAGTTCACTTAAAGTGTTGGGATGTTTCTTCCCGATGGCACTTTCCGTGGATTGCCTTTTTTCAATTTCTAATTCGTAATTATTAGGATTTAACAATAATTCTTCAGCGTAATCAAACGGCATACCTTCTCGTGCTGTATCAGGCTCAAACAAGGTAACAACAGTGTGAAATTCCGCATCTCCAAATTCCTTACCAACAAATTCATCGTCAATAGAACTTTCAAACTCAATTACCGCCATTCCTTCGTTACCATTGCGATTATATTCAACAAAAACAGCCACATTGTTTGGCAAAGGTTTTCTTTCCTCGTTATAGCGATTCGTTTGGAGTATTATTGTATTCGGATTGTCAAGATTGTTGATTATCTCCACAACCTCTTCAGGTGTCAGGGCGTGTCCTCTTGTATTGTTTCCGTGTGCTGTTTTTCTACCGCCCTTGTTCTGTTTAGCCATAGATTGTTGTGCTTTGCGCACTTGCATTACCAAAGAACGGTTATCTACACTTTCACCTGCTTTTTTTAAAGTGTCGATAATCACTTGCGGTGTGTCTTTTCTCACAGGGATATATGTGTTCCACTTTAATTTTCCCGACTTTGCCTGGTTGAGATAACTTATAGCTTGTTCGTTTGTCAACCTTCTTGCGTCAGCCAATTTCTCAACTGCGCCGTCTGTGTGCTTAATGTTCAAACTATATTTGACTTTTTCGTTTACGTTACCTTTTTTAAATCCATCAACATATTTTTGCGTAACCTCTTTCCAAGCCCTCGCAAACTCTCTCTCGACCTTTTCGACGGCGGTCAGCTCCTTGCCTGTAGCAACCTTGCACAGATATTTGACTTCATCCCAAACCTTTTGGAACAATGTTCTGTTCCCGGTCAGCTTGTTAATGAAATCCTTATCGGTAAAGAGATAATCACCAACCAAATCAGCAGTCAGTTCCGCATCAATGTCGGCATCAATAGAACAAAAGAAAAGCTATTTATGTCAAAAAAATTTAGAACGCCGAATAATAGATACCCAACATAATTGAAACATAAAAGAGCAACCGAAAACCCGGTTGCTCTTTTTACATAATGATTTATGATTTAAGCTTATGCAAGTTCTGCAAAGTACTTGATTGTTCTAACCATCTGGCTTGTGTAGCTGTTTTCGTTGTCGTACCAAGAAACAACCTGAACCTGATATGTGTCGTCGTCAATCTTAGCAACCATTGTCTGTGTTGCGTCGAAGAGTGAACCGTACTTCATACCGATAACGTCAGAGGAAACGATCTGGTCTTCGTTGTAACCGAAGGAAGCAGATGCAGCAGCCTTCATAGCAGCGTTGATACCTTCCTTTGTTACATCCTTGCCCTTAACTACTGCAACGAGGATTGTTGTAGAACCTGTGCAGGTAGGAACTCTCTGAGCAGAGCCGATGAGCTTGCCGTTGAGCTCAGGGATAACAAGACCGATAGCCTTAGCAGCGCCTGTTGAGTTAGGAACGATGTTCTGAGCGCCTGCTCTTGCTCTTCTGAAGTCACCCTTTCTGTGGGGACCGTCAAGAATCATCTGGTCGCCTGTGTAAGCGTGAACTGTTGTCATAATACCGCTCTGAACTGCAGCATAGTCATTGAGAGCCTTAGCCATAGGAGCGAGGCAATTTGTTGTGCAGGAAGCAGCAGAAATAATTGTGTCTTCCTTTGTAAGTGTGTTTTCGTTAACGCTGAAAACGATTGTCTTAAGGTCGTTGCCTGCGGGAGCAGAAATAACTACCTTCTTTGCACCTGCATCAATGTGAGCCTGTGACTTTTCCTTTGAGCAGTAGAAGCCTGTGCACTCGAGAACTACGTCTACGCCAATTTCGCCCCAGGGAAGATCCTTAGCTTCCTTTTCAGCGTAAATCTTAAGTGTCTTGCCGTCTACTGTGATTGTGCCTGCTTCATCATCAGCGGAAACTGTGTGTGTGTTTTCGCCGATTGTTCCGCAGTAACCACCCTGAGCGGTGTCATACTTGAGAAGATTTGCGAGCATAGAGGGCTTTGTGAGGTCGTTGATAGCAACAACGTCATAACCTTCTGCACCAAACATCTGTCTGAATGCAAGACGGCCGATACGGCCAAAACCGTTAATAGCAACTTTTACTGACATTTTTAATGTCCTCCTGTTAAATAAATTTTTACAATAAATATTTTAATACAAAAAAGTGTTAATTTCAAGAGAGTTTGGTAAAATTTTCACATTATTTAAAAATTCATCGCAATAAACATATTGCACACATTTTGTATTTTTATTCTCGTTAAAATAACCAAAGTATTTACTTTGTACCGAAGATTCTGTCCCCTGCATCGCCGAGGCCGGGAACAATGTAGGCATTTTCATTGAGCTTTTCATCAACATGTCCACAGTAAAGCTGAACATCTGGGTGTGCCTTTGTTAGCTTTTCAACGCCTTCGGGTGCAGCAAGAATAGACATAAACTTGATATTTGTACAGCCCTTAGCCTTAATGAAATTAACAGCAGCAACTGCAGAACCGCCCGTTGCAAGCATCGGATCAAGAATAATTACAAGTCTTTCGTTTATGTCCTTAGGAAGCTTACAGTAATACTCACGGGGCTCGTGAGTTTCTTCATCCCTGTAAAGTCCTACGTGGCCAACCTTCGCAGAAGGCACAAGCGCAAGTATTCCGTCTACCATTCCAAGTCCTGCACGCAGTATCGGAACGATTGCAAGCTTTTTACCTGCAATAACGGGTGTCATTGTTGTAGTTATGGGTGTTTTGATCTTTACATTTTCAAGCGGAAGATCACGCATTGCTTCATATCCCATAAGAGTTGCTATTTCCTCAATAAGCTTTCTGAACTGCTGTGTTCCGGTACGCTCATCTCGGAGTAAAGAAATTTTGTGTGCTATAAGAGGGTGATTAAGAACGGTTACGTTTTTGTTTTCCATTATATTCCTCCATATTGTCGCAAAGCGACATAATTTTTTATCCTTAGAGAACATAAAATAATTTTTGATTTCGAAATATTATAACGCCAAGAAGAAATATTTTCAAGTACTTTTAATTAACAAAAAGAAAAAAGCACAAGCATAACAGTAGTCATTTTATATATCCATATCGCTAATAGCACCAATTAGCTCAAAGGCCTCCAAACAAGAACGCTTTATGTATTCCTCTGTAACATCAAAAATCGTATTAACCGCAGAAAGAATATTTTCTACTCCTGAAATTTCATAGTTTACGTGAAGCTTTATGCTTAACCTGTCACTTTGACTTTCGATAAATTCCATTTTATAACCAAGATTTTTTGCACATGCGGAAATATAGGCAAAATCGAAGCTTTTAAAATCTACGGAATATTCAGTTACAAGTTTTGATTCAAAGGTAATACATCCGCCATTCTGATTACTCGTAACAAATACAATAGTATCGTTTGAATAGCTGAATTTCAAGCAGAACATAGCTATGTAAACAAATATTTTTGCAAGCTCCGCCGGCACAGCTCTGGATAAGCAATATGAGTTCTTCGGAACATAAGTAAGTCCGAAGCCAACGATGTTTGACATAGAATTAAGGATTTTACACATATGATTTGAAAAGGTACATAAGTCGACCGATTTCTGCTGACCGCTGTTTGCAGAAAGCATACGCAAATATTCTCCGGATTTTGGGAAAATATTTGCTCTTAATCTTTTCTCAAAGCGCATTAATTTAACAGCATTATATTTCAGAATGCGCAGCGTTTCTTCAGGAATATTTTCAATTTTATTTTCAAGGGATGACAATATGATGCTTATATGATTTTCAAATTCATCGAAATAATCTGCTATTACTTTAGAATTTTTATCTACAACACATGCGCTTTCAAAGAAATCATATGAATATGGTATTGATGAATATATACAATACCTTTCGCCATCGTCAAATATTTTCGGAATAACAAGGCAACAACACGCCCAGTTGTCACTCTTCAACACTACGGTTGAAGGAATTTCTGAGCAAATGAAGCTTTTAACAAGATCAGTATCATTATCATCAGCGAATTTAAAAATATTATTGCCCACTCTGAAGCTATAATTTTTCCTTGCTAATTCATTTTTGTATAGTACCTTGCCAAGCGTATCAGTAATAAAAATTGGCATAGGAATTTTATCAAAACTTTTAAACTTTGAGGAATATTCTTTGCTATTGCTCATTAGTGCTCCTGTTCCATTGAAAAATGCTATTTGTAATTTAATTAATCTACAATATCGTGTGTTAAAATACCGCTACCAGACACGGGAATCGCTTCCCCAAGATATGTTGGTTTAATATTGAACACACAGTACCAGAAGTCCTTGAAAATTGCAAGAGACTCTCTGAATTTATGAATCAAAATACCCGGCCAGTCACGATCGTCTGATGCAACGCCAAACGCTTCTACACCATTTTTTCGAGCAGTATATATCGCTCTGTAAAGATGATATTTTTGCGTTACTATTACTGCTTTTTCTACTTTAAAAATTGCTTTTGCCCTATATCCCGATTCATATGTTGAAAATCCGGCGTGGTCAAGAAATATATCTTTTCTACCTATATCGGTATTTTCAAGAATAAAATTCATCATGTTATTAACTTCATCATAATTTTTTCTGCCGTGGTCACCGCTCAGAAGAAATTTTTCCGAAATGTTATTTTCATAAAGTCGTATCCCCATATTAAGACGACTTTCAAGCATATGTGAAGGACTTCCGTCAGGACGAACACCTGCACCAAGCACAATTATACAGTCAAGATCACTTAAATTATTTATTTCTTCTTCACTATAAATATATTCTTCAGCAAAATGTCTTACGTGAATATTTACACCAACATAAAGAATCAGCCCAGCAATGATAAAGCAACATATAATAAGCAAAGCCCGTTTAACTATTTTTTTGTGCCTCTTCATTAAACCACCCTTCGAATTATTCTCAAGACATAGATAACATTTATAATATACCATATTTCAACAAAGTTTTCAAGCAATAATCACTTCTTTTAGATTTTTTACACAGAGTTCATAATTACATTTTCATTATCAAATAACAAAGAATGAGTCCGTATAAAATCGAACTCATTCATAAATTACATTTTTCTTTTATTATTTCTTTATATTAAGCTTTTCAATGGATTCTTCACGCATTTTGTACTTCAGAATCTTTCCTGCAGCGTTCATTGGAAACTCATTAACGAAGATAAAATATTTAGGAACCTTATGTCTTGCAATGGAAGCATTACCGAATTCCTTCATCTCATTTTCGTCGGCAGTTTCGCCCTTGTTAAGTATTACCCACGCACAGCATTCCTCACCATATCTCTCATCGGGAACACCTACAACCTGAACGTCACGCACCTTTGGATTTGTGAGATAAAATTCTTCAATTTCACGAGGATAAAGATTTTCACCACCACGAATAATCATATC
>JAZOCR010000036.1:0-4411 GCA_045596605.1 Eubacteriales bacterium | reverse complement strand
TTTGGATAAAGAAAAAAGCAACATACTGTTTGAACATAGAAAAAAGGCTTACGAAAAAATTTGCACTTTTGCAAGGGATAATCATATCACCTATGAAGACATACACCTAAGCTTTTCTGAAGGTTACCAAAGCAAAAATCTTCGGCTTCTTGAACAAAATTTTGCTTATGAAATATCCGGAAGCACAAAAAACGAGGAAAAAAGTGAAAATGACAACTCAGTAAGAATTTTTAAGTGTGAAAATCCTTACGAGGAAGCACGTTTTGCTACCTCAACCGTAAAGTATCTCACAAAATTTTGTAATGCAAAATTTTCTGACATTGCAATCTGTGCAAGAGATATAGAAAATTACTACGGAATACTGGACACAGAGCTAAACAAAAACGGTATTCCCTATAACTTCAACATAAAGTATGACCTTCTTACAAGACCTGCAATTGCATATATTCTTGCGGCATTTGAGTTTGTAAGAAGTGGCAGCAAGCAGTCAGCACTAAGGCTTATAAAAACGGGACTTACAACACTTTCACAGCGTGAAGCTGATATTGCCGAGTGTTACATAAGAACCTGGAATATACAGGGCAGAATGTTTACGGAAACCCAGTGGCTTATGAATCCCGACGGATATTTAAGTGCTGCGGAAATGAATGACCGGGCAAAAGAAACTCTTGTGGTTGCAGAAAACGCCCGTGTAAAGCTTGTGACTCCCCTTATTTCCTTTGGCGAGGACATAAAGGCGGCTGAATGTGCAAACGATATTTCAAGGGCAATAGTAAGTCTTCTTGAAAACAGCAAGTACAATAAGGAAAATCTAGGTGATGACGAAATACGTTATCACAATATGATTATGGACGCTCTTGACTGTATAGCAGACGTAATCGGCAACCAAAAAATTACTCCCAAAAAATACGCCTCACTATTTGAAATGATACTTTGCAAATATGATACCGGAAAAATTCCCGGTACAATTGATGAGGTGAGCATATCCGACGCCGAGCTTTATAGGTCATCAAAGACGGATTATATAATTTTGCTTGGTATAAACGACGGTATATTCCCCAAGACGCCATCATCTGACAGCGTATTTTCTGACAAAGAAAGACAAATGCTTTCAAAGGTCGGATTAGAGCTTTCCGGCACGTGTGCAGATAAGGTCTATGACGAGCTTTTCCTTGGATATAAGGTTATTACTGCGCCAGAAAAGGGGCTTTATATGCTTTACTCGGAAAAATCCACTTCCGGTGACGACTTTATGCCGTCAAGCATCATTTCAATGTGCGGCAGTGCGCTTTCTGAATTAAAGACCGAAAATGCATCAGATTCTCTCGACCATCTACTTTGCCTGTGTGACAGTTCCCTTGCGTCTTTAGCATCAAGAACCAAAAGTCCGGAGCTTGCAATGGCACTTGAAGAATATCTTTCTTCAAAAGGTATTACAGTAAAAAAAGCCTTTGACACAAATAAAAAATACCTTTCTCCCAAGGTGGCAAGGGATATTTTTGGTGAAAACCTCACTCTTAGTCCCTCTCGTCTTGACAAGTTCAACTACTGTGCCTGCTCCTATTTCGGAACGTACACTCTTGCACTTCGTCCGGAGCCGGTTGCAACTCTCGGTGCTGCAGAAAGCGGAAATATCATTCATAAAATACTTGAGCTTCTTATGTGTGAGCTTGCTGAAAAAAAGCAAAAGGGCGAGGAAATCACGGAAGAATACGCAGTTATGCGAGAAAAAGAGCTTCTTGAAAAGTATATTTCCGAATTAATCGGCACAGAGAATGTTCAAAAAAACCTTACAAAGCGCTTCAAGTATCTTTACGGAAGACTATCGGGTGCTCTTGATAGCTGTGTTTCAGCAATGACACGAGAGCTGATAAACGCAGAATTTATTCCGGCTGATTTTGAGCTGTCAATAGGCGGCAAGGGTGCAGACGTTCAGTTTGCAAGTATTCCGATAACCTCAAAGGACGGAGAAAGCCTTGGAACACTTACCATAAACGGTAAGGTTGACAGAACAGACATATATACGAAAAATGGCAAGGTTTACATAAAAGTCGTAGACTACAAGACCGGAACTAAAAAATTTAGTCTTTCAGACGTTGCGCTCGGAATAAATCTTCAGATGCTACTTTATCTATACAGCCTTACAAAGAACTGCGGAACAAGATACGGTGATGGTGAAGCAGTCCCCGCCGGCGTTCTTTACACACCGATACACAGACCATCAATAAATATTGAGCTTGGTGAGGATGCGGAAGCAGATGAAAAAACTGCTTTCAAGACAAACGGTATCCTTATTGACGACACCAGTGTTCTGAGTGCGATGGAAAAAAACCTTGAAGGTAACTTTATTCCGGTAAAACTAAAAAAAGACGGCAGCTTTTATTCAAATTCCTCCGTCACAAGCCTTGAAACAATGGGAAAGTTACTTAATACTGCAGCAGATGTTGCCTCAAAGCTTGCATCAGAAATGCAAAGCGGTAAAATCATGAAAAACCCCTATAAATGCGAAATCAATTCCTGCGCCTTTTGCGACATGCTTCCTTTCTGTAGATATGAGCACGGAGAAGAAGGCACAAGGTACGAAATGACAAAATACTCAGAAGAAGTATTTGAAAAAAGCACAGGAGGTGACGGCTGTGGCATTTAAGCTTACGGAGAATCAAAGTATTGCAGTAAATGACAAAGGCGGCACACTGCTGGTTGCAGCTGCAGCAGGAAGCGGAAAAACTGCTATACTTACGAGAAGGCTTATAGAAAGACTTTGCGATCCGGAATGCGATGCTGATATATCGGAATATCTCGTAGTAACCTTTACAAAGGCGGCTACAAGTGAACTGCGTGAACGCCTTTATAAGGCTCTTTCTGAATACGCAAAAAACAATCCCGCAAATGCACGTGCAAGACGTCAGCTTTCTCTTATGGGACTTGCAAAAATAAGTACCATACACTCTTTTTGTCTTGATATAGTACGTTCAAACTTTGAAGCCTTATCACTCCCCTCAAAGCTTCGCATGGGTGAGGAAACAGAAATAAACGTACTGCTTCGCTCCACACTTGAAGCCATTGTTTCTGAAAAATACGAAAGCTCCAAGGATGGTGATTTATTCCTTAAATCCGTCGAGATACTTTCAAGTGCAAAAAGTGATGAAAATTTTATTACTGCAATTATTTCACTGTACAACAAGCTTCGTGGCGTATCAGAATATGAAAAAAAATTCTCGATGTACGTTGACAGATACAGCGAAGTAGAAAAGGCTGATGAAATTTTTGACACTTATTTTGGAAAGCTTATGGTAAGCGATTTGAAATTCGAGCTTGGCAGAGTAATTTCCGAATTCAACTGCATACTTTCAGAGCTTTCGGCTGATGAAGTGCTGTACCCTACCCTTGGTGATGCAATAGATAAAGATGTAGCTTCACTGCAGGATATCTATTCTGCACTTGAAAGCGGCTACGAAAACGCAAAAGCACTTGCGCTCTCTTACACTGCTTCCCGCTCAAAGCCTATAAAGGATTATGACGATATGGAGTATGTTGAAGAAATAAAGGACCAGCGTGCAAAATGCAATGCCAAAATAAAGGCAATTTTGAAGCGTTATCTTGGTGCTGACAGTGAAATAGTAAAGCTTGCTGCAAAGGAAAGCAGACTCGTACTGCTTGAGCTAAAAAGCACCATAGACGAGCTTGACAGGCGTTTTTCTGAAAAAAAGCTTGAAAAGGGGCTTCTTGACTACTTTGATCTTGAGCAGTATGCTCTAAAACTCCTTGTGGAAGATACCGGTGAGTTTAGTGGCAACTTTAAGCGCACAGCTCTTGCAGAAAACATTTCAAAAAACTACAGAGAAATATACGTTGACGAGTATCAGGACACCAATATGGTTCAGGATATGATATTCAGAGCTGTATCAACTTACGATACTGATAAAAACACTGAAAGTAACCGTTTTCTCGTTGGCGACGTAAAGCAGAGTATTTACCGTTTCAGAGGTGCACAGCCTGAAATATTCAGCTCTTACATAAAAGACTTTAAAGACGTGCGAGAGGACACGGAGAAGCACTCTACGACGCATAAAATATATCTGTCAAACAATTTCAGATGTTCAGAGAATGTTATAAACACTGTGAATCAGGTGTTTGATAAAATTATGTCTGACTACACAGAAAACGACAGACTTATTTACTCAAAGATAGAGGACAATAAGGTTGATGCTCCCTGCGAGCTTGTACTTATAAACTCTGTGGAAGCGCAAAACATTGATGTGACCTCTGATGAAAAGCTTTCAGATGAGGCAACGTATATTGCTATGCGCATAAAGGAAATGGCTTACAACCCTGAGTTTTTGCGTGAAGATGGTGAGATGTACAAATATTCTGATTTTGCGGTACTTGCAAGAATTGCAAATTCCCTCTC
>JAZOCR010000035.1:0-7430 GCA_045596605.1 Eubacteriales bacterium | reverse complement strand
CTTTCTTGTGTTGCTGTCAACTATGTTTCTTTCAAGAAGTCTGTCAATAATAGTTACTATCTGCGCTCTTGTAAGAGTTCCGTCCGGATTAAAGGTGCCGTCCGGGTTTCCTTCAACGATTCCTGCCTTTGCAGCCTTGATTATTTCGTTATAATAAGGGTGTGTCTTAGGAACGTCGGGGAAGGACTTGCTTCCTGCCTTCGTGGGTATGAAGCTTGAAATGAGCTTTACGAACTCGCCTCTTGTTATTCCCTTGTTTGCATCAAGCGTCGTGCCGAAAAAGTCAAGCAAGCCGTATTTTTCAAGATACTTTACGTTGGGCACATACCACTCGCTGTCCACCATGTCCGTAAAGGCTGTACTTACGCTGCCCGGGTTAAATCTTGCGCTGTATCCTGCAACTACGGATGTAACCTTGATTGCCTCTGCTCTTGTCATTGTCTTGTCAGGCATAAAGGTTTTATCCGGATAGCCGTCTATAAACAGTGAATCATTCTTCAGTGTCAGAGTTTCTGCTCCGCTTACAGTTACGCCTACTGACGTTACTGCCATAATCATGCACAAAACTACGCTGATTATTCTTCTAATGCTTTTCTTCATTTTGTCCTCCGTTCGCTGTTGGTGAAATAAAAAAATCTTTAAGCTCCATATCCTTTGGAGCTATGCCGTACGCCAATTATAACACACAAAAAACCCCATTTCAATGTGCTTTTTTGTGGTTTTTATGAAGATTTTTTACATAATAAATGTTTACACTGTGCTTTACACTTGTTAATATTCAAGTATTGTTTCAGGCAAATCCTCGTCAGGCTGACTTTCAATTTCGCTTTCAATAAGCCTCTTTTTAAAGGAGGACGGAGTTTCTCCATATGTTTTCTTAAAGTCCGCAAGAAAGCTTTGAAGCGTTTCATATCCACTGTTATTGCTTATCTCGTCAACACTCATATCCCCTGCCATCAGAAGCTTTTTTGCATATCCGAGCTTGAGCTTTCTGAGATATTCCTTGTAAGTCATTCCGTAAAGCTGGTGAAATTGACGTGAAAAATAACTGGTACTGTAGCCCACGTGCTCGGCGACCTCAGTAAGACTTGGGTTTCTGATGAAGTTCATCAGAATATACGTCACGGCACGCTTAAAGTTGCGCTCGCTCTTTTTATAGGTAAGCTTATTGGCAGACACCCTTCCTCTTTGAGTATCACAGCGTCTTGATATGAGAACCAGAAGTATATTTATCAGATGCTTTTGATTCAGCACGTCGTGGTGTCTGCGCAGTCTGAACTCAGAGTAAAGCATATCAAACAGCGTTTCAATTCTTTTTCTTTCGTCATCGTGGAAAATGCATACCGATGCTGCTTCACCGGATATAAGTCCGGTCTTTATCTCGTTTAAAACAGTATCCGGATGTATCATTGCTGTTATTTCAAGCATTGGGTTTTCAACAACTATTTCATGACAGTCCGTAGGTGCGAGTATAACCGCAGTTCCCGGCTTTATTTCGTACTTTTCGCCGTTTATTACTGTGTATCCGTTTCCCTCATAATAGTAAGTCATTTCAAAAAAATCATGCCAATGAAGCTCAAAGTTTCTTTTCAGCGATTTTTTCTTTACGTCAACAATACCACCCGGTATTTCCTTTTCACAGATATATTTTTTGTAATTCATGCTCCACCTCCTGCTTAAGATAACCTGCCTCTCTTTTTTGTTCACATATATTTTACTCGATTTGCCACTATTTAATATAGTATAATTCATTTACGAACATGGTAATTTTGTACCGAAAAATACTAATTTTTGTAAAATCCTCTGTGTTTTGGTATAATCTATATTGCTTTAAATCCTTTTAAACTCACATATTTACGGCATTTTAATCGGAGCCACACATTTTTACCTATATTTAAAAGATGCCTTGAAGACGTCACAAAAGCGCATTTTTCGATTTTTGTCTTGAAAATACCGTGAAAGTGTGATACAATAAAAGCAAAAAATAACAACACTGAGAAAGGCTAAATATGGACAACGCAAGATTTACCAAAAATGACAGCGGCTTTGTTTGCAAAAACTGCGGCTTTGAGGTTATGCCCCTTGGTACTACCAGCAGAAATCACTGCCCGAGGTGTCTGTGTTCGCTCCACGTTGATATAAATCCCGGTGACAGAGCCTGCGACTGCGGCGGCATACTTGAGCCGATACACGCTGAGCCGGATGCAAAAAAAGGCTTTATCATTACTCACAAATGCAGAAAGTGCGGATTTGTTTCAAGAAACAAGGCAGCACTCAGAACGCCAAAGTCCACTCTCCCCCCAGAGCAGTATGACGACGAGGATTTTCTGATAAGACTCACTGTCAGCCGTGATTGATTTTTGTACGAAATTTCAAATATTTTTCGCCTTTAAGGTAAAATATGTGATAATTACTATTGCTTTTATCGGCAAACTGAGTTATAATTATAAAGTTATATGATTTTTTGTCCGTGCGCACATGCACGAAATTTTAAAGGGAGAAAAGCTATGTATAAGATTGTAAAAAAGGCAGTTCTTAATCCTACCGTTACAATGATGGATATTGAAGCGCCCTATGTTGCAAAGAAGGCAATGCCGGGACAGTTCATTATCCTCAGAGTTGACCAGAAGGGTGAGAGAATCCCGCTTACCGTTGCAGGCTACGACAGAGAAGCTGGCACCGTTAAAATAATTTTCCAGATAGTAGGTGCAACCACCGAAAAGCTGAACCACAAAAACGAAGGTGAATACATTCAGGACTTTGCAGGCCCGCTTGGCGTTCCCACAGAGCTTGAGGGTCTTTCAAAGGTTTGCATCGTTGGCGGCGGCGTTGGCTGTGCGATAGCACTTCCTATAGCACAGGAGCTCCACAGAATGGGCGTTTCCGTAACCTCAATAATCGGTTTCAGAAATAAAGATTTACTTATACTTGAAGATGAGTTTGCGGCTTGCTCCGACACGCTTCACGTAATGACAGATGACGGAAGCTACGGAAGACAGGGTAACGTGTGTGTTCCGCTTAATGAAATGCTTGAGGGCGGCGAGAAATTCGACAAGGTTATAACCATCGGGCCGCTTGTGATGATGAAATTTGTAGTGGAGGCATGCAGACCCTATGATGTTCCCTGCACTGTTTCCATGAACCCTATAATGATTGACGGCACGGGAATGTGCGGCGGCTGCAGACTAACGCTTAACGTGGACGGCAAAAAGGTTACGAAATTTGCCTGCGTTGACGGCCCTGACTTTAACGGCTACGAGGTAGACTTTGACGAGGCTATGATGAGAAGCACCATGTACCGTGATTTTGAGCGTCACGCTCACGAAGAAACCTGCAACCTCTTCAAAAAGGAGGCAAAATAAGATGGCAAAAGTAAATATGAATCCTAAAAAGAACGAAATGCCCACGCAGGAGCCGGCGGTTCGTGCACATAATTTTTCCGAGGTAGCTCTCGGATATTCCGAAGAGGTAGCAATTGACGAGGCACTCAGATGTCTTGGCTGTAAGAATATGCCCTGCGTTAGTGGCTGTCCTGTAAACATAAGAATCCCTGAATTTATCGCTAAAATTAAAGAGGGAGATTTCGAGGGTGCTTATCAGATTATCAGCCGTGATTCAAGTCTTCCTGCAGTATGTGGAAGAGTCTGTCCCCAGGAAACCCAGTGGGAAGCAAAGTGCGTAAGAGGCATTAAGGGCGAGCCTGTAGGCATCGGCAGACTTGAAAGATTCGTTGCTGACTGGCACATGGCTCACAGCGGTGAGACTCCCGCTTGCGAAGCTCCCAACGGTCACAAGGTAGCAGTTATCGGCTCCGGCCCCTCCGGACTTACCTGTGCAGGTGACCTTGCAAAGAAGGGATACAAGGTAACGGTATTTGAAGCACTTCACACCGCAGGCGGTGTGCTTGTTTACGGTATTCCCGAATTCAGACTCCCCAAGGCTATCGTTCAGAAAGAGGTTGATACTCTTGCCGCTATGGGCGTTGAAATAGAAACCAATATGATTATAGGCAAAACACTTACAGTTGACGAGCTTTTCGATATGGGCTACGAGGCAGTATTTATAGGCTCCGGCGCAGGACTTCCCAACTTTATGGGTATCCCCGGTGAATCCTACAAGGGTGTTTACAGTGCAAACGAATTTCTAACCCGAAGCAATCTTATGAAGGCTTACCTTGATACACCGGATACTCCCATTATGAAGGGCGGCAAGGTTGCGGTAGTAGGCGGCGGTAACGTTGCTATGGACGCCGCAAGAACAGCTCTCAGGCTTGGTGCAGAAAAGGTTTACATAGTATACAGACGTTCAATGCAGGAGCTTCCCGCAAGACGTGAAGAGGTTGAGCACGCAGAAGAAGAAGGCATCGAATTCAGACTTCTTACAAATCCTGTGGAAATTCTCGGATATGAAAACCCCGAGGACAAGCGTGCCCCGAAGAACGGCTTTGTAACCGGAATAAAGTGCATCAGAATGGAGCTTGGCGAGCCGGATGCAAGAGGCAGAAGAAGACCTGTTCCCGTGGAAAACAGCGAATTCACCCTTGACGTTGACGCAGTTGTAATGTCTATCGGAACATCTCCCAACCCCCTTATAAAGTCAACCACAACAGGTCTTGACGTAAACTCTCACGGCGGTATTATCGTTGAGGAGGGCACCGGAAAGACAACCAAGGATGCGGTTTACGCAGGCGGTGACGCAGTTACAGGTGCTGCAACGGTTATTTCCGCAATGGGCGCAGGTAAGGCTGCAGCAAAGGCTATTGACGAGTATCTTTCAAAGTGATTTGCGACAAAAGAGTAAAGGTGTAACCGAAATCGGTTACACCTTATATTTTTTCATTTGTGTCGCAACAAGAAGAGCAAGTTTTTTTAGTTTTGAGTGTATTTTCACGGTGGTATTCCTTTTAATATCATTGTTGTGCCTTCCTTTCTTTGGTTTTTTATAATTGCAATTATAATACAAAAATAAAAAAGTGCGCAGCCGGAGCCACGCACAAAAAATACATAGCTCGGTTACTGCGACATAACCTTACTCATACAACAAGACGTGTATAATGAGCTAGTATTTTTATCCAAATAAAATACAAGCTTGTTGTTTGAGTAAATATTAAGTTATGTCGCAAGTATCATTATACTACATATTCCTGTAAATGTCAATAGTGAGTTTACGGGAGCCCGACACAGCCGACTGCGTCGCCAGGTCGGGGGGATGTGTTACTTTTTCTCTACAGTGAGAAAAAGTAACCAAAAAGCTCCGCTAAAAGGCAAGCCTCTTAGAACTCCTTTTGTCTCGCTACGAGTTTAGTATAAATTTCTTACTTTAGCACACGAAAAAACATTCGTTACTTTGAAGTTAAACCATACTATCCAATACTTTCTACAAAGTTAATACTACGCAAAGATTACATAATTGCACATACTATCTTTGAATATATGAGCAACACTGTAATCAACATAAAACTTCAAAGTCAAACTCTGTTCTTGATAGTATGGTTTAACCCCCAAATTTACGAGAGCATCTTGCGACAACAAAAGCTGCACACCAACTAAAGTCGTTACGTGACAAAAGGGAGTTTTCAGAGGACTTGTCCTCTGAACAGCTTCTTTTTGAATACTTTTTCTTTCTGTAAAGAAAAAGTATTATTCTGATAAGGTTCTTGGTATAGGAAGAAAAAGTCTTAAGACTTTTTCGTCGCTGCTTGCTACACCTCTCCCTGATGGAGAAGGAAATAATTACAAGTACGCATCGTGCTAACAAAAACAGCCACGATAAAACAAAAGTAGTCCATTTTGTTTGTTTACACCCTATTTTTTGTTTGTTATAATATGGGCAAACAATCTATTATAATGGAGATTACAAATATGATTAACATAGGAAAAAGAAGAGAGTGCTTCTTTGACGACTTTCTTATTGACACACAGAGAACCACCGCAGAGGAAAGAATACATCAGCCGGTACGCCGTGAGATGACCTTTCTTCACGATGCTCCCTGGGAGGGTGACGGCTGTAATTTTCACAACTTTTTCTATGACGACAGCATCGGAAAGTACCGTATGTACTATCTTGGCTGGAACTGCAATCAGGGTATGGAAACGGATAGCCCCACTGTTATAAGAGTATGCTATGCGGAAAGCGACGACGGACTTCATTGGGTGCGTCCGAATCTTGGCATATATAACTTTGAAGGCTCGACAGACAACAACATACTGTTTGACAAGCTTCAGTATCCTCGTCTTGACAACTTTATGGTTTTCAAGGACGACAACCCTGCTTGTCCAAAGAGCGAAAAGTACAAGGCAGTTCTTCGCAGAGTCGTAGACGGAGAGGACTGGACACAGGTACACTGCGACTTTGTTCTTCTTTGTATGGTGAGCGAGGACGGCGTACACTTCCGTGATGGCTGGCCGGTTCATCTTCACGCAGCTTACGACTCACTCAATATTGCTTTCTGGGATAAGGAAGCAGAAATGTACCGCTGCTATTTCAGATGGAATCACGTTCCCGGTGACAGAAGCCGTAATATGAAGATGGGACTTGGCATTCGTGACGTAAGATACATAGAATCAAAGGACTTCAAAAACTGGTCAGAGCCGAAAATGCTTGACTTTGGTGAAGCAGAGGACACTCCCCTTTATACAAGCCTTGTTCAGCCCTACTACAGAGCTCCCCAGACACTTATCGGCTTCCCCACGAGATACATCGAAAGAAAAGAGTGGACAAAGTGCTACGACGAGCTTTGCGGTAAAGAGCACAGACAGAAGAAAATGAAAATTTTCGAGCCCCGTGAGGGTCTTGCGATTACCGACTGTATATTTATGGCTTCCCATCACGGCTGGAAGTTCAAGAAATACGACGAAGCCTTTATGCGTCCCGACGAGGAGCAGGAATCGGGCTGGGTTTACGGAAGTTGCTATCCAGCAAGAGGCATTATTGAAACTCCTTCCGATTTAGAAGGTGCAGACCCGGAAATGTCTATTTTTGCAGGTATGAATCACCTTGACAGAAAGCCAACCAGATTCTACCGCTACTCACTTCGCTGTGACGGCTTTGTTTCCCGCCATGCAGGAGCAGTAGAAAAAATGCTTGTTACAAAGCCTTTCGTTTATGACGGTAAGGATATGTATGCAAATATTGCGACCTCGGCGAGAGGATATATGTATTTCACACTCAAAACCAAAGAGGGCGAGAAAATTGAAAGCTGTGAAATGTTTGGCAACTCCATTGACAAGAAGATTGGTTTTGAAGACGGTGCAGTAGAAAAACTGTCGGGTAAGGAAGTTGTACTCGAAGTTCGTATGCTTGATGCCGACATTTACGCTGTGAGATTTGAATAATACAACGAAAAATTCTGAAGAATTTTTCTTATATCTGAAGAATTTGTAGAACAAATTCTTCCTGTGGTTTAACACAAAGATAATTTATTTTAAGCG
>JAZOCR010000034.1:0-3961 GCA_045596605.1 Eubacteriales bacterium | reverse complement strand
TTTGCTGTTTCGTTAAGTCCCATTTATTTTACCTCTGCTTTACTTATTTATATGCTGAAGCATCTTTCAGCGGGTCGAATATCATTTGTGCCTGCTTGTCTGTGAGAGTTACGCCAAAAACATCTTTGTAGTAATTCTTTGTTTCTTCTGTGATATCTACGTCAGAAAAAAGACTTGGGTATACTGTTTTAGCAAGCCACAAAAGAGTTACCGGCGTATCTACACCGCAGGTATAGCTGCGGTACATACCAAGGGGCATTTTGTATGCCTCTTTGTTTTTTACGGCTTCAATTTCGCTCCAGTCAAAACTTCCGATACTGTTATTGTAAAGGCTTTCGGGAGTTGCCGAGGTGAAGTTTGTAATAAGAATACATTCAGGATTCCATTTGTAAACCTGTTCCATATTTACTTCAAGAGAATTGTCCTTGTCTACTTCGCTTCCAACGTTTACAGCTCCGATTGCATCTGCCCACCACTGTCCGAAGAATCTGTTTCCGCTTGTTGAAATCATGTTTTCACTGTACTGATAAAGGAAAAATACTTTCTTCTTTTCCTCATCTGAAAGTTTATTTACTCTTTCCTGTATTCTGTTATAAACATTATCACTGTAGGATTTTACAAGAGAAGCCCTACTGTTTTCAGGGAACATCTGTGAAAGCAGGTCAATCCAGTTTTCAAGGGTTTCTATTGCATCATAGTTCCATTTGTTTACTGAAACAGCAACTGCCGGAATGCCTGCTTCGCTAAGCAGTTTTCCGTGCTGAACGTCTGCGGCGTTGTAGAGTACCACATCAGGCTCAAGCAGAAGCAACGATTCAATATTGATGCTTGCTCCGTTTATATAATCTGTTTTGGCATTCAGTATTTCAGGATAAAGCTCCGAAAGAAGACTGTTCTTTGCGGCAGACATACATTGCTCCGGCATACCAACTATTTTTTCTGCCGAGTCAAAGAAAATTGAAACAACTGAGGGGAGTGGGTATATTTTGCCGATAACGATTCTGTTAATCTGCCTTGGAACTTCTACGCTGTTTCCCAGATGGTCTATAACTGTTATTGTTTCGGTATTATTATCCGTCTTACCGGTGTTATCTGTTTTGTTGCAGGAAACGCACATGGAAAGAACGATTATCAATGATAAAACAGCACTAAGTATTTTTTTCATATATCTTTAAAATCCTTTCACTTGTTAAAATACTTATTTATAAAATTATCCGCATCATTTATGAGATTTGGTATTTCTGCTCTGTATATACGGCCGGAAAAGGCTTCGTGGGGAAGCGGTATGAATACGGAGCTTTCGGGACATATCGGCTTATACATAGGGTCTGCTATTATAAACCTTGAGTTTTTTAGTTGGGGTATTATTTCATCTTCATATAGTGCTCTTGTACAATGCGGTGAGATTTCAGAAGATGTTTCAAGAGGGCATATTACCTTTGATGTAAGTCCCGTGTTATTCTTTATTGCTTCTCCAAGAGATAAAGATGTTACGCTTTCCCCGATAATAGTTATATCTCCGCTTGTGTGATTTTCAAAGAGTATTCTATTTTCACCGGAAACAGCGCTCTTTTTTACTTCGTTAAAAATTTTTTCGGTAAATTCTTTCCCAAAAGGAGCGCCGATAACGTAGGGCGTTCCGAATTTCTTATTAAGAACCTTTGCACATTCAATACCCGCAGATGATATTACTACATTTACTGTTGCACGTGCTGAATTTTCAATATTAACAAAGCTACTTCCCATAGACCAGACCGAGTTTATGGAAATCCCGTTTTCCTCAAAGATTTTACAAACCGATTCGCTGCTGCCGCATACCGAGAAATCAAGAGGTGTCATACCGAGAATATTAACCGAAAGTTCTTTTGATTTTTCCGTTTCTTTGCACATACGCTCTGCATATTTTGCAAATGCAAGTGATGCTCCCCGAATATACGAGTGCATGCCGTTGGTGTCAAAGCCAAAGCAGGGGAGTCCTGTTCTGTTTTCCACTTCCATAGCAACTGCCTCATAGTCAAAGCCGGTCATATAAGGGATTGGAGTTCCCGCTATTGCAACAAAGCGGGGGGAGAGCTCTTTTACTGTATCAGTAATATCATTTATAAGCTTTTCGTCGTTGCCGAATATGGCATCCTTTTCCGTAAGACCCGAAATGAAAATCAGACTTTCCATATCGTACCATCTGGGCTCATCATGAGTGCTGTAGGTCGAGTTACACCCTGATGGGTCATGCATAACAACCATACCGCCAAGCTCATATAACGCAGAGCATATTCCGCTTGTATCACCGGTGTAGGTAGAAATTATTTTTGCATTTTGTTTCATATACCGCAACTGCACCCCATTCCTTTTATTTGTATAAGGTTTTTTGTATCTTTTTCGGTGTCGTATGCTTCTTTTATATCACGGCAAAGCTTCAAAATTCCTTCAAATCCGTAATAACCACCATTTTCTACAATATTTACAAAGTTTCTTGTATTGCAGAAATAAGCCGCTTTCTGACCGATTGCAATGGTTTTTTCACGGTTTTCTCGGTTGATTACTCTCATTGAACTGTGAACTGTGGGATAAATCATAACATCCGGGTATGCTTCTTTAAGCCTTTCAAAATCCTTTTCTTCCTCAAAGGTAAAGATGTCAGCATAAATCTTTGTAACATTAAAGCCTTTTGACAGTAAAAGAAGTGCAAGACTTAAGGGTCTTGTAAATGCAGTATAGTCAATGGATATTGGTGTATTTCCAATATAATCTTTAAGCTTTAAAAGCTCCTTATCGCACTTTTCAATATAAGGATTGAAATCAGGCAGATTGGCTCCAATACTATCACAAAGCACGCTGTAATTTTCACATATCTCATTATAGTCAAAACTAAAGGGCAGATGCAAATGTGTCATTCCGTGTACTTTCTTTAGCTCTTTGCCGGAAGGCATAGCAGCCGGAAAGGTTGTAATACAAAGAGAAGCTTCGGAGATTTTCAGGTACTCATCAAAGGTGTGAGTAACTGCCACCTCACGCACTGTATATCCGCTGTTTGCAAGTAGCATGTAAAGCTCACTTTCCTTATCGATGGCAAAGTCACCGCCTGCAATTGTAACTGTTTTAGGGTTCTTTTCAGCCTTGTCAAGTAGGCTATAAAGGCGAACTCTCATCTTCGCATCCGGTGAAAGGCCGCTTTTGCGCATAATAGGGTTCATATAGCAGTCTGTAAACTTTATTTCAGGAAAACGATTTCTGAGTTCATTGTAGCAAACAGAAAGGTCGCAGCCGATAAAGTGATGAAGACAGCTTGTATATACAAGTACTGCACGTGGCTTCTTTGAAAGCTTATTAATTATATCAGTGACACCTTCTATAATCAGTTCTTCGTTGTTTCCGGAGAGAATGTTTTCTTCCTGAACTGCTATAGTAGAAAATCTTTCAGAAGCACCCATTTCAGCGGCAGTCAGAACAACTCCACGAAGACATCCCTGGGCACATACGAAAATCTGATGGGCTTCAGGTATAAGCATTCCCGTGTGAACGATATTCCACGTTCCTCTTGCAGGTGATGAATATTCAAGTCCCGAGGAAAAAGGCGAGGGGAAGGAAGCATTACCAGCTTTAATTCCAATGTTATCCTTGTTATCTTTTTCTATTCTTTTAAGTGCGCACATTACTTTGTTTCCTCACATATTTTAAGTATATTATCAGCAAGCACTCGGTACTCATTTGCCATCTCGCTTTCGGGGAATGCCTCAATTACTGTTTTTGAAAGCTCTTCGGCAAGTGTAACAGTTTCACTTCTTGAAAGCTCCCCTGCAATGATGCTGTTGATATCTTTTGCAAGCTCGTTTACTTTCTCAATTTCATTTTTGACGTTTCTCTTATTAAGTATTAGACCGCCGAGCTTTGCGTAACCTCTGCTTTTGAAATTGTCCACTGCCATAGCAATGTTTGCCGCAAGTCGGATCGTAGCCATGTC
>JAZOCR010000033.1:0-5703 GCA_045596605.1 Eubacteriales bacterium | reverse complement strand
AATCAGACAATTTACCGTATTTCATTTGATGTAAACACCGATGCTGTTGTTGTTTTTCCTTTCAGATATGTTGAAGTCCCAATCAACTGTGAAACAGTTATTGCAGAAACGATTATTGTCGGTGACGTTCCGGATTCGTTTACTCACTTTGATCTTCAGGGGGATATAACATCCCAGGACTTTCAGGGCTACGTAGAAGATTATATGGCGGAATGAAAAATTCCCCGCATACATTGCGGGGAATAGTCATAGTTTAATCAGTAAATTTACCAAGTGCGCATGGTGTGCCGTCAGAGTCAGTATCAAGACCAATAATCTTTACAGAAACAATTTGCCCACTTAAATTATTTTCCGAATTACTAATCGGAATGTTTACTTTAATATAATTTGGTGTATATCCGTTAATCGCATTTTCACTTTCTGTCTCAAGTAAAACAGGATAAACTCTGCTAATCATGCTACTAATAATGTCTTTTCTTTGTGCGTAAATAATGTCTTCAAGAATTGAAACTCGTTTCTTTTTTATGGATTTATCTATCTGTTCGGTCATGTTTGCGGCGGGTGTTCCACTTCTTTTTGAATAAGGGAAGATATGAACAAAAGAAAATTCACATTTTTTAACAAATTCTGTTGTTTCTAAAAACAGTTCTTCTGTTTCTCCGGGAAAACCTACGATTATATCAGTAGTAATCCGAACATCATTGATATATTTTTTAAGTCTTTCTATAACAGCGAAAAACTGCGAAGTATTATATTTACGCTTCATAAGACGTAAAATTTCATCCGAACCACTCTGAAGCGAGAGATGAAAATGGGGCATAAGCTTTTGGAGTTTTGAAATACGACAAACAAAGCTCTCGGTAAAAACAGTAGGCTCCATTGACCCAAGACGGATTCTTGCTATTTTGTCGATTTCAGATATTTTTTCAATAAGTAGTGCAAGCGGAGATTCAACATCATTAAAATCTTTTCCGTATGCCGCAGTCTCAATGCCTGTTAAAACTACTTCTTTGTATCCATTTTCTGCAAGATTTCTAACTTCGCTAATAATTTTATCCATTTGTCTTGAACGGATTTTTCCCCGAACAGATGGTATGATACAGTAGCTGCAGTGATTTTCGCAGCCGTCAACGATCTTAACAAAGGCACGTGTTCTGTCAGAGATTGAAATAGTTGCATCTTCAAACAGTTCTATTTGTGAAATATTCTCGACTAAATTCTTTTCTTGTGCAAGTCCGCTTTTTAGTGCTTCTATAGCTAATGTACATATTTCGGTTTTTTTGCTGTTTCCAAGCACAAGGTCAACTCCGGGAATTTTCAAAATTTCCTCAGAGCTTGACTGAGAATAGCACCCGCAAACAATAACAATAGCGTTCTCTTTTTTATTCTGACAAGCTCTTCGTATAATCTGTCTGGACTTTCTGTCACTTTCAGCGGTAACAGTACAAGTATTTATCACGTAAACGTCGCATTCGTCATCAAAGGATTTGATGGCGAATCCATTGTTTCGGAACTGCTCCTCAATAGCTTGTGTTTCGTACTGATTAACCCTGCATCCTAAAGTATAAAAGGCGGCACTGAGTCCGCCGTTTATACTGATATTATTATCTCTATTCATATCTTACTTTATTTCAATCATACTTTCGTCCCAGAAATCAGGAGCTTTATATCCCATAAGATTTACAAGAGTTGCTGCAACGTTTGAAAGACCATAATTACCTTCAAGCTTTACGCTGTAGAGATCAGCAAACTTGTTGTCGTAAATAATGCAGGGAACAGGGTTGAGTGTATGGCTTGTCTTTGACTTGAAGTTGCCTTCCTTATCAGCCTTCGGAAGCTTTGTCTTCTTGTCAAGCTCATACATTTCATCAGCATTTCCGTGGTCAGCGGTAATTATTGCAACACCGCCCACCTTATCAACCTCAGAGAGTATTCTTGCAAGACAAAGGTCAAGCGCTTCAACAGAAATGATAGTAGCCTCGTAGTTACCTGTATGACCTACCATATCGCCGTTCGGGAAGTTACATCTCATAAATCTGTAGTTGCCTTCCTCAGCTTTTTCTATAAGCTTATCTGTGATTTCGGCACATTTCATCCAGGGACGCTGTTCAAAGGGAATTACGTCTGAGGGAACTTCTTCATAAAGCTCTGTATTCTCATCAAACTTACCGCTCTTGTTTCCATTCCAGAAGTAGGTTACGTGACCGAATTTCTGTGTTTCTGAAAGAGCATACTGTGTTACACCGGTATTAGCAAGGTATTCGCCCATTGTACCTGTGATT
This sequence comes from Eubacteriales bacterium, assembly GCA_045596605.1. Classification (GTDB taxonomy): domain Bacteria; phylum Bacillota; class Clostridia; order Oscillospirales; family CAG-382; genus SIG622. The sequence continues at coordinate 3,421 of JAZOCR010000033.1, read as the reverse complement.
TCAGGAGGAGAAACGAGATATCTTGAAGGAATGTGAAGGTCGCCGTCGTATTCAAGCATACCTGCGTAAATTACGTCAGGATAGAATTTTCTGTCAAACTTGTCAAAGTTCTTTTCATCAAAGGCTTTAGAAATCTCTATTGCTCTGTCACCTCTGAAATTGAAGAATACTACACTGTCACCGTCAAGGATTTTACCGATAGGCTCGCCATTTTCAGCGATAACGAAGGGAGGGAGATCCTGGTCAATGACGGGAGCTTCGGCTCTGTAAGTTTTAACTGCTTCTTCTGCGCTTGCAAACTGTCTTCCTTCACCGAGAACATGAGTATACCAGCCCTTTTCAACCATTGACCAGTTAGCTTCATATCTGTCCATAGTTATATTCATTCTGCCGCCACCGGAAGCAATTTTTGCATCAAAGCCGTCATCGTTGATGCTTGTGAGAAATTCTTCAAAAGGAACTATATATTCAAGAGCTGATGTTTCACCAACGTCACGACCGTCAATAAGAATGTGAATTCTTACTCTCTTTACACCGTCAGCTTTAGCATGGGTAATCATAGCTTTAAGGTGGTCAATGTGTGAGTGTACGTTGCCGTCAGAGAAAAGACCAAGAAAATGCATTGTGTTACCCTTTATAACGTCTTTCCATGCATCAGATGTGAACATCTTTCCGCTTTCAATAGAGTTTGTAACAAGCTTTGAGCCTTGAGCAAATACCTGACCTGCACCAAGAGCGTTATGACCTACCTCTGAGTTACCCATATCATCGTCAGAGGGAAGACCTACTGCTGTTCCGTGAGCTTTGAGCTTGAGTGTAGGATACTTCGACATAAGCATATCAAGAGTAGGCGTTTTAGCATTTTTTACAGCGTTTGCTGCAGTATCCGGAGCAAGTCCTATTCCATCCATAACAATACAGAAAACGGGTCTTGTGTATGCTGCATTGTCGCTTGTATTAAAGTTTAGCTTTTCGAGTTTCATAATCGGGAGTCCTTTCAAAAATTATTATTCTTCGTCGGCAGGCTCATTCCAGTTATGCCATACGTTTGTTACGTCGTCGTTATCGTCAAGAGCATCAAGAAGTCTTGTCATAAACTTAAGATTTTCTTCACCCTCAACATCGACGTAGTTAGCCGGTATTTTTGTCTGCTCTGCGGAAATAAATGTATATCCTTTTTCTGTCAGAGCATCGTTTACGGCTGAAAAGTCGGTAGGGGCAGTGTATATCTCAAATGTACCCTCGTTGTTGATTATATCTTCAGCACCTGCCTCCAGGGCATCATCCATAAGCTGGTCTTCGTCAACGTCTTCACCGTCAATTACAATAAGTCCTTTGTCTGAGAAGAGGTATGAAACACAGCCCATCTGACCAAGGTTTCCGCCGAATTTATCAAAGAAATGACGAACATCGCCTGCGGTTCTGTTTCTGTTATCAGTCGTTGCTTCAACGATTATCGCAACACCGCAGGGACCGTAGCCCTCGTACATTATTACTTCGTAGTTTGCACCGTCACCATCGCCTGCGGCTTTTTTGATAATTCTGTCGATATTATCATTAGGCACGTTATTTGCCTTGGCTTTGGCAATAAGGTCACGAAGTTTTGAATTGGATACAGGGTCGGGACCGCCCTCCTTTACTGCAATTGCCATTTCCTTACCGATTTTTGTAAATACCTTAGCACGGGCGGAGTCGGTTTTCTCCTTTTTGTGCTTGATGTTATTCCATTTGGAATGTCCTGACATAATAATTCTCCTTAAATAAGTTATATATTTTTAGGTGTTTTGAGTCCGATAAGTGTAAGACCGCTCTTTAAAATACTTCCGGTTGCAGATACAAGAGCAAGTCTTGTGTTTTTTATCTTTTCATCTTCTACTTTAAGTACCGGGCAGTCGTGGTAGAATCTATTAAATGCTGCGCATACATCAAGAAGATATCTTGCAATAATTGAGGGTTCAAGGTCATTTCTTGCAAGTGTAACTTTTTCGGGGTAGAGGTTAAGCACCTTTATAAGAGCGCTTTCTGCGGTATTTGTGATTTCAAGCTCACAAGAATTAATTGTTCTTCCGCTCTTTTCGAGAATACCCTCGCATCTTGCGTAAGTGTACTGTACGTAAGGACCTGTGTTGCCCTCAAAGCTAAGAGCTTCTTCCCAGTTGAAGTCTACGTCACGAATTCTGTTGTTGGAAAGGTCGTTGAATATAATTGCACCAACGCCCACTGCTTTTGCAACCTCTTCTTTGTTTTCAAGGTTGGGATTTTTATCATTGATAATCTGGGTTGTCTTTTCAATAGCCTGTTCAAAAATTTCTTCCAGTAGCACCATGTTTCCGGTACGTGTTGCAATTTTTGCACCGCCAAAGCTTACAGTACCGAAGGGAACGTGAACCATTTTGTCGCTCCACTCGTAGCCCATAAGACCAAGGACCTTAAAGAACTGTGCGAAATGCAGGCTTTGTCCCGCACTTGTTACGTATATGCACTTTTCAAAGTCATAGGTATTCTTTCTGAAAATAGCTGCGGCAATATCTCTTGTTGCATAAATTGTAGAGCCGTCGCCCTTAAGAATCAGGCAGGGGGGCATATCGTATTCATCAAGGGGAACGATATATGCTCCGTCGTCAAATTTTAAAAGGTCGCTGGAACGAAGCTGGTTTACAACGTCATCTGTTTTATCAAAGTAAAAGCTTTCGCCTCTCCAGGATTCAAAATCGGCACCAATAAGCTCGTAAGTCTTTTTAAATTCTGCAATAGAAATATCAACAAACCACTTCCATAGTCCGAGAGCCTCTTCGTCGCCCTGTTCCATCTTTGAGAAGTTCGCTCTTGCTTCATCCTCAAGCTCGGGGTGTTCTTCGGCTTCCTTGTGGAACTTAACGTATATTTCATTAAGTGCCTTTATGCCACGGGCTTCAATATCTTCCTTATCACCCCAAAGCTTATAAGCGGTAATAAGCTTGCCAAACTGTGTTCCCCAGTCACCAAGATGATTTACACCGACGCAGTCATAGCCTGAATATTTGAAAATATTCTTAATTGACTGACCGATAACAGTTGAACGAAGATGACCAATATGAAAAGGCTTTGCAATGTTAGGGGAGGAGTAGTCGATAACAACTGTCTTTCCTTTGCCGATATCTGATGCACCAAACTTTTCACCAAGCTCAAGCATCTTAACTACGTCTTCACAAAGACTTTTGTTACTTACTTTAAGGTTAAGATAACCTGAAACACTTTCAACACTTTCAAAAATATCACAGTCACTGTCTGCAAGTATAGCATCTCTGAAAGAGTCTGCAATCATAACAGGGCTTTTTCTGAGTATCTTTGAAAGCTTAAAGCAGGGGAAAGCTATATCGCCCATTTTGCTATCAGGGGGATATTCCATCATAGCTGCTATTTCTTCAACTGATATATCCTC